>JAHBTM010000003.1 GCA_019638635.1 Ferruginibacter sp. | reverse complement strand
CAACCCTACAAGCTGCACCGGAAGATGCCGAAGCCGGAACCGGTTACTTTAAATCAATCATAGAAGGAAAAGAGGTGGATGCTTCCATGGCTCAAATCCACATCAGCCGCGAAAACAGCCGACCGGAGGATATCCTTTTTGGTGGTGTGTATTGGCAATATTTTGAGAATCTGGATCAGATTACCTCTTCAACTACTTCCCCTTTGTTGTTGAAGAGAAATTATTTTGTGGAACATCAAACCAATAAAGGACCTGTATTAACACCTATTGAAGATGGCGCATTGGTGCCTGTAGGCAGCAAAATAGTGGTGCGTGTGATTGTACAATCAGACAGAGATATGGAATACATCCACCTGAAAGACATGCGGGTGTCAGGCATGGAACCGGTAAACGTACTCAGTGGTTACAAATACAGTCATAATCTGGGATATTACGAAAGCACAAAAGACCTGGCGAGCCACTTCTTCATCGACTATTTACCCAAAGGCACGTATGTGTTCGAGTATGCATTGTTTGCCACACATGCCGGAGATTTCAGTACCGGAATTTCCAGCATACAATCTATGTACGCACCTGAATTCAATAGTCATAGTGAAGGTATTCGAATACAAATAACGGGAGATGAATAAACTGTATTTGTTTCACTCTATTGTTTGCGAAGAGGGATAGCGGAAGTATCGATCCCTCAATTGAAGTATTGGTTTTTCTATGTACTGATAAGATACATGTGCTGCAACCACTGCAGCTAAACTATACAGAGGGAGCTTCAGTATCCAGGGATGGTATTGTAATTTGGCCAATGGTCCGAATGCATCAAAATCAATACGGTTCCATATATATGCGTAAAACAAATCGTTGGTGAAGTAATACGCTATGGGAAGATGATAAATATATATTCCGTAAGATATGGTGCCTAAATACACCACCCACCGGTTACTCAGTGCAGTTGCAATCCAGGGTGTTTGAAAACCCTTGTGCACGGCTTTCAAAATGAAGAACAATGATATAAGTGGAAGTATGATGGGTTGTACACCTAATGGATAATGCAGAAAAAATAGCAATATTAAAATGGATACGGGTTCTATCCAACCCTGCGCTAACCATCTGAAAGAAATTTTCCCTTCAGAATAATATATGGCTCCTAAACCCCCTAATGCCAGTGAGAATGCCCTTGGAATCAGCCCGTAATAATTATAGGGTGTTAGGGAAGGAACCACATTCCAAACCAACTGCAATCCGCAAAAAAGTATCAATCCCCATAAAATAACCTTTAATAATGAAGGATATTTTTTTAACCCGAGGACAAGCCACGGCCAGAAAATATAAAACTGCTCTTCCACACTTAAAGACCAGAAATGTGTGGTATGGTTCAGCGGAATGTCGTGTATCACTACCGCATAGTTGTATGTATAGGTTAAAAAATAGAGGATGCTTTCTCGCACATGCGGAAAATTCACTAACCACAAAATGCCCAGCGTAAGGTAATAGATGGGAAAAATGCGCAAGGTTCTCCGCCCAAGAAATTGCAGGTATGTTTTACCGAGAGTGCCGGTTTGTTTTAGTAAAATGCCCGTTATCAGAAATCCGCTGATGACAAAAAACAAATCTACACCATAATATCCCGCACTGAATTTTTGTCCAATGTAATAGGCAAAGTGCTGTAGCAGCACGAAGCTGACAGCCACAAACCTTAAACCATCTAACTGACGGATGCGTTTCAAATGACAAGTTGAATGATGAACTGAGATAAATATATAAATATTCAGCCAATGACATCTGCTGTATAAAATTTTATGATTCCATCTACTTATGATAAATTGGAAACCAATTTAAAGAACTCAATACCATATGTCGCACCCCACAGCACCCGCACCTGTTCCCGAAAAGGAACAATTTACCATGACGCTTCAGTTTCGCCGGCTTGAAAACCTGCATATTTTTTTCTGGTTGGTGAAAGATATCAGCTGGTGTATGGAATGGCATGTTACCGGTATCGTGATGATTGTTCCCACTATGACGGCGGGTTTTATCATCACCCGAAAATTCTGGCACATATTCAGTGAACGATGCCATAATCTGGCAGTATTGCTTTGGATTACGGCCAATGCCTATTGGATGATTACCGAGTTTTTTGGTTGGGACGAATTATTGATTCCATACTTCAATATCAGTTACCGGCACTTCACCATGCTGCCTTTCGGTATTGGAATCGGGATTATGCTGTATTACTACCTTTGGTGGAATCCGCGCCACAAAAGCCGGAGCATTGCAATGCCTTTGTAGAACACACCGGTTTCTGTCATTTGCTCTATCTTTGCCACCCTGCAAAACAGCTTTACCATGTACAGAACACATACCTGCGGTGAATTGCGTATTCAACACCGCAACGCTGCCGTTACCCTTGCCGGCTGGGTACAAACCATCCGGAAATTCGGTGCCATTACTTTTGTGGATTTGCGTGACCGTTACGGAATTACTCAACTGGTATTTGAAGAAAGTTTAAACGAACGTTTAGAATCACAACCCCTCGGCCGCGAATTTGTATTGCAGGTGTCGGGCACTGTGAATGAGCGCAGTAATAAGAACGTTAATATACCTACTGGAGATATAGAAGTAGTTGTTCAATCTTTCTCCATATTAAATACATCCGCCACTCCACCTTTTACCATTCAGGATGATACGGATGGTGGCGATGATTTAAGAATGAAATATCGCTATCTAGATCTGCGTAGAAACCCGGTTAAAAAAAATCTGGAACTTCGATATCACGTAAACAGAAGTGCCCGAAATTATTTGCATGAGCAGGGTTTCATGGAAATTGAAACACCATTCCTTATTAAATCTACACCGGAGGGTGCACGCGATTTTGTGGTGCCATCACGCATGAATGCCGGACAGTTTTATGCCTTGCCCCAATCTCCTCAAACTTTCAAACAATTATTGATGGTAAGCGGATACGACCGTTACTTTCAAGTGGTAAAATGTTTCAGAGATGAAGATTTGCGGGCTGACAGACAGCCGGAGTTTACACAAATTGACTGTGAGATGTCGTTTGTAGAACAGGAAGATATCCTTTCCTTGTTTGAAGGCATGATTAAACACATCCTGAAAGATGTAAAAGGAGTGGATTATACACACACCGTAGAACGCATTACATGGGAAGATGCCATGTGGACATACGGAATTGACAAACCCGATACACGATTCGATATGCGCCTGGCCAACCTGCGCTATCCTGCACACACATTTCCTGAAAGAGAAAATCTGGCTCACTTGATTGATCAGGCCGGATTCAAAGTGTTCGATGAAGCAGAAACCGTTATCGCCTTGAGCGCCCCCGGCTGTTCCGGTTACTCCAGAAAACAAACCGACGAACTAACGGATTGGGTTAAACGCCCTCAGATAGGCATGAATGGACTGGCATTCATTAAAGTTCAGCCCGACGGATCGTTCAAAAGCAGCATAGATAAATTTTATCCGGAAGATCGTTTGAAAGCCATTGCCGAAGCTGTACAAGCCCGGCCGGACGACCTGATTTTACTCCTGGCCGGACCGGAGGAACGCACCAGAAAAGCCGCTGCCGAACTTCGTTTATTCATGGCCGAAAGACTGGGCATGAGGAAATCCGACGAATTTAAACTGTTGTGGGTAGTGGATTTTCCGTTGTTTGAATATGATGCAGAGGGGAACCGTTGGGTAGCCCGTCACCATCCATTCACCTCGCCCAAACCAGAGCATATCGACCGGATGATTCAAAACAATCCGGCTATTGAAAATGCAGCTGAATACCTGAAACACCCCTATGCCAACATCAAAGCCAATGCGTACGACATGGTATTGAACGGCAACGAAATTGGAGGCGGGTCTATCAGAATTTTTCAACGTGCACTGCAGGAAAAAATGTTCGCTGCTTTAGGTATGGATGAAGAAGAACAGAAACACAAATTCGGATTCCTGCTGGGCGCATTTGAATATGGTGCTCCACCTCACGGAGGACTTGCCTTTGGATTCGACAGACTCTGTGCCATTCTTGGAGGTAGTGAGGGTATAAGGGATTTCATCGCCTTTCCCAAGAACAACAGTGGCCGCGATGTGATGCTGGATGCCCCGTCAGCTATTGATCAGGCACAACTGGAAGAACTGAATATCCGCATCACGCCCGTTCAGAAATAATTATATAAAAATGAGCTCCATCCGCTACCCGTAATAGGTGGCGGATTTTTTTTACCTTACAGGATAATGATTCAAAAAATAATTGCTTTCATTTTTCTGTTTGTATATACACTATCGGGAAAAACGAATGCCCAAACACTCACTGCGGCCGATTCCTTCTTTAACCATTTGAAAACACACTGCGGTAAATCATATGAAGGACGAATCATAACCGGTGGCAAACCAGGCGATGGTTTCACCGGAGAAAAACTGGTGATGCAAGTGTTGTTCTGTAATGACAACAGCATAAAGATTCCATTTTATGTAGGCAATAACCGTTCGAGAACATGGGTATTTACACGCAATAATAACCGCATCCGCTTAAAACACATTCACCGGCATGCTGATGGCACCGAAGACCCCATTTCAATGTACGGAGGTACGGCCAGCAACAGTGGCACAGCCAATCTTCAGTTTTTTCCTGCTGATGAATTTACCTGCAATATGCTACAGGCGGCCTGTACCAATGTATGGTGGGTAACATTGAATGATACTGCATTTACCTATAACCTGAAAAGGGTTGGAAGCGAACGGGTGTTCAGTATTTCATTCGATTTATCGCAGCCGGTTGAAATACACACCACGCCCTGGGGTTTGAAAGAAGAAGACTAACCTGTTGCTAAAGAATTGAAAAAAGACACAATGTTCATGCGTACGCCGCTTTTGGTTCCATAAATTTACAAGGTGAAACCATTGATGATATTTTTGCTTCTGTTTCCACTGAATACCGTGGCCCAGATACCCGACACCTTGCCGTTCCTGTACAAAGACCGTCAGCAACTGGAACGAACGCTCATCAAAAACGTGATTGAAAAGAATCTGTCACTGCCGTTGGCTGATAGCACCGAATCGCGCTGGAGTAGTGCCTTCTTTGCCATTCAATATTTGCATAAACACACACCCTGGATTGAACACCGCATACGATACGCTGTAACGGAAATGCATACACGTAGTCCGGAATTTCAACGGGCTTTACTGGAAGTGCTGTACGGTATGTATCCGGATGCGTTTCACAAAGAAGTAAAAGCCTTGTTGGAGGAGACCAATCATTCCAAGGTTTTTGCCATGGCTGCTCATTATTTGATGCTTCAACCCAAGGAAGGTCTGTACAAAACACTGATGGATCAGGTAACTGCGAACATCCGCCAACTTCAGGGGAACCCATGGATGGAACAATTGCTTTTTCACTTACAGGATGCACCTGAAAGGTATCCGGATATCACACCCTTTCTTGATCCGGAATACCTCAAAGGACAGGTACTCGTTATCAGCATACAAAGAAAGAACCGGAATTATCCGGGATTGGCTATTGTTCGCAACCGGGATGGGCAGTATGTAAAAGATAGTCTTGGAAATTTAATCACGATTCCACAATTGGCCCGAAGTTTAAGTGGCCTCCCCGGCTATCTCACCAATGGCAATACACCGGAAGGTATTTTACGCATGGATGGTTATGGCATTTCAAAGGCAGGAGCGATCGGGCCCACCACCAATCTACAACTCACTTTGCCTATGGAATATGATGCACGGCATTTCTATCGGGATTCAATACAAGTAGACAGTATCGGTAACATAGAACACTACCGTCAGTTACTACCCGAAAGCTGGAGAAATCATTTCCCGATCTATGAATCGTACTATGCCGGAAAAGCCGGCAGGCATGAAATCATCGCGCATGGCACTACGGTGAAACCTTCATACTATCGCTCTAAACCATATTATCCTTTCACCCCTACGCTGGGTTGCTTATGTACGAACGAAAGTTGGGATGATGCAACCGGCCAGCGGAAGGACAGCGATCAGCTTAAACTCGTGCATGCGGTAGAAAAAGCCGGAGGCCCGGATGGATACCTGATTGTTCTCAACATAGATAATCAGCATAAACCCGTGCAACCGGAAGAAATTTTAGATTTATTAAAAAACGTGGGACAGCAATAATCCGTCCTACCTTTGCGGTATGTTACCTCCCTTAGCAGAAAGAATGCGGCCAAAGCGGTTAGATGACCTGATAGGGCAACAACATCTTGCGGGAAAAAACAGTATCCTCAGGTTGTCGGTTGAGCAAGGCAATGTGCCCTCTATGATTTTATGGGGACCACCCGGCGTAGGTAAAACCACCATCGCGCACATCATCTCACAGGCATTGAACCGTCCTTTTTATAACTTAAGTGCCATCTCATCGGGAGTAAAGGATATCAGGGAAGTCATTGCCGCAGCGCAGGATTCAGAAGGTGCCATTTTGTTCATTGATGAAATACATCGTTTCAATAAATCACAACAAGATGCTTTGCTCGGTGCTGTTGAAAAAGGAATCATTACGTTAATTGGTGCCACCACAGAAAACCCTTCCTTTGAAGTTAACAGCGCCTTATTGAGCCGATGCCAGGTGTATGTATTAAAGGCGCTCGACCGCGAAGACCTGGAAACCCTTTTGCGTAAGGCCCTCGTACAGGATGAGGTGTTGGCTGCTGCGGGGCTGATACTTAAAGAAACAGATGCATTAATCCGTATATCCGGAGGCGATGCCCGTAAACTGTTGAATTTACTTGAACTGGTAGCCACTCAGTCTCCATCCGGCACCACCATTACCGATGATGTAGTGATGCATGTAGCACAACAAAAAATTGCGTTGTACGACAAGCAGGGAGAGATGCATTACGACATTATATCTGCATTCATAAAAAGCATGCGTGGTTCAGACCCTAACGGTGCCGTGTACTGGCTGGCGAGAATGATTCAGGGAGGAGAAGATGTAAAATTCATCGCACGAAGAATGGTCATTTTTGCGAGTGAAGACATCGGCAATGCCAACCCCAATGCGCTCTTACTGGCTACCAACACGTTTCAGGCGGTGGCGGTAATCGGTAATCCAGAAAGCAGAATTATTCTTTCGCAGTGTGCTATCTATCTTGCCACTTCCGTAAAAAGCAATGCCTCCTACATGGCTATTGAAAAAGCACTGGAAACCGTTCAGCAAAAGGGGGATTTACCCGTACCACTGCATTTACGCAACGCGCCTACATCCCTCATGAAGAAAATGGACTATGGTAAAGATTATAAATACGCCCATCAATACGAACATAATTTTGTGCTGCAGGAATTCTTGCCGGATGCATTATCTGAAACACGGTTTTATGATCCACAAAAAAATGCAAGAGAAGAAGAAGTACGAAAATTCTTAAAAGAACGCTGGAAAAACAGATATGGATACTAAAAGAGATATTGAAACCAGAGCAGATATTCAACAGGCCGTAGAATTATTTTACGAAAAGGTAAAGGCAGATGAACACCTTGGTATCATTTTCAATGAAATAGTCAATATGCACTGGGATACACACATCCCGCTCATTGTAGATTTTTGGGAAACGATCGTATTAGACAATCCCGTGTATCAGAAGAATGCAATGGAAAAACATTTTCATCTGAACCAGATCTACCCATTAAAAAAACTGCATTTTGATGCCTGGCTAAAACATTTTCACGAAGCCTTTGATGCGTGCTTTGAAGGTCCGAAAACTACGCTTGCCAAAAAAAGGGCTGATTCGATTGCAGCCATTATGCAGTTTAAAATGGAAGAACGAACCAACGCACAAAAATAAACGTAATGGACGCTACAGTACAAACCCATTGCCTCCCGTTTCATTCACTGAACACGAATCAGTTGTACCAAATACTGCGGGCAAGGCAGGAAGTGTTCATCATTGAGCAGGATTGTAATTATTTAGATTGTGACGGAAGGGATTTGCCAGGTGAGCATCTTTGGATATCATACAACAACGAACTGGCAGCCTATGCCCGTCTGTTACCTCCGGGCGTAGCCTATGCAGGCAGTAGTATTGGACGGGTGCTAACCACTAAACCCTATCGTGGTAAAGGGTTCGGGAAACAATTGATGGAACGCGCTATCCATTTGCTCGAAACCCAATATCCTCAAAGTGCAATCTATATCAGTGCTCAGCAGTATCTTGAAAAATTCTACAGTGATTTGGGGTTTGTTTCTACCGGCGAAAGCTATCTGGAAGATGACATTCCTCATATTAAAATGATCCGGCCGGTTCAGCCCCACGGTAACATATAAAATCTATCCACTTTCTATACGATTGATAACTACGGCATTGTACCGGAGCAGGTCTTTACGCAATAAATAGCTGTCGGTTTACGTTAAAAGAATTAAACACACTAATCTGTTGTAAGGATAGTTCTGTTTAATCAAACCGACCCCAATGAAACAACACTACCTCCATTATGTTGCCGTATGGATAAGTGCAGCGCTTGTTTGCTTCATCAACCCGTCAAAAGCTCAGCATATTACTGTTGGGGGCCAATCTATGCGCATTGAAGCAGGCATCAATTTCGGACCTACCTTTTTTCTCGGTGATCTGGGAGGCAACAGAGGTGTAGGAACCACCTTCATCAAAGATGTAAATCTGGAACTCACCAAGCTCATGAAAGGAGGCTTTGTAGTATTCTACCCTACCGATTGGCTTGGATTCAGGGTGGCCGGACAGTACACGCATGTTGCCGGAAGAGATGATATCATCAGTACAAAAGGAGAAGATGAGTTATGGAGAAAACAACGCAATCTCGATTTTAAAAGTGATATGTGGGAAGCGTATGCTGCTATTGAGTTTTATCCAACATTATTTTTAAACAGAGGCAGTGATGAGGTGCCCCGTTATCAACCGTATGGTTTTATTGGTGGTGGTATTTTTAAATTCGACCCGATGGGTTCTATTGCGGATTCAAGAGGTATTAAAACATGGCATCGCCTGCACCCACTACGTACCGAAGGACAAGGCATGGCGGAGTATCCTGAAAAAAAACCATATAAGCTCACGCAGTTCAACATCCCCATGGGAGCCGGTGTAAAAATTTTACTCACGGAACGAATGAACACCAGCTTTGAATTATTATATCGTAAAACCTTCACCGATTATATTGATGATGTAAGCACCTCGTATATTGACCCGGATATGTTTGATGTGTACCTCAACCCACAACAGGCATTGATTGCACGTCAAATCCATGATAAAACCATGGGCATTATCACACCAGGAATTAACCGTTACGAACCGGGCACACAAAGAGGCAATTCGAAAAACATGGATGCTTATTTCTCCTTTCTGATAAAATTCGGTTTCAAACTCGGGCCATTGGAAAACAGTCCGGGATATCGAGAAAGAAGACAAACACGTTGCCCGCATTTCTATTAAACATTCTGTTCAACCTAAATAATAGTACTGACCCATGTAAAATTATCTGTCAACTAAAAGCTACGCTATGCAACTGCTCAAAAACCGAAAATGGATTATACGGATTATTATCATCATCACCTGTTTTATTGCAGCGATGGTGTATCAATCAACCCGGGCACTTGCACAAAGTGTAGAAACTGTTGTGGAAACCATTAAAATTCAACAAGCAGGAAACGATGCCATTCAGGTACAGGTTCGCACCAGTGATGGAAAGCCGGTACAGTTTCAGATAACATCAGAACAAAACGGCACTACGTACAGCACTACTTTGATTCATTCGAAATTAACCATGATCAAAAATATACAGAAAGGCAATTACAGCTATCTGTGTATGGTGAAAGATAAAATCGTGTACACCGGAAAATACAGCATGCGCTGAAAAATGCCATGATTGATAGAAGAAGTGTAAGGTATATAACAGAAGATTACATCCCATGGAAAACAACGTATAGTCTTATACGATGACCCCTGAAACCACATTGTTGCTTCGTTACCATGCTTTACCTTCTTTTAGAAAACGTTTCAGGATAATTCTGCTTTAAGGAATGGGGCCGTATGGCTGCCTTTTACAACACTCAATGCTTCCGGGGTTCCTTCAAACAATACCTTTCCGCCACCAGCACCCCCTTCTGGCCCAATATCAATAACGTGGTCTGCCATCTTAATAACATCGAGGTTGTGTTCAATCACCAGCACAGTGTTTCCTCTGTCGACTAGTTTATTCAGCACATCCATCAGCAGTTTGATATCCTGAAAATGTAAACCCGTTGTGGGCTCATCCAAAATATAAAACGTTTTACCTGTATCACGCAAGCCCAGTTCAGTAGATAATTTCACACGTTGTGCTTCGCCTCCACTCAGGGTTACAGCGCTTTGTCCTAGTGTGATATAACCCAACCCCACATCCTGCAATACTTTTATTTTTCTGTAAATAGATGGAACGGCATTAAAGAATTCCACGGCTTCATCCACCGTTAAATTCAACACATCACTGATAGATTTTCCTTTGTATCTGATTTCGAGTGTTTCGCGGTTATAACGTTTACCGTTGCATTTTTCACAATGCACATACACATCCGGCAGAAAGTTCATTTCTATCACACGCATACCTCCGCCTTCACATACATCGCATCTTCCGGTTTTAACATTAAAAGAAAACCGTCCCGCATTGTATCCTCTGATCTTGGCTTCGGGTACAGCCGCAAACAATGTTCTGATATCAGTAAAGAAACCACAGTAGGTGGCCGGATTACTGCGTGGGGTGCGCCCGATCGGACTTTGATCAATCTCAATCACTTTATCAATATGCTCCAACCCGGTGATAGATTGATACAGCATAGGTTGCATACGGGATGCCGGGAAACAATGATTTGACAACAAAGGGTACAGCGTTTCATTGATAAGCGTAGATTTTCCGCTGCCGCTCACTCCGGTAACCAGTATTAATTTCCCCAGTGGAAAATGAACCGATATGTTTTTGAGATTGTTGCCTGTAACACCCTCCAGGCGAATGTGATGCCCGTTTCCAACTCTTCGTTTATCCGGAACCGTTATTTTCAATTTACCGTTAAGGTATTTGGCAGTATCTGAAGCAGATTTTAAAACAGCTTGCGGCGTACCTGCAGCAACTATTCTACCGCCATGTGTTCCGGCACCGGGGCCTATATCCACGAGGTGGTCAGCGGCCAGCATAATATCTTTATCGTGCTCCACCACCAATACAGAATTTCCGATATCCCTCAGGTTTTCCAGTGCCTGAATCAGTTTACGGTTATCGCGTTGATGGAGTCCGATGCTCGGTTCATCAAGGATATACGTTACACCCTGGAGTTGAGACCCTATTTGGGTTGCCAAACGGATGCGTTGATATTCGCCGCCACTGAGGCTGCGGGAAGGCCTGTATAGTGTGAGGTAATTTAGTCCAACATTGAGCAAAAACCCCAATCGTTCACGTATTTCTTTCAACACATCACGGGCAATGGCATTTTGTTTAGATGATAAATGCTTTTCAATTCCATTAAACCAGTTAAAGAGCTGGTCAATATCCATCTCACTTAATTCTGCAATATTTTTCTCGTGAATTTTAAACCATAAGCTTTCGTTTTTTAATCGGGTTCCATTGCATGTGTTGCAGGTGTTCATCACCATAAACTTTTCAGCCCACTGCCTCACCCCTTCTCCTGCATTGGGCGAAGCAAACCAACGCTTCAACATGGGTACAATGCCTTCATAGTTTGATGCGTACAGATTCCCTGAGGCTTCTTCATTCATATCCACTTCCAAGGTGCCGCCGGCTTCATTGCCATACAAAATGATGTTCAGTGATTTTTCATTCAATTTTTGAATGGGTGCATCCAAATCAATTTTCTGTTTTTTAGCTAATTCCCTGATCTGTTTGAACACATACGCTTCCCGCTCTTCCCCTAAGGGTTTCAAACCTCCTTCATTCAGTGATTTCGTATCATCCGGAATCAGTTGATGCATATTAACGGAGTACATGGTTCCCAGCCCCCTGCATGACGGGCATGCACCATATGGCGAGTTGAAAGAAAACGCATTGGGCGAGGGTTCTTCGTAACTGATGCCGGAATCGAGGCACATCAGTTGTTTACTGAACTGAACCACTTTATTCGTATCGTGCAATAGTAAAAATAAAAGGCCTTTACCCAGTTGTAATGTTTGTTGCACCGTTTTACTGAGGCGCACTTTCATATCGTTTGTAACTTCCAGCCTGTCTACAACAATTTCAATATCGTGAATCTTATAACGATCTATCTGCATTTTGGGAATCAGATCGGTTACCTCACCATCCACACGCACTTTCACAAAGCCTTTTTTTCTGATGTCTTCAAAAAGTTCACGGTAATGTCCTTTTCTTCCGCGGATGACGGGAGCCAGTACTGATATTTTTTTACCCTTGTATTTCTCAAAAATGGTAGATACAATTTCTTCTTCACTGAAGCGAACCATTTTTTTTCCGGTATTATAGCTGTACGCATCCGAAGCGCGGGCAAACAACAGGCGTAGGAAATCATAAATCTCCGTGATGGTGCCTACGGTGCTTCGCGGATTTTTATTGGTGGTTTTTTGTTCGATGGAAATAACGGGAGAGAGACCGGTAATTTTATCTACGTCTGGTCTTTCCATATCTCCAATAAACTGACGAGCATACGCGGAAAAACTTTCCATGTAACGTCTTTGTCCTTCATTGTAGATGGTATCAAATGCAAGAGATGATTTTCCACTTCCACTCACACCGGTAAAAACCACCAGTTTATTTTTTGGAATGGCAATATCAATATTCTTCAGATTATGTTCACGGGCGCCGGATACCACAATATAGTCATGCAGTTCCTCTTCCTTTACTTTTTTACTTCGGGCCATAGAGCGAATTGGATGCAAAGATACAAAGCTGTAATGGCTTAGTTGCTAATGAAGATGAAAGACTACACAGGACATGACGGTTCAAGCAATATCCCTTAATTTTGCAGCCATAACTGTTGCATATGATAAAGACAACCCACAAAATTGTATTTGGTGCTTTGATAGGATTCTCATTAGCCTGCGTTTCTTCCTGCGCTCCCGCAACCCGTACCCTGGCAGTGGAAGAAGGCTGGGAGCTGATAGGGGAAGAGAAAGCCAATTTCGTAAAAGACCGGGATGAAATTATGGTGAATTCTACCAGTTTATTTACCGACATCCGCATAAAGGTGGAAAATAAAAAACTGATTGTACACAACTTTAAGGTAGTATATCCGAATGGCGATAAAATGCAACCGGCAATGCCTTCTTCACTCAGCCCGAATCAGTACAGTTCGGTGATTCACCTCTCACCCACCGGCAGACAATTGCGTAGTGTGGAATTTAAATACCGTTCTACCGGAAATATTTTGAAAGGCCGCGGGCGCGTGCTGATATTCGGAAAAAGGTATACAGGATATTAAAAACATCTTAAGCAATGCATATCAAAAGCTCCCGCGAATTGTCAGGAGCTTTTTTTATAAACAAATGCGGATATACTCTATTCCTGTGTGCGGGATTGATAAAACTTTTTAAAAGCCTGCATGTGTTCAGGAGCTGTGAACAATTTCTCTAAACGTTGATAGTTGTTTTTATCAATGGTGAAACCATAGGCGTATTGCACAAAATCCAGTTTCATTTTTTCGTCGGTGATGAGGGTAGATACATCAGAAATCTGACTCACGAGCAAACAATGGGCCGTTGCCATTTCTCGCGCTTTTACGAGGCGTTGCTTATCATTTTTAGCTTCTTCTACAACTTGTCTGGCCTTTTGAAAATCCGCTTTCATCATGGGCCAGTCGTTACATTTTTTGGAAGGATATACTTCAGCTTTTAATTCCTTTTTGGGTTCTGCCTTTGTTTCCTTTTTAGCTTCGGTTTCAGTTTGGGCTACGGCTTTTGATTCTTTTACCTCTTTAGTGGTTTCAACTTTTTTAACCGCAACCTCTTTGTTGTCTGCTTTTGCTTTTTGAGGTGCAGGTGCTTTCACAGCAGCGCTATCCACCGGCAGATTTTTTTTCGTTTGAGATACCGGCTGACTGATTTCTTTTTTAGTTGCAGGTTCAGTGGCCCGGGGTTCCTTTTTTTCTGTTTCAGGTTTAGCACCCGGTGTATTTGTATTTGGTAAACTCACTGTAGCCCCTTTCACATTGGTTAAAATGGCATGGGTGTTTTGTTTTTCCTCTTTTGTATTATCCGGGGTGTTTTCGGGATTCTTTTCCGGTGCAGATTCTGTTTCCGGCCGGTTAAAGTAAATCACCTTCATCCCTTCTTCCGGTTTAAACTGAGGATTGGGTGTTTGCATAGAGAAGAAAACGAAGCGTGCTTTTCCGGATTTATCTTTCCTGATTCTATACGTTGCGTCGCTCATTTTGTAATTATCATCCATGAGGTACAACCGTTTGGTAACGGGTTGAATAGCCGCACTTTTAAAATCTGCCTTTACGGTATAATATTCACCGGATAGTCCATCTAACCTGATTTTAGTAACCGCCGTTTCATTCATTTTTTGTCCGTTCAGATATAAATAAAACGGATCCCCTTGTTCTGATATAATCATCAATGACCCGGTGGGTTGTGCGTAAGAAAAAACAGGCAGTAACAGTAAAAGCAATATCCTCCACATCATATTGTACGATTTACTGCAAATATACATTCATTTCACGGGGTAATGAGGAAGTGCTGCAAACGAACTGTGCGTCAGGGGAATATGCGGATAATCTTTACAAACCTTTCCAGAAAATACGCGTTCATGCCTGTAATGGAAACGCCGCGGTTTCCGCCGGAGGCTGAATGGATAAATCTCAAAACGCCTTTTTTATTTTCTGTGATGATGCCCATGTGCCCGACTTCGCCGCTATTCGGATTGCTGCCGGTGAATAGGATTAAATCTCCCCGGCGACTATCCAATGAACCCACTGCGCGACCGGCATATGTAAAATCTTTTGATACACGTGGTACCTTAATGTTGTATTTATTAAACACGTATCCGATAAATCCGGAGCAATCCATCCCCTTGATACTCATACCACCATATTTATACGGAACCCCTACCAATCCTTCAGCAAAAGTGACGAGTTCATCCGGATCAACTGAACGGGTATTGATTTGAACTGGCTTCACCTTTCCTTTCAAACGCACCTGGCTTTGAATGGCTGTATGGGGCTTATTTACCGGCTTGCTACCGGATGATTTTCTGGAGCCGGCACAAGAAGCCAATAAGGTTGCCACGGCGCATAAGAAAAACCATTGTTTCATCATAAGGTACAAATGTACATATTTTTATTTCGTATATTCGTAACAGTTAGTTCTCATAGGCAGCGGCCCCATCTGCTTACAATACCACCACTTTTCTGATTTTAACAGGTTGCATCAACCGGTCTCCGGTTGCCGGCAGGTTATGGATTTTCTTCACGGTTTTCATTCCGTTGATCACTTTCCCGAAGGCAGCCATGCCCAGGCTGTCGGCAGTGCCTCTTCTGCCGTAGTCGAGCGGCGATTGATCTCCCACACAAATAAAAAATTCACCGGAAGCGCTGCCCGGAGTGGTTCGGGCCATAGAAACGACACCATCGGTATGTGTTAATCCGGTGGTACCGGTATGTTCGTGTGGAATATGCGGAATGACAATAGACATTCCATGGACCCCTCCCTGAATCATTCCGGTATTGTATGATCCGCCGGGATCGGATTGCAATACACGATAAAACTGTGCATCATTGAATTTACCCAGCTTCACCTGTTCTAAAAAATGTTGGGCCGTTATGGGTGCTTGCTTCACGTTCAACTCAATATCTATATCTCCTTCAGTGGTGATGAGTCGAACTACCGGAAGATCGTTTTTAGAAGCTGTGTTGCATGACATCCACAGGATGGCAATCCCCCAAAAAATGATATGTTGAAGTTTGGTATTGCAAGAAAATTGCATGTGAAAAAACTCTTTTTAACTCCAGGGATGAAATGATCAAAATTTCACCCTGAAATATGTGGTTAAATAAATTGAATTTCTTGAAATTTGCAAAAAGTTGGACATGCAAATACAGGTTTTAAAATCGAAGATACATCGTGCCACCATTACGGAGGCCAATCTGGCCTATGTGGGCAGTTTAACTTTAGATGAAGATTTGATGGATGCTGCCAACTTGATAGAAAATGAGAAAATTCAGGTTGTAAATGTGAATAATGGCGAGCGCCTGGAAACGTATATTATTAAAGGGAAGCGAGGTAGCGGTGTAGTTTGCCTGAATGGCCCTGCGGCCCGCAAAGGAACTGTGGGAGATATCATCATCATTATTTCCTATGCATTAATGGATTTTGAAGTGGCCAAATCGTTTCAACCGCATATCATATTTCCATCGGCAGACAACAGATTGAAATAATTTTATTTATTTACTGACCACGGATTGAAATCGGAGGTTGATACATATATGCAAATAATATATATTGACAGAAAACTATTCATGTGTATTAATTGAGCATTAATAACCTATCTTACGGAAGTATGGCATTTATTGATCGTGTATTACAGGAACCGTCCTACGGTTGGAGTGATGAAAAGGGTGAACTCATAAAACCTACCGTTAAAACGTTATTTAAGGAAGCATTTCGCAGGATAAATGTTTTTAAGGACAAAAGAAACTGGATATCTCTCATCAGTTGGCTGATGGTAGTTTGTATGGTGCCATTCTTTTATTTTTTCCTCTTTGAATATTTTTCGGTTACGATGTTGGTGGTGTTTTTGGTGTACGCCATGATTATCATGGGCACACACGGCACGATATGGTTTCATCGCTATTGCACCCACAAATCGTATACATTCCGTCATCCCATTTTCAGATTCATTACTCAAAACCTGGTCATTCGTACGTTTCCGGAGGAGATATATGTGGTATCGCATCATGTGCATCATTCGAAATCAGATGAGCCGGGCGACCCTTACAATCCGCGGGGAGGTTTTATGTACTGTATGTTATCAGACGTAAATCATCAGAGCATATCTAAGAACCTGAGTGAAGAGGATTATAATAAAGTGCTTCATTTTATGCGGAACACCGGTGTTCCGCTGAATAGTTACAAGGGCTATCAGCGATGGGGTTCGGCCACAAACCCTTTTTATAACATCCTGATGTGGATTTTCAACTGGGCATTCTGGTACGGAGTAACCTACTGGATTGGCGGTCATGCCTTGGCCTGTACTATATTCAGCGCTTCGATGTTCTGGTTCATTTTTGTACGTGCATTTAATTATACCGGCCATGGTAAAGGGGAAGAGAAGCATGTAGATGGAATTGATTTCGACAGAAGAAACTTATCCCTCAATCAAATGCGCCCGGGATTATTTGCCGGAGAATGGCATAACAACCATCACCTGTATCCCGGCAGTGCCAGGGCGGGGTTTTTGAAGTATCAGTTAGATTTACCCTGGATATACATTTATACCCTTTATAAACTGGGCGCGGTGACTTCTTTCCGCGACAGCAAAGCTGATTTTGAAAAACGATACTTGCATCCACAAAAGAAAATGCAGGAAGCTGAACTGAACTAACTGCAAAGCATATACGAAATTATACCGGCTACAGGAATACAAACCGTGTGTAATCCTGCATGATGTGTACCCATATGCAGGCTGAATCGAACCTTTCTGTTCGTAGCAGGCTACCCTTTGATTGCTTTAATAACAATTGTGCTCCCTAAAATACACCCCGAAAAATAGTCTTTAGAACTCGATTACATCAAACAAAAAAGCCCTCGAAAAATCAAAGGCACGTTGGTGATGCAGTATTCGAACATGCATCTTCCCGACACAAAGTCGTCGGGACGCGATACATCAACATAAAAAAAGCCCTCGAAAAATCGAAGGCACGTTGGTGATGCAGTATTCGAACATGCACCTTTCCGACACAAAGTCGTCGGGACGCGATACATCTACATAAAAAAAGCCCTCGAAAAATCGAAGGCACGTTGGTGATGCAGTATTCGAACATGCACCTTCCTGACACAAAGTCGTCGGGACGCGATGGCCATCAACATAAAAGCCTCTGAAAACGAAGGCGTCGGTGATGCAGCATTCGAACATGCATCTCCCGACACAAAGTCGTCGGGACGCGATACATTCCGATATAAAAAAGCCCTCGAAAATCGAAGGCACGTTGGTGATGCAGTATTCGAACATGCATCTTCCCGACACAAAGTCGTCGGGACGCGATACATCTACATAAAAAAAGCCCTCGAAAAATCGAAGGCTTGATGTTGTCGGGATGGCAAGATTCGAACTTGCGACCTCCTGGTCCCAAACCAGGCGCGATAACCGGGCTACGCTACATCCCGAACGAAACAAATTCAGCGGAGAGGGAGGGATTCGAACCCTCGGTACAGATTGAAGTCCGTACAACGGTTTAGCAAACCGGCCCTTTCGGCCACTCAGGCACCTCTCCTTCTTCCCTGAATCAGGGGCTGCAAAAATACAATTCAATTCTATACTACCCAAACATTTATAGACTGTAATAGAATATATTTTTAGAAAAGGGGGGTACCGTTTACATTGCCGCCAGCTGTACTTTCTGCTGAAGCTCCAATACACTTTCCTTGAACAGATTGTCGGTGTCCATTAAATCCTTAACGGTTTGACAACTATGTATTACTGTGGTGTGGTCTCTTCCTCCAAAATGTTCGCCAATGGTTTTGAGTGAGTTTTTGGTGAAAGCCTTCGACAAAAACATGGTGATTTGCCGGGCCTGAACAATCTCACGCTTTCGGGTTTTTTGAAGCAGTTTATCGTATGGCACATCAAAGTACTCACATACCATTTTTTGAATGGCATCAATGGTAATTTCCTTACTGGAAGATTTTACAAAATTGCGTAATACTTTTTTCGCCAACTCCAGGTCTATTTCTCTTTTGTTGAGCGAAGATTGTGCCAACAGGGAAATCAATGCTCCTTCCAATTCACGCACATTGCTGTTAATATTGTATGCAATGTATTTCACCACTTCCTTGGGCATATCAAAACCCTCGCGTTTCATCTTATTCTCGAGGATTTCAATTTTGGTTTCATAATCCGGTAACTGTAAATCGGCACTCAATCCCCAGCGGAAACGACTTAATAAACGCTCCTGTACACCTTCGAGGTCTTTGGGAGATTTATCGCTGGTCAGCACCAGTTGTTTACCACTTTGATGGAGATGATTAAAGATGGAGAAAAAGGCATCCTGAGATTTTTCAGCGCGACTGAAAAACTGAACATCATCAATAATCAGCACATCTATCATCTGATAAAAATGTATAAAGTCATTCACTGCATTGTTGCGTGCATGATCAATAAACTGATTGATGAATTTTTCAGAGCTTACATATAGCACCACCTTATTAGGATGGGTGCGTTTTACTTCGTTTCCTATGGCCTGTGCGAGGTGCGTTTTACCCAATCCTACACCGCCATACAATACCAGGGGATTGAAGGAGGTAGTACCCGGTTTTTCAGCAACGGTTTTTCCTGCACGGCGTGCCACCCGATTACAATCACCTTCAATGAAGGCATCAAAGGTGTGCGACTGATTCAGTTGCGGATCAATCTGCATCTTCTTTAATCCGGGAATCACAAAAGGATTCTTGACAGGATTATTGATGATGAGCGGAAAGTCCATTTCGTTATTGGCGTATGATTTGTATCCGTTACCCGGAATATCCATGGTGAGTGGCTTATTGCGACTATTACCACTATCTACCATAATTCTGTATTCAAGCCGCGCGTCACTACCTAGTTCGCGCTTCAGTGTTTTTGCTAAGAGAGATACGTAATGCTCTTCAAGGTATTCATAAAAAAACTGGCTCGGAACCTGAATCGTTAAAACTTTATCTTTCAGCTCAACCGGACGAATCGGTTCAAACCATGTTTTAAAATGTTGCCATTCTACAATATCCTTGATTATCTCCAAACAGTTTGCCCATACTTTTTCTAATCCTTTATCCATTATACCAAAAGCAGTTTATATATATTGAAGAAATCCCGCGTTCTATAGGAGGACTATGGCCGATTTATACACAGATGTTGAACATCAAAATATAATCCGGTAGAACAGCGAATATCAACTTTATTTTGTTGAAAAAAAAATTTTTTATTCGCTTGTTTTTTATCCAAAAATTACAAATTCAACGCAACATTTTTTTTCAAAAAAAATCATGTGTTGTTTGCCTTCCATCCTTTGCTGACAGGCACATTCACCCTACAGCGTACGCACTTCCTTTTGCCGGTGGTTAGTCTATTTTAAACACATTTCCAACAACAGGGCGGCAAATGTATCAGATTAAATGTGAGTAAATATTTTTTATTTTTTAAAAAAAACCCTAAAGCTTGTTTTTATTCCTGATTGCCCACAATTTCACCGCTGTATTTGCCCTGAAAATTCGCGGCTGAGTAAACCTTTAATAGTACATTTGGGGTTCTTAAAAAAATACACATGAGTTACGAATTAACCGGGAAGCTGATTGAAAAATATGACGCAGTACAACGTACTGAAACTTTCCGAATCAGAGAGTTTGTGGTTGAACAAACCGACGAAAACAACGGCCGTACATTTACCTCCTACATAAAATTTCAGTGTACACAAGATAGAACCTCTATACTCGACCGCGTACATACCGGAGATCAGGTTAAAGTGTTCTTCAACATCAAAGGCAGCAAGAGTGAACGTGATGGGAAAGTAAGTTACTGGACCAACCTGGATGCCTGGCGTATAGAATCAGCGATAGACGCCGCTAAACAACAGGTTCCGGTACAGGAAACGTATACTGATATGCCTGCCGCAGACACTGACGACCTGCCGTTTTAATATAAACCCCAATACAGCAGCGAGTGCAACAGGAACTTTCTTTCAAGTTATTGCCCTCAGATGCGTTGCAGGAATCTGTATTCCGAAAAAAAATGGCGGAACATGCCGGTGTATCTCTCCAACGTATTACCGGTTATCAAATCCTGCGCCGTTCAGTGGATGCCCGTGGCAGTCGTGTGTTTTATACCTTCCGGGTACTGGCATTTATAGATGAACCCGTACTACCCCGCAGCGTCATTCCCTTTCATTTCAGGGATGTCGCTCAGGCCAAACACCGCGTAGCCATTGTGGGTACAGGCCCTGCAGGATTATTCGCCGCACTCCGGTGTATTGAAATGGGCATCCAACCCATCCTGCTGGAGCGTGGAAAAGATGTGCGGGCACGCCGAAGAGACCTTGCCGTATTGAATAAACAAGGTGTGGTACACCCTGAAAGCAATTATTGTTTTGGAGAAGGAGGGGCCGGCACGTATAGTGATGGTAAACTCTACACACGTAGTTCTAAAAGAGGAAACATCCAGCGTATCCTGCAATTGTTTGTGCATTTCGGTGCCGATGAATCTATTCTGTACGATGCACATCCGCACATTGGTACCAACAAACTGCCACAGATCATCACCGCCATGCGCGAAGCCATCCTGGAAGCAGGGGGCGAAGTGCATTTTGAGTGCAAGATGACAGACTTTGGAATCCGGGACCAACAGATAACGTGTTTGAAAACCCCCAAAGGAAATATTACCGCCGATGCATACATTCTCGCCACCGGGCATTCTGCGCGCGATGTGTTTGAGTTGATGCATCACCACGGAATTCAATTGTTGGCCAAGCCTTTTGCCCTTGGCGTACGGGTAGAGCATCCGCAGGCACTCATCAATGAAATACAATACCACTGCGCTTTTGAGCCCGACACACTGCCTCCCGCTTCTTATTCGCTGGTGCAACAAATTCAACAGAAGGGTATGTTTTCCTTCTGTATGTGCCCGGGTGGAATCATCGCTCCCGCCGCTACGGCTCCGGGAGAAATTGTGGTGAACGGTTGGAGCCCGTCTAAACGAAACAATCCTTTTGCCAACAGTGGAATGGTGGTAGAAGTATCCGGAGAAGATGCGTTTCATGTGTTGAAATCGACCGGCATTGATTCGGCCCACCCTTTACTGTTACTGCGCTTCCAGCAAATGGTGGAACAGGCAGCTTTCGCAGCCGGAGGCGGTAAAGCGGTAGCGCCGGCACAGCGTTTGGTAGATTTCTGCGAAAAGAAATTATCGGCCAACTTACCGGCCAACTCCTACCTGCCGGGATTAACATCGGCTCCCTTACAAGAGGTATTGCCGGAATATATTTTCCGTGTGTTGAGCAAAGGTTTTCCGCAATTCGGTAAAAAAATGAAAGGCTATTATACCAACGAAGCAATTGTGGTAGCCACCGAGAGCCGAACCTCATCGCCCGTGAAAATCCCGCGTCATCCAGAAACCCTCACCCATCCGCAACTCAACAACCTGTACCCCTGCGGAGAAGGGGCCGGATACGCCGGAGGTATTGTCAGTGCCGCCATGGATGGCGAGCGGGTGGCCCATATCATAGCACAAGCACTCCTGAAACCGTGATTTTCATCCACCTATACTTCCACTGATACGATTTGAAGATGTATATTAAATTGTATGTGTTTAAATTTGCCCATACTCGATAAGCATGAATATACTGGAAGTAAAAAATCTGCAAAAGCAATTTGCCACACAAAAAGCTGTAAACAACATCAGCTTCCACATTGAAAAGGGATCTATATTCGGTTTGCTCGGACCTAACGGTGCCGGTAAAACGACTTTGCTGCGTATGATTACGGGCATATTTTATCCGGATAACGGAGAGATTCTCTTCAATGGAAAAAAGTTTGACCCGCTCAACGACATCGCCTACATTGGTTACATGCCGGAAGAAAGGGGTTTGTATAAAAAGATGAAGATTGGAGATCAGGTATTGTATCTCGCCAGGTTAAAAAACCTGAGCAAGACCGAAGCCATGCAAAAAATCAAACACTGGTTTGAAAAATTCGAAATGCAATCCTGGTGGGATAAAAAAGTGGAAGACCTGAGTAAAGGGATGAGCCAAAAGCTGCAATTTGTAACTACCGTTTTACACGAACCCCAGCTCATTATTCTGGATGAGCCTTTCAGCGGACTGGATCCCGTTAATGCCAACCTCATTAAAGATGAAATTTTCAATCTTGCCAAACGGGGTTGCACCATTATCTTTTCCACCCACCGCATGGAACAGGTAGAGGAAATCTGTGATAAAATTATTCTGGTAAACAAGGGAGAAAAAATTTTGGACGGCGCGGTACATCAGGTAAAACAGGATTTTAAGGAAAACCTGTTCAGGATTGATGTAGACGGAGCCCATCATATAGACACCTCCCGTGCACCATTTGAGATATTAAAAAACCAGGACGGGCATTTATTGATAAAGAAAACAGAAAACACTTCTTCCAATGAAATCCTGAAGTACTTTATCAATGAAAACAAATTGATACATGGTTTTCAGGAAGTTTTACCGAGCCTGAATGACATATTCATTAAACTGGTAGAAGGAACCACGAAGGCCAGACAATTTCAACCTCAAAACGAATCGCCGCTATGAATAAAACCGGACTTGTAATATCCAGAGAATATTTTTCAAGGGTTAAGAAAAAATCATTTTTAATCACCACCATTGTGGTGCCGTTGGTTATTGTGGCTTTTTATGCTGCTATTATTGCCATTTCCATCAGTGGCAGCAATAGCAGTAAATCTTTTGCCATTATTGATGATGCGGGCATCTTCGCCACCACTCCTGAGAGTAAAAGTGGTGAATTAAAGTTTACACTCATCAAAAACGAAACAGAGAGTAGCTTTGTTAAGAAGTATAAAGATGCCGGTTATGATGCATTGGTGTACATCCCGCAGATGCACATAGATACTCCTAAAAACATGGTGATACACAGCCCCAGCACAGTGTCACTATCTACTTCATCGAGGCTGGAAAGCATGATAAATGCAGCAATTGAAGACAAAAGGCTTTTGGCGTATGGCATTGATCCACTGAAGTACAAACAAATACAAAGTAATGTTTCCCTCACCAATAAGATTGATACGGAAGAAGGTTCGAAAGACAGCTCCGCAGGAGTTGCCTTTGCCGTATCTTTTGTATGTGGGCTGTTGATATATATGATGATGCTGATCTATGGCACCATGGTGATGCGTGGGGTGATGGAAGAAAAGACCAACCGCATTGCAGAAGTGATTGTAAGTTCGGTGAAACCCTTTCAACTCATGATGGGAAAAATCATTGGTATAGGTTTGGTAGGATTAACTCAATTTGCTGTTTGGATTATTATTTTCCTTTTGATGCAATTGGCTATCCCATTCATTTTTCCGGATTTGCTTACGCAGATGAATGCGGCAACCTCGATAGATGAATCTTCGAAAACCGCAGCTATTGCCGGAATTATGCAAAGTTTGTCGGCCTTGCCTTTATTTAAAATTTTCGGTCTGTTTATTTTCTATTTCATTGGAGGATACTTAACCTATGCTTCTTTATTTGCGGCGATTGGTTCAGTAGTGAGTGATGACCAGAACGATGCGCAGCAGTTGATTTTTCCGGTGATGATGCCCATCATTTTAGGGTTTGTTATTTTGACACGCGCCATCAACGACCCGAACAGTTCACTGGCTGTCTTTGGTAGTTTGTTCCCGCTTACATCACCCATTGTGATGATGGGAAGGGTTACATTTGATATCCCGGTTTGGGAACTCCTTGCTTCCATGGCATTGCTGGTAGGCTGTTTCTTCTTCCTTACGTGGTTAACGGCTAAAATTTACCGTACCGGTATTTTGATGTATGGTAAAAAACCCAGCTGGAAGGAAATGTTAAAGTGGGCATTTAGAAAAGCATAATTGCTCCTACTGAAATTGCGTAGTTTCGATACTATCTTCGATGGTACGCGGAAAAAAGAATTTAACCACTAAGAACACTAAGGTTTTCACTAAGGACTCAAAGACTTACTTAGTGAGCTTTGCGCGTGTTCACTCTGTGGTAAAAAAATATATCCTACATATCATTTCACTAGTCTCTTTCAGGTGTACTTCTGGGAAAAAGAATTAAACCACAATGAACACTAAGGTTTTCACCAAGGACTCAAAGACTTACTTAGTGAGCTTTGTGCGTGTTCACTCTGTTCACTCTGTGGTTAAAAAGAAATGAGTTTGATTCTAGGTAGTTTCCATTCTTCGTCAGATCTCATTGAGTGCCGAGTGGATGGATATTGGACTCAGCTGTTGGCTATGCTTGTGGAAGCGAACTGACTATTAGTTACTATTCTGTAGTTGTTGCATGATCAGGATGCGGGCCAAACACGGCAGATTTAATTTCATGTATAAGGTAACGGCGAATGATACCCGCAGTAAGTGCGAGGGCAGCTAAGAATATACCAATGGCAAATCCTATTATTCCGAAAAGAATTTTAGATGTATTCTTAAACTCATACGGCGGATCGGGCTTGTCTAAGGTAGCAATAATGGGTGTTGCTTTTTGTAATCGCCACAAGGCCTCTTCCCGGTTATTCGCCGATGCATCGCGCTGACGCATCACCCGGTCTTTATCTGTTACAAGATTCTCTTTCGGAATCTGATACTCAATCCGGGTGCCGGGAACAAACATGGTGGTATTCGACATACGAATGGCCGAACGGTCGTACTGATTCAACACCTCTTGCAACGAATCTACTTTCTTCACCGTAAAATCAAAATCCAACTTGGCCTTGCGAATTTTTAAATCAATATAAAACCCGGAAATTTTTTCAATGATGGTGTAACTCACCGGCTTCACCAATGCTTCATTCGATGTTTTAAAACCCAGTTCCAATATGCCGTTCTTATTGATTTTTGCATCCATGGCATATTTCAGCAATTCAGCCCCGGTGGCCGCCAGCCGTGCACTGTCGGCAGGTTTTTTCAATGCCTTCTCCCAAAAAAAACGATGCTTGTTATATTCATCTATTAATAATTCAGCAATGGATTTGTTTCCAAAATTGGGAAGGGGTTGCATGGCCACCGCTTCACGGGTGTTGCGGCTCAGGGCCAGCTCAACGATGTTGATAGACGCTTCCTGACTAAAACTTTGTGGCGCATCCGCAATGCCCAGGATACTGCTCAGGGTGCTTTTTGCCAGCGAGTTATCATTGCTGGCTGTGAGTGGAAACACCGATGCGCGCGATTGGTACACCGTGGGTTTCTTCCATGCGTACAAAACCATCAACAATGCAAAGACACATCCCGCGATGAATAACATCCAACGGTTTCGGTACAACCTGAGTGCTGCCTGTCTTATAAATTCTTGTGAATGCATGTTTAATTATCTGACATACTTAAAAATGAATCCGGTCATCAACACCGGAATAGCGGCAATGATGACCGATTTAGCCATATCTCCCAACTCCGCGCCTTCCGGACGAACCGGTACCACTACTACGGAGCCCTCTTCAACTTTTGGATAAAAATGTAAGAACAGGAAATTGCGTGTACGCTTGCTCCTGCCGTTGGCATAGGTTACATATATCCGCTTGCGCCAAGGCCTCACACCAAAACCTCCGGCCTTATCAATGTAATACATCAAATTGGTATGTTCTTTATCAAATGCAATTTTCAGGGGCGATTGAACCGTTCCTTCTACCGAAATAAACGGATTGATTTCCGGAATGATAATCAGGTCGTCTTCCTGCAATACAATATCATGCTTTGAATTTTTGTATTTCATCGCTTTGTACAGGTCAATGCTTACGGGTTCTTCTAACATCCTTACAGCCGCTGAAAGACTATCTTTAATCGGCAACCCGTTAGAATCCAATGTTGGCTTGTCGAGGATCATCTCCCTGAACAAATCGGTTTTATATCTAAACAACAATGCTCCGGCCAAATTCGCATTTTCAGTTAATCCTCCGGCACGTTCAATATAAGAAGAGAGCCTTTCATATTTATGCAACCGCGGATATGATCCCGGGTATTTCACCAATCCTTTTATACGAACATTTTGCTGCAGTTCAAAGGTTGGATTCTTGCGTACAAAAACCTGATCGTACGGTTTAAGCACCACTTTTGCTGCAGCAGAATCTATATTGAGATTAGGCAAAATGGCATACGACTTCACGATGGTACGCGTAGGTTTCAACCCTTGTTGGGCAGAATCAATATCTACGATACTCGAAATTTCCAACCGGCCAAATTCAGCAGATTGCTTGATGCCTCCCGACAAGTACAGCAGATCCTGCAAAGTCATCCCTCCGTATTTTTTTACTCGGCCTACCTTTCGTACTTCACCATATATTTCTACATATTGCTGTTCAGTAAACTGACCGTGAGAAAACAAAAGGATGTAATCATTCGGCATGAGTTCAATGTTGTTGGAGCTTTGCAGTTTATTATCTGAAAAATCGGTCAAATCCACTTCCAACCGGTCGGCTTGTAAATTGGTTGAATCTCCCGCTCCTCTAAACACATACGCTCTGTTCAAAAACGTATTTCGTGTAACGCCTCCTGCACGGTTAATGATATCAAACAAACGGTCGCCTTTTCTCAATTCATAAAAATTAGGATAGGTTACTTCACCCCTGATTTCAACTTTATTGGAAATGCCGGGCTTTACCAAATCTACCTTTACGATGTCTCCATCCTGTAACGCAAAATCTTCGCCTTCAATTTTCAAAATAGCGTTTGCATTCACATCACGCTGTACCTGCTTTTCATTTTCAGTACGCAACACCTTCATGCCCGAAGCGAGAGCGTCGGCATTTAATCCACCGGAGTATTTCAAGAGGGCTTTCACCCCTTCTTCTTTTTTTAACTGGTAATACATCGGTCTTTTAAATTGTCCGGAAGCCATTACTTTCTTTTCAAAAAATCCTACCACCACAAAATCATTATTCTGCAGGTAGATGTGTTTTCCAAAGTCACCGGTTTGGAGATATTTATATACGTCTATTTCATCAATGACTTTACCGGCTCTTTTTATCTGGATGTTGCGCAGATTACCGAAGGGAGTAACACCTCCTGCAATGGCAATAACATTAAACGCGTTGGAGAAGGCCGAAACGGTTACCGGACCGGGACTATTCACTTCACCCACTACATTTACATTGATGGTGCGGGGCTGCCCTAAGGAAACAGAGATGTTTGTACCCGCAGGAACTACACTCCGGAATCTTGAATGTACAATGGCCCGAACGTTATCAAAAGTTAATCCCGACACATGAATTTTCCCCAGCCCCTGAGGAAAGATAGCTCCATCCCGTGCAACCACATAACTCTCCTGGAATTCTGCGGCACCCCAAAGCGCTACTATGATATGGTCTCCCACACCAATCGGATAATCAAGGGGTGGAGTGGAAAGTTCATGAATGTCTGTTATAGCTGAATGAATGAACACGTTAGCCCCATACGTTCTTTCGGGGCTATATAAATTCTCCTTGATATTGTCCGTGAGGATGCTGTCTTTATCCAGCTTATTGGCGGATTTTAATAACTCGGCATTTTTATCCTTACCTACATCTTTATTCTTATCACTCAGGAGTGAGGATAATTGAGATTGAGAAAGGGTTTTAGGGTCAATTTGGCTGGGCAGAATTTCTGTAGGAATCTGACCGGAGATAGGCGGTTGTGCAATCAATGGTAAACTGAGGGATAAGAAAAAAGCCAGCACCAGGCTCAAGCGGCGTATCAACCTAAAAAAAAACGGACAAAATGTATTCATGTGATGTTTTCAGGAGATAACAAATATAGATATAATATTTAAGTGGTTATAGTGCGTTATACTCTTGCCAGATTTGTTGAACAATGTCAGCTGCCGGCAACACGCGGTCAATTAATGTGCTCACCTGCCCGATCTCCAGCTCACCCTCTATCAAATCGCCTTCGAACATGCCTTTTTTGGCGCGGCCTCTGCCCAATAAATCTGCCAGTTTTTCTTTTCCTACGCATTGCGCTTCGGCCTGTTGTACTTGATTGTAAAACGGATTTTTCAACAAACGGACAGGTGTGAGTTCTTTCAGCATCAGCATGGTATCACCTTCACCGGCATTCACCACCGCATTTTTAAAATCGGGATGACAGGAAGCTTCCTCGCTGGCTACAAAACGGCTGCCTATCTGCACACCCGATGCACCCAGGATGATGGCCGCTTTCATTTGCCTGCCTGTGGCTATTCCTCCTGCTGCAATTACAGGAATGGATACGGCAGCAGTAACCGCAGGAATCAATACAAAAGAAGTGGTTTCTTCCCGTCCGTTGTGTCCACCTGCTTCAAAACCTTCAGCCACCACTGCATCACAACCTGCCTCCTGCGCCTTGAGGGCAAAGCGGGAACTGCTTACTACGTGCACTACTTTAATTCCGGCTTCTTTCAAAACACCTGTATATGTTTTCGGGTTTCCTGCAGAAGTAAATACAATAGGGATTTTTTCCTGCAGAATGGTTTCAATATGTTCGTTGATGGAGGGATACAACAAAGGCAGATTGACCGCAAAGGGTTTATTTGTTGCGGCTTTGCATTTACGAATCTGTTCTTTCAATACATCCGGGTACATACTGCCGGCGCCGAGCATCCCCAATCCTCCGGCATTGCTAACGGCGGAGGCTAAACGCCATCCACTCGCCCAGATCATTCCGGCCTGGATGATGGGATACTGCACTTGAAAGAGTTTTGTAATGCGTTCCGGTTGAGCATGCGCCATCAGGTGAAAATTTCGGTTTCGTTAATTTCTTCCGCCACTTAAATCTACGGCGGTATTGTCGCCTATATTCAGGTTGCGGCTTACGCCTTTTATTTCGGCATCACTGCCAATCAGTGAATTTTCGAGCACAATCTGATATATATTAGAATAAGACCCGATTATGGAGTCTCTTACAATGGAATAGTTGATGATGGTGTTTTCGCCTACCGTTACGTTCGGGCCAATCACCGCGTTTTTAATCACACATCCTTTTCCAATACTCACCGGTTGAATGAGTACGGTATTCTGCATCTGATCGGCGGCCGGAGGTTCGCTTCCAAATTTCTTTAATAGGATGGCGTTCGATTCAATCAATGAAGATTTTTTTCCGCAATCATACCAATGCTCTACTTTAAAAGACCGGAACGTAGCTCCGGATTCTATCATGCAATCCAGTGCGTCGGTGAGGCTGAACTCCTCATATTTTTTGAGATTACTGGATACAATTTTTTCGAGGCATTGATACAACACGTTTGTTTCGCGGATTTTGTACACGCCCACCAAGGCCATATTGCTTTTAGGAATAGCGGGTTTTTCCACCACACGTGTTACTGTGCCGTCATCGGCAATTTCAGCCACTCCGAAATTACGGGGATCGTCCACTTTTTTCACACCCAGCATGGAGCAGGGAGCATCCATAATTTCGCGCACGTTGAAATCGGCGATTGTATCACCCAGCACAATCAGCACCTCATCGTCTCCAACCATTTCGCGGGTGAGCATAATAGCCGGACCGGTTCCGGTTCTTTCGTTTTGTGTGATGAAACTGCATTGCAAATCAGGATATGCCTGATGGATGTAATCCTGAATTTTTTCGCCGAGGTATCCGATGATGAAAATATATTCGTTTATCCCTGCCGAGCGCAACTGATCAATGATGAAACTTAAAACCGTTTTTCCTGCCAGAGGAATCAGGGCTTTAGGTTGAGTATAGGTGTGGGGCCTTAATTTTGTTCCGGCCCCCGCAACCGGTATGATGGCTTTCATGCTTATTCGCAATTTTTACTGATCGCCCGAATATTTCCGGGCTACATTAAGCGGTGAAAGTACTGCATTTTTAATTATTCACTCTTTCCGCCGGTGTATATTCATCCATCCATTTCCCGGTATGGGGTTCATGCCACATCCGTTTAGGTGCTTATATTTGCCACATAATTGATTATTTATGATGAAGGATAACCATGTGTTTGATTTAATTGGCCGTGAATTGGAAAGGCAACGCCACGGAATTGAACTGATTGCCAGTGAGAATTTCACCAGTTATCAGGTGATGCAGGCGATGGGGTCGTGTCTGACCAACAAATATGCGGAAGGTTATCCCGGAAGAAGATATTATGGCGGATGTGAAATTGTAGATCAGGTTGAACAGCTGGCGATTGACCGCATCAAGGAAGTTTTTAATTGTGCGTATGCGAATGTGCAACCCCACAGCGGAGCGCAGGCCAATGCGGCTTTAATGATGGCCATTCTGCAACCCGGAGATCCCATCCTGGGGCTCGACCTCAGCATGGGCGGCCACCTCACCCACGGCTCTCCCGTGAATTTTTCCGGAAAATTATACCGCCCGCATTTTTATGGTGTAGTAAAGGAAACGGGGCTGATTGATTACGACAGTTTGAAGCGTACCGCACTGGAGATTAAACCCAAATTAATTATTTGCGGAGCTTCTGCGTATAGCCGGGATATTGATTATGCGTTCATACGTAGTGTGGCGGATGAAGTGGGCGCTTTTGTTTTGTGTGATATGGCCCACCCTGCCGGATTGATTGCTAAAGGTTTGCTGAGCTCCCCGTTTGAGCATTGCCATTTTGTAACCAGCACTACGCATAAAACGTTGCGCGGACCAAGAGGTGGGGTAATTTTAATGAAGAAAGATTTTGAAAACCCGTTTGGTTTGAAAGATCCGAAAGGCAATATCCGCATGATGAGCCACTTGTTGGATATGGCCGTGTTCCCAGGCACCCAGGGCGGACCACTTGAGCATGTGATTGCTGCAAAGGCTGTGGCTTTTGGTGAAATACTGTCGGATGACTTTACACAATATGCCCATCAGGTGAAGAAGAATGCTGCTGCCATGGCGCAGGCCTTCAACACACTGGGATATGAAATCATCAGCGGAGGAACCGACAACCACCTGATGCTGATTGACCTGCGTAATAAAAACATCACGGGTAAAAAGGCACAGGAAACACTGGATAAAGCACACATCACCCTGAATAAAAACGCCGTACCGTTCGATGATAAAAGTCCATTTGTAACCAGCGGTATTCGTGTAGGCGTTCCCGCTATTACCACGCGTGGTATGAATGAAACACACATGCAAACTATTGTGCAATTCATTGACCGGGTGTTGATGCATGCAGATGATGAGAAAACCATTGAATTGGTAAAAGGAGATGTTCGTGAATTGATGTCGGCCTTTCCTTTATATCCTGAAATAAAATAATTGTATGATACAAAGAATTCAATCTATTTGGCTTTTACTGGCAGGCATTTGTGCATTTGCCACGCTGAAGTTATCGTTTTACAGCGGCTCTATTCCTAGCACACCGGAGGTGTACGACAAACTGAATGGTGCGGATAATTTCTACATCATGGCCTTAACGATTGCGGTAGGCGTGTTGTGTATGGTGACCATTTTCCTCTATCAAAACAGGCCTTTACAGCTTAAACTTTCTTTTGCCGCCATGCTGGCACAGGTGTTGTTGCTGGTGCTGATGGTGAATAAAACCAAAGCATTTGAAAGCGGCACATTTTCTTTAACGGCTGTAGTGTATGCTGCCATACCGGTGTTATTGTTTTTAGCAATCAAAGGCATACGGGCAGATGAAAGAATTGTAAAAGAGAGTAACCGTTTACGTTAGTACCCTCTTTTTTTACTGAACCAAAATCTGTTCGGTTGCCACCGCCACAGTACCACGTAACACCAGTACATATATACCGGCCGCCAAACCATCCGCTTGTAGCCTGAAGGTATGTGTTCCTTTTTCCTGTGGGCGATTGGTAAAGAAGGTTTTAATCAGGCTGCCGTTGATGCTGTACAGCTGTAGCGAGATGCGATCATCCCGATAGGTGGTTTTATATTCCACGGTTGTTGCGCTTTTGAAAGGGTTCGGAAAATTCCGAAGCGTCCACGGTGCGGGGCTAACCATACATTCACCGGGCTTTTCCCGTGGAACAAAAGCCGGAAGCGTATTGTTTATTTTTCCAACAAAGGGCATCGGTCCGTATCCATACCCTTTCACTAGTGCGGCATCAAACCATTTCATCTCCGCTTTCATCACCCACCACAGTTCACCCGAAACAAAAATATCTCCGCAATCTGTTGTAATTAACTGAGGATACTCATTTCTACTCATGGGCAGCCGGGTGTGTTTTACCCATCGGTATGTACCTGCTTCACTGAAACTGGCAATCAGTAAAGATTCATATACATTGCTGAGTGTGTCTGTATAAAACACCATTTTTTCAGGATATGAAACCCTGCTTTCCACCACGGCATATACATTCTCGTGCTGATCGGTTGCGAGTGCTTTAATTGTATTCGCCCGCGTAGTTTCAACCCATTGCAATGCACCCTTAAAATTGAAACGTGCCAGCACCATTGCTTTTTTTCCTGTAGTATCAATCGATTTGCCAAAGAATGGATACGCATTCTGAATATTTCCTCCAAGGTAAACGCCCCGGTCTGAAACTTTAATGGCAGAAAAGATAGATTTGGTACCGGATGGTTTCACCCATTTCATTTTTCCGGATTTGTTATACGACACCAGATAGCTTCCAAATCCCCGGTGTTGCTTATCAACACTATCCACTTCAGGTGCTTTGAACTTTTTATCTCCAAAACCTGCGGCTTCACGAACGGCTATTACGCCATAAATATCGCCGTTGCGGGCTTCATCAAACAACATACCCGGAATAAAATATCCATGACTGCCATACAACCTGATGCGTTGTTTCCAGGAAAGGGCGCAAGATGCATCAAGTTTTATCAAAGACATCCAATTTACACTTTCCACAGCGTTGCCTGATTTTTCCAGCGTATGTTCTGATTGCGTAACGATATAGCCTCCCTGATTCGACACCGCGAAGCGAATGGGTTGTCGTATCACATTCTGTGTATCGGCCACCACCTTTACGGCCTTGCCTTCGGGAGATAGATGTAGTATAAAATATCGGGCATTGTTTACACGTATGTCCAGTTCGGGAAAAGTTGGATTATTGTCATTCGATGCCAGTACAACCGCATTGCCATCTTTATCAAGCCCCATCCCTACAGGATCATCCGCACCTTTACATTCACGCAACCAGTTGATTTTTCCTTCGGGCGAATAACTGGCAATGAACATGTACTCGTTACCGTACGTAACAGACACCGACTGTCCGGTGGAGGAATACAAGCTTCTGTCGGAATGGTATCCGTACCCCGGCTGAAACACTCCGGCCACAATTAAATTACCCTTGCGGTCAATTACTGAGGCGCGCACTCCACCGTTTAAATTATTCCCGCTCGATGCCCACTCAAATTGTTGTGCGTTCGCATCAATAGAAGTTATAAAAAAAGTAATTATTACGGTGAGGCATAAACGCGATATGAAATAACCATCAATTGTATGCATGAGCAGGATGTTTGAACATGCAATTTACCCGTTTAAAAACCTGGCTGTCTTGCTTTGTGCACACTTTAACAACCCGGCCGGAGTTCCCTGATACACTATACTGCCCCCGGCATCGCCGGCTTCGGGGCCCATATCTATCACCCAGTCTGCTGAGCGTATTACATCGGTATTATGTTCAATCACCACCACGGAGTGGCCCTGATCTATCAACGCGTTGAATGAAGCCAGGAGTTTGCTGATATCATGAAAGTGGAGCCCGGTGGTAGGTTCATCAAAAATAAAAAGGATACGGCCGGCGTTTCGGCCCTTACCCAGAAAAGAAGCAAGTTTCACACGTTGAGCTTCACCACCGCTCAGGGTATCGGATGATTGGCCCAATTTTACATATCCCAGCCCTACATCACTGAGGGGTTTTAAGCGTCTAGCAATTTCGCTGCCCTGTTTGCCAGTATCATAACGGTTGAAAAATTCGATAGCTTCATCTACACCCAGCTCCAGTACATCATGGATGTTCTTTCCATGAAACTGAACTTCCAGCACTTCATCTTTAAATCGTTTTCCTTTGCAGGATTCGCACACCAGATGCACATCCGCGAGGAACTGCATCTCCACCAGTTGTTGCCCTTCGCCCTTGCAGGTATCACATCTTCCTCCATCTACATTGAAAGAAAAATGTTTAGGCATAAAACCACGCATAGCTGATAATGGCTGAGAGGCATAGAGGTCTCTGATTTCGTCGTATGCCTTGATATAGGTCACCGGGTTGCTTCGGCTTGATTTACCGATGGGGTTTTGATCTACGAGTTCTATTTGGGAAATGATTTCCATATCACCGGTAAGCGTCCGGTGCAATCCAGGCCTTTCACTGATTCCTGTCAGCCGCTTCATCATAGCGGGATATAAAATGCCTTTCACCAGTGTGGTTTTTCCGCTTCCACTTACACCACTAACGGCACAGAGTACCTGCAATGGAAAAGACACGGTGATATCTTTCAGATTATGTTGACGTGCACCTTCTACCGTAACTGCATGATGCCATTTCCTTACTTTCTGGGGTGGAACCACTTTAAGTTTCCCGGAGAGGTATTGCCCGGTCAGGCTTTGGGGTTGTTTCATCAGCGATGCCGCTGTACCTTCGGCGATTACTTCACCGCCGAGATGGCTGGCCAGCGGGCCCATATCAATAATATGGTCTGCTTCACGCATCATCATTTCATCATGTTCTACCACTATCACCGTATTGCCTAAATCGCGTAGTTGCTTGAGCACAATGATCAACCTTTCTGTATCACGTGCATGTAAACCAATGGAAGGCTCATCCAATATATACAATGAGTTGGTCAGGTTGCTGCCCAAACTTCTGGTAAGCTGTATGCGCTGACTTTCTCCTCCACTGAGTGAATTGGCCAGGCGGTTGAGCGTCAGGTATCCCAATCCTACATCCATGAGGGTGCTTAGCCTGTTTTGTATCTCCTGTAAAATACGTGTGGCAATTTGATTATCGTAATCAGACAGTTTACATTTTCTGAAAAAAGCTATTAGATCGCGTACCGGCATTTCACACAGTTCACCGATATGCTTTCCACCTACCTGCACATACAATGCTTCTTTTCTCAGTCGGTATCCGTTGCAATCGTGACACCTCGTTTTCCCTCTATACCGGCTCAGCAGTACCCTGTACTGTACTTTATATAAGTTTTGTTCAACCTCCTTGAAAAACGCATAAATACCTTCTGCATGCGGTGTACCTTCCCAAAGGGCTTTCAGGTGCTTGGCTTCCAGATCCATCACAGGTTTATGAACAGGAAAACCGATTTGCTTGGCGCCCAGTATAAACTGGTCTTTCCACGCACTCAGCTTTTCTCCTTTCCATGGCGCCACGGCATCATCGTACACACTTAACCGTTTGTCGGGTATTATAAGGTCTTCATCCAGCCCAAGTACTTGTGAAAAACCTTCACATGTAGGGCAGGCACCATATGGATTATTAAAAGAAAACAAATTGGGTACCGGTTCTTCAAACTGCATTCCATCCAATTCAAAAAGATTGCTGAATGTAATTTGCTTTTTCCCATTCACTTCTAAAGTCATTGAGCCTTCTCCTTCGTAAAACGCAGTACTGACAGAATCGCTCATCCGATGCAGGTCGTCTTCATCAAAATCTTTTTTTACCATTCGGTCAATCAGCAACCATACAGGTTCATTTTCCTTGTCTTTGGATTTGAACCATTTTTCAGCTTCGTTGTTCTCGAGTACTTCTTCAATACGTAATATATCGCCATTATGGTAGAGCCTTGAAAAACCCTTTTGAAGCGTGATGTTTAATTCTTCTGAGGCTTTGCGTTTACCGGAACGTTGCCAGCGGCACAACATCAATACCTTATCACCTTCTTTCAATGATTGAATATGACGAATGACATCTGTTACATCATCTTTCTTTACTTCTCTTCCACTGACAGGAGAAATTGTTTTTCCAACCCGTGCAAACAGGAGGCGTAGGTAATCGTATATCTCGGTCATGCTGCCTACAGTACTTCTCGGAGTACGCGTGACTACTTTTTGTTCAATGGCAATGGCAGGACAAAGCCCTTTAATGAAATCAACATCCGGTTTATCTAACCGCTGCATGAATTGCCTTGCATAGGAAGATAAACTTTCTGCATACCGGCGTTGCCCTTCAGCAAACAATGTATCAATGGTTAAAGAAGATTTTCCTGAACCTGAAACACCGGTTACTACCACCAGTTTATTACGTGGTATCTTAACCGTTATGTCCTTTAAGTTGTGTACACGTGCTCCCTGAATATGTATAACATCTTCAGCCGACTTTTTCTTTGAAGTGCCTTTGTTTACTGACTTTACTTGATTCATGTGATTGCAAAAATATCAACTATTCTCCACTAAATGTGCGTTTTACGAAACCCCTATCGTAAATCTACTTAGGGAAAAAACATTTTAAAAAAAGGTTATAAAAATTTGGAACGAAAAATTTTGTATATACTTTCACAGTCCAATATCCAATAAAAATGAAAAGCCGTGTAGCCTGCCTAACAGACTTCTACGATTCTTTCCTTCTTATTGGTTTAAACTAACAAAGTCCTAAAACCAAAACTTGTAGAAGTTATGAAAAGCCTAGCAAACCTCAGCGACCAGCAACTCGTTCGTCAGTTTATCGACGGAGAATCCAACTCACTTTCTGTACTCATTGAAAGGTACAAAGACAAAATCTTCACTTCCATTTATTTGTTGGTAAAAGACAAATACCTGGCCGAGGATATTTTTCAGGATGCGTTCATCCGCATCATCGACACATTGAAAAGTGGCAAGTATACCGATGAAGGTAAGTTTCTGCCCTGGGCGATGCGTATTGCCCACAACCTGTGTGTTGATCATTTCCGTAAAGTAAAACGCAGCCCCTCTATTAAAACCGGCGACGACCGTGATATCTTTGAAGTGCTGAATTTTTCAGAAGCCAGTGCTGAAGATAAAATGATGGCCAGCCAAAGCCACGACCGCGTACGTAAAATGATTGACCTATTACCGGAAGATCAGCGTGAGGTTATTATCATGCGTCATTATGCAGACCTGAGCTTTAAAGAAATTGCAGCACTCACCAATTGCAGTATCAATACTGCGCTCGGACGTATGCGTTATGGATTGATTAACCTGAGAAAAATGATGACAGAAAAGCAAATCGCTTTATAAACATATTTCAACCCCCAAAGTGAACAACCCTTCTTCAGATTGAGGAAGGGTTATTTTTTTTCGGCAGCTTCCAGCCCGCAGCGAAGCCAGTTCAGGTATGCGGCAACATCGGGGGTATAACCCACGGGTTCATTCATCAACTCTTCATCGCTGTTGAGGATAGCATAGAGTGGCTGGGCATTGTTCCTGAAATTTTCAGTTTCAAACACAGCCCATTTATCTCCAACGGTTTTTATTTCACGCTCCATTCCTTCGCGTGTAGTGTAGGTAAACTGTTCGGCCAGAGGTAATTTCTTTTTATCATCCACATATAAAGAAACCACCACAAATTTCTCTTTCATGAGCGAAAGCACTTCGGGGCGTGTCCATACGTTTTCTTCCATCCGCCTGCAATTCACACAGGCATAACCCGTAAAATCAAGCAGTACTGCTTTACCCGTTGCTTTTGCCTTGCGGATCCCTTCTTCATAATCATCTGTACAATCTAACCCGTAGATGCAGTTATTGTCTTTTTGATAGATACTGTAATACAATGGTGGAGGAAATCCGCTGATGAGCGAAAGATTCGCATATGGGGTGTTGGTGAGTCCGGGTATGAGATACAAGGTGAATAATGCGGTGATAACGCCAAAGGATACACGCAATCTGGATAGAGGTTTTTTCAGGTATTCGTGTTTGAATTTCAGTATGCCGAAAAGATACAGGGATAAACATATCCCTATCACCACCCAGATGCCAATAAAGATTTCGCGCTTGAGTAAGCCCCAGTGCATCACCAAATCGGCATTGGATAAGAACTTAAAGGCCAGGCCGAGTTCCAGGAAGCCGAGTACTATCTTCACTGTAGTGAGCCATCCACCTGATTTTGGAAGCGAATTCAACCAGTTGGGAAACAGCGCAAAAACCGCAAACGGTAAAGCAAGGGCAAGTCCGAAACCTGCCATACCTGAGGTTAACTGCATAGCGCCACCATTGGTGCTGAGAGAACCTGCCAGTAAAGAACCTAAAATAGGGCCGGTACAACTGAAGGAAACCAGCGCCAGTGTGAGTGCCATGAAAAAGATTCCGGCAAGATTACCCGCTCCGGATTTACTGTCTGCCTTGTTGGAAATAGAAGAGGGCAATGTAATTTCAAACAAGCCAAAAAATGAAAGCGCAAAGAATACAAACACCAGAAAGAAAAACACATTCAGGTACACATTGGTTGATATGCTGTTAAGTATTTCCGGATTGAGGCTATCGAGAAAATGAAACGGCAAACTCAACAATATATAAATGAGCAGGATGAAAAAACCATACATGCCCGCGTTAAAAACACCTTTTCTTCTGTTTTGAGATTGTTTGGTAAAAAATGAAACCGTTAAAGGAATCATTGGAAATACACACGGAGTGAGCAAAGCAACCAATCCACCAATGAAGCCCAATAAAAATATATGCCCGAGCCCGCTGTTGCTGTCCGGTGCCGATGCAGCAGAGGCTGCATCACAATGTTGCCGGGGCGCATCCAGCTGAATAGAAGGAATGAGTAACCTTTGTGCTTTTTGTTCGGTGTCAGCCGCTCCTTCTTTTAATACGAGTTGTATTTTTTGCTCCTTCGGAAGAAAATATTCCTTGTCGGCTATTTCATATTGCAGTAACATTTGAAGTGTTGGCGGCACTTCCCCATTGATGTGCATGATAACAGATGCCCGGATTTCACCGGTGAACAGCTTCATGTCCTTTTCAAAAATGGCATCTTTTTTTTCTATAGGTTGTGTAATCCATTCCAGTGGTTGAAGGGAAACGGACGCATCGGGGGGAGTTAGTTTCACACCCTGCAACCCCTCTTCATCATCGGCCAAATACATATGCCAACCTTCCGGAATGGTAGTACCGAGGGTGATTTTCCATTGCTTTTCGTTGAGCGCCTCTGCTGAAGCACTCCATGTTAACATGGGATCCTGCGCTAGGGCCGGTTGTAAAAAAGCAAGGAATAGCAGACTGAAAAATAAGCGTATGTTCATGCACCGGAGTTAAAAAAAATCCCGCTGCAATACGGGATACATGATAAAGGTAAATACTATTTAGCGGGCACCTTCACAGTAAAAGGAACGTCTTTGGGGGGAAGGCATTTTCTATCGTTACAAACCATGTAGTTCACATTCCCATTCACCACGGTGGCCACGTTCGAACGCATTTTAATTCGTTGGATAAATGTTACTTCATTGCTGTAGAATTTAAGTTCTGAATCAAAATTCGGATCGTACTCTTTGCGCAGCTTACCAACTTCTTTCACCTTACCTTCCAGTTTAAACATGGGGTTGGATGCAAAAGAAAATGTAGTAGGCTCCGGACCTTCGCCAGCTTCCTGAGCATATAAATGCCAGCCTTTATCGAGGATAGCAGTCACTTTTACGTCGAACGTTTTATCGGCCACTTTTACAATGGAGTAACTCCATTTAACAGGATTGGAAAGTTGTGCGTTTGATGATACTGCCATCAACATGAAAGCAAAGAGTAAAACATTTTTCATACCTAAAAATTAAAGCAAAATTAGCGAAGCCCATAGGCCACGGCTGTTAAATGTTGTTAATTATTATGTATCCCCATCAATGTCTGAAACACTTTAACACCATCTGTATTACCCAATAGTGGGTTACAGGCTCTTTCCGGGTGTGGCATCATACCAAATACATTGCGGTTAGTATTACATATACCGGCTATGTTTTGTGCTGTGCCATTGGGGTTTGCCTCGTCGTTCACCTCTCCGCTTTCCGTACAGTACCTGTAGATGATTTGTTTGTTTGCATTCAAAGATTCAAGCTCGGCAGCCCCTGCATAGTATCGTCCTTCTCCATGTGCAATCGGAATTTTCAGCGGTATTTCCTCTGCCCCACCCTTAATCCAAACATTTTTGCACACAAACTGCTGTTGGCTGTTACGCAGTAAAGCTCCGGGGAGCAGACCGCTTTCGCACAGAATCTGAAAACCATTACATACACCGAGCACCTTTCCTCCTTTTTCAGCAAACTGTATGACGCTTTGCATCATCGGACTAAACCGTGCGATGGCACCGCAACGCAGGTAATCGCCATAGCTAAATCCGCCCGGTAACACAATGGCGTCGCTGTATGAAAACATACTGAGGTCGCTGTCTTTATGCCAGAGGGTTATCACTTCGCGGTTCAGGCATTGTTGAAGTGCTTCAATCATGTCCCGGTCGCAGTTTGAACCGGGGAATACCACCACACCAAATTTCATGGAAAGTTAATTGTAGGGCAAATGTACATTTATCCTTTTAAAAAGAAGCCCATCATTACGGAGATTGCCACCAAACCCCAGTGAAATAAGAGCCCGAACCACTTACGGTCAGGATACAAGAAAGCCGCTGCACCAATACAGGCCGCCGGTACTACCATCAGAATCCAGTAATCGAACCGGTCGTTCACATTAATAAAAGGTACTATAAAGGCTACGATGAAATACAACAGGATTAAACTCCAAATTTTTCTGGTTTGTACCAATTGGCGGCGGAGATTCATCCGAATAAAAAAGAAACCCACTAATAGTAACACCGACAGTATCCCGATTGCGATGTACGACATTTTCGAGTCTTTGAAGAAAGGGGTGACTACCTGAAATGCCGGTAATTCATACATCGCCCAGCGATCGGTTATAAACAACCAGGCGGCCAGGAAATAATAGGGTGCGAGGATACCCAACAACCCGATCAGCCATTCATTGATGCGAAACGGCCTAGTGAAGATGAGGCCTGCAATCAGCAACAACACAAACGCCATGGAAGGAAAATAAAAAAATGAGGCCAAGCCAATCAGTAATCCAATATTAAATAAGGTGGATTTGGGTTTAGGATGGGTGAACAATCCACTCAACTGATATAATACCACAATCATGCATGTGTTTACCAGCAGGGGCGATGAAAAGGTTTGCCACTCCGGGAAAAGTGATGTAATCAGCAGGTACGTCATTCCCACAAGGTAATTGGGCATGTGCATCAGCTTGTAATGCTTCACAAGACTGTTCAGTGTAACTGCCTGACTGTACACTAAAATAAACGCAAGCACAGAGTATATCCACGGAAAGCCTTCCCCTACCGGTTGCAGCCACTGTAGTATCTTCCGGTAAACCTGGCCATCCATTTCCTGAGGGATTGGAATGGTTGGGTGGATGAATAACTCGGGAATTTTCAGGAGCAGGCCATAGAACAACAGGAACAAGTTGTTCAGCGGGTTGTTGGCTTTGAATACTCCTATCACGCAGTGTATCAGTTAGATGATGAATACTGCAAAAGTGGCTAATTTATTGAACAAAACGAAGAACCCGGCGCATTAAAATTCCAGCAAGGCAAATCCCACCCTTGTGTTATACTGATATGGCACAATAACACCGGCATACGACACCTGTTTGGCATATCGTGGCATGAAATCATAATTTCTCTGTCGGTTCTGTACCGGTGCAAAACGGTTAATCTCACCGTTAGGCGTAACCGCAGTATGACCAATGGATAAACTGTTTCGGTCTCTCAATCCATATAAAAAATGAAACATTCCACCGGAATTCATCACACCAAATGAAACCGACTGATCCGTATTGAATTCATTCTGGCGTTTGGGTATAACGGCATCCCAGTTCGACTTCAGCTGAGGATCGAAAGAAATCATGAGGATATTGTTGGATTGATATTCGAATTCGTTGCGAAGCGATGGATCGAAAAAGCCCGGATTGCCTCTGTAAAAGGGCCTTGAGAAAGCAGGGTTATACATGTAATTGTAATAATCATATCGATATGGATTGGAGAACATATAATCATAGCGGTCATAACGGCGCCCTGTTCGGATGGTTAGATTTTCTTCTGCAGTTATCAACCAGCCTCCGTCTTTTTTAATCACCACTTGTTTCATCACCAAATCTTCAAACGCTTTTTGTGTTGATCCGCCGGTATTGAATCTGGAGCGGAGAGAATCGGGAAATGGATTCAACGCTTCTAGAGGAGGCAAGGCTGCATTAAAAGGTACAACGGCATTGTAGAAACCGGCTATCATGGTTCTGGGTTCTGTGGCAAAAAGGCTGTTGAACACAAACCGTTTGTTGAGGTTGTCGGTTTTGATGACCACATCATCCAGATACGCTCCGTCTAGCGCGGCAGGATAGATATAAAATGTATCCATTCCTTTAAGGCATACCATCAGGTTCATTGCAGAGGCCCTTTCCTTTCGGGTGCGCGATGTTTGTTTGGCCATAGCGAGGTGTCCTTCATTACTCATCGCCAAATCGGAGAATGATTCTTTGTCTTTGTTGTAGCTGAATTTAAACACGCCTACATCTTGTAAATTCAATCCCACATCAAAGGTGCGGGTAGTTAATGTGAGTGAATCTCCGGAACGAAGCATTTTATACACGAGTATGCGCTGTTTATCTTCTGTGGCAAACACACTAAAAATCTGATCACCGGAGGAGGAGGAAACCCGGGCCGCATCCAATGAAACCGGTTCAGCGGATACCGTTCCGTTATTGGAAATTTCGAGTGCGGCACATTGGAAAGATTTACCATCGTTGAATTGATAAATCATTAGGATTTTGTCGGGATAGCTGATAAAATCCACACCACGTGTTTTATCAGGCAATTCTTTCAACCGAATGTGTTGATCTACCTCCATATCAGCATTGTAAAACGTAAGATAATGCCGGTTCTTCCATTCCTTGTATATCACATACCGGTTGCCCTGCTTACCGAGTATTTCAAAATTCATTTCTGCACGGTCGTCTGGCAGCAACTCTGCAAAAGTCAGTTTCTGTGCATTCAGGGTAATCGGAATCAAAACAACCAGAATACTATAAAAAAGAAATTTCATCCTACAACATTTGTACTAATTTACAGAAATATGGTACTAGTAAAGGTTAAAATTCAACGATGCAATTTCTAATTACGGGCGGAACAGGTTTTGTAGGCAGTATGCTCACGGCGTATTTGCTTCGAAGAGGCCACACGGTCCATATCCTCACGCGTCATCCCAAAACCAATACAGTACCCGGCGTAAAGCATTTTGCCTGGAATCCTGAACTTCAGGAAATTCAACTTTCCGCTTTAGAGGGCGTAGATTATATCATTCATCTGGCAGGTGCCGGCGTTGCTGATAAAAGATGGAATAAAAAATACAAACAGGAAATACTGAACAGCCGTGTTCAAAGTGGTGCTTTATTACGCAACACATTGAATAATCATCCGCATACGGTTCAGGGCATCATCAGTGCATCGGCTATTGGATATTACGGACCCGACAAAGAGGGACACACCTTTACGGAACAAGATCCTCCCGGTGATAATTTTTTATCAGATACCTGCAAAGTCTGGGAAGAAAGTATGATGGGAATTGATCGCGTACAGTTATGTACGTTACGTTTCGGAATCATTTTTGGAAAAGACGGAGGTGCATTTCCCAAATTCATGGCACCATTAAAATATGGATTGTCAGCTATCCTGGGCAACGGGAAACAAGTTATCAGTTGGATTCACATAGAAGATGTATGCCGAATGATTGAATTTGCCGTGCAACACAATTTAAACGGTGTGTACAATGCGGTTGCGCCCATGCCGGCTACGAACCGGTACCTCACCATTGAAATTTCACACCGCATCAGAAAGAACGCCTACATTCCCATTCATGTACCGGCCACCCTGTTGAAACTGGTTTTGGGTGAAAGCAGTTTGGAAGTTTTGAAAAGCACTACCGTTTCGTCAGAGAAAATTTCGAATGCAGGATTTACATTTTTATATCCCTCTATAAAAGCGGCACTGAACGACTTACTACCGGAGAAGGATAGTTAATTTTTTACAAATCTTTCGTCAATACATTTCTTCTTATCAACCACAGAAATAGTAAAATGTATGCAATGGCAAAAGCGCCAATCACCCAGGGGTTGTAGGTGGGCATCACACTGCTGGCCATTGTTTTCAGTGGATTGGCGGGGAAGGTGAGCAACCCGTCGGATGCACTCATTGGCAGGTAATCGCCTAATGTTCCCAAATCAATATCGTCTGATGTTCTAAGTTGCATACTCCATACATCCAGCAACTGTGAGATGATGTTTTCTGCACCCATATAAATAAAGAAGAGGCCAATAGCAAAGCCGGTACGCCGTATCCACACAGCAATGAAAGCGGCAATCAAATTATATGTGAGTGCTTTCAGAAAAAAGAATCCCACATGGTCAAACCCTTCCAGTGAAAAAGAAGTACCGGAAGCAAATCCAAAACCCAGTGCTGTGAGTATCACAAGTAAAGTTGAAACAGCTGCAAAAATGAAAACCATGGCCAGTTTCACGCGCACCGCATCCATCCGGCTCCAACCGTCGATGATGTGCTGGCGCATGGTACGGTACGTAAACTCATTGGTGATAAGTATGATGATCAGCATAGCTGGCAACATCAGCAACCAGCCTGTTGCATACGATGTGGTTTGCCATGTTTTATCAAAATTGTACGGACTAAAAGAGCCAATCATGTTGGCACCCTGCATATTACCGACTACATTTTTATTGAAACTGTACACGATGTAATTGGTAGCAATAACTCCAATTCCAAAAAAGATGGCAATCAATTTAAAGACCATGTAGTGCTTTAGTTTGAGCCATTCTGTATGCAATAACGAACGATATGTATTCATATTAATTAGTTAGTTCAATGAATTTACTTTCGAGGCTTTTCTTTTTGATGAGTAGTTTGCTCAGCGTGATACCGTTTTTAAAACAGTACGCATTCACCGGTGCCAGGGTTACGGTTCCGGGTGGAAAATACACCACGAGCCCGCTTTCTTCTTCTCTGATTTGTTCCACCCCGGGATATTGATTCATTACTGCTGCGAGTGCCTTACGGTCTGATGCATCAATCTCAATCATATCGCTGTGTTGGAAAATTTCGTCTACATGTCCTGAAGCCATGATATTTCCCTTTTTAAGGATGGCCACATGTGTGCACACTTTCTCCACTTCATCGAGCATGTGGCTGGCCATGATGATGGTTTTACCCTCTTTGTGTAATTTTTTAATCAGTTCGCGGATTTCGGCGATGCCCACCGGATCGAGCCCGTTGGTAGGTTCATCCAACACCAGTACTTCCGGATTACCCAACAGTGCAGAGGCAATGGCCAGGCGTTGTTTCATACCTAAACTATACGTGCTGAATGCGGAATTTTTTCGCTGATGCAGGTTCACCATTTCCAATACACGATCGATATCTTCTTCTCCACGTTGTTTCACCGAAGCTGCAATTTTCAGGTTTTGAACCGCCGTGAGATAATGGTAGAAGTTGGGTGTTTCGAGCAGGGTTCCAATTTTTCTTCGTGTATCCGCTCCCGTTCCCTCACCGAAAAAATTATACGCCCCGCGAGTGGTCTTTAACACATCCATGATAATACCCAGCAGGGTGGTTTTACCGCTGCCATTCGGACCTAATATGCCAAACACAGTGCCTCTGGGAACTGAAAAACCGATACCGTTCAGTGCTTTAACCGGACCATAATGTTTGACCAGATCGTTAACCTTAAGAACATCCATACAGGTAGATTAAGAAGTTGATTTATTATTTAAGGTGTTGCATAAAATAATCCGTGACTTTCTGATACAGATGAATCCTGTCTTTGCCCAACACATTGTGTTCATGGCCGGGATAGATCATATAATCAACCTGTATACCTTTATCCACAGCAGCTTTTACAAAATTTACAGAATGTTGCATAACCACCACCGGGTCTTGCATCCCGTGAATAATCAGGAGTTTATCTTTCAGTTTCGCGGCCTGTTCCGTGAGGTTTGTTGTGGCATAACCGTCAGGGTTTTCCGCAGGTGTATCCATGTAGCGTTCTGTGTACATGATTTCATACAACTTCCAATCCATTACCGGACCGCCGGCAACTCCGGCCTTAAACACACCCGGATGATTCAGTAAGAAAGAGGTGGTCATAAATCCTCCATAACTCCAACCGAACAAACCCATTTTATCTGCATCGGTATATCCGAGGTTTTTCAAATACTGTACTCCTGTCATTAAATCTTCCATTTGTGCCTTTCCTGCTTTTCTGAAAATCGTTTGTTCGAATTCCATACCACGGTAAGCGCTTCCGCGTGTATCCATGGTAAACACCACAAAGCCTTGTTGTGCCAGGTACTGGAACCACAAATCGCCGGAGCCGCCGTTCCAACTGTTGGTCGTTAGCTGCGCATGTGGGCCACCATACCAATACACAATCACGGGATATTTTTTCTCTTTATCAAATGCTACCGGCTGATACAGCCTTCCATGCAAATCATATCCTTCCGGAGATTTCAATACTACCTGTTGCATATTGCCCAAGGCATATTCCGTGAGTGGGTTGGGCGCGTTCAGTAATATGTTTTCTTTTCCGGTTTTAAGGTCAATCACGGAAACTACACGGGGCGTTTGGATGTTGCTTGCATTGGAAATTGCATATGCTCCGTCTTCACTTACACTCACTATGTGTCTCCTATTGGGTTGGGTGAGTTGCTTAGCCTTTCCATTTTTCAATTGCAACGCATAGAGCTGACGGGTTAAGGGCGATTCTTCGGTAGACATATAATACAATATATCTCCTTTAAGATTGAACCCTTTCATATCCGTTACTTCCCAGGGGCCGCTGGTGAGTTGACGTAGAAGTTGTCCGTTTACATGGTAATGATACAAATGATTCCAACCATCCCGGCGGCTCTCCCAGATAAACTCGTTCGGCTTGCCGGGAATAAAAACCATGGGTTTAAGGGGTTCCACATAACGTTCGTGTTTTTCTTCAAAGAGGGTTTTTACAAAGGCCCCCGTTTGCGCATCGTACTGGTTCAGCTTCATGTGGTTTTGTCCGCGATTCAATACCGCAATGTAAATATGCTGATCATCCGGCGACCAGCAAATATTGGTGAGGTATTGTTCGGCCGGCATACCGGTTGCTATTCGTATATGCTTTCCCGTTATATCATATATTTCGAGTGTTACATGGTGACTGGAATCTCCCGCCATCGGATATTTAATCGGTTCATTCACGGCGGGGCGCTTATTCCATTGGATGATGGGATAATCGGGCACCATGGTTTGATCCATACGGTAATATACCAGCCTTTTGCCATCATTGCTCCAGAAAGTACCTTTGGTAATGCCAAACTCCTGTTGATGCACCGGCTTTCCGTACACAATATTCCGGGAACCATCCCGGGTTACCTGATGCACTTTACCATGGGCAGCAATAAACAGATTATCCTGATCACTGAATGCCACATATCCGGCCTTACTTTCTTCCAACACTTCTTTTCCCTCGGTAAGCGGGTTACTTAATATGGTAGAAGCGCCGGTAGTCAGGTTAAAGGCATATCGTTTTCCTTTTACCGTAACCAAATACTTATCCTTTTCAAACTGAATACCGGGGAAGGATTTCACTGTGTCTAAACCGGCGGTTGAAAAATGAATATTCAACTGTGGTAACGTCAACAACGTAATACCGGTAGCATTTTTGGGATTATACCGCACAAACACATCAGCTCCATTCATCTTCATGATATATACTGGATCAGCCGTTCCTTTAATAAACTGTAACTGACGCAATGTTTCAGGGGCTAAGGTTGTTCTGCTGCCCACCATGGCATCTTGCATGGTAAACATTTTCTGTTGGGCTGTTACCTGAAGGGTAATCAACAGGCACACTCCTATCCATATTCTTTTCATACCGTATAATTAATTTAACCTGCACTAAATTAAGCGGAAAATAATGAAACGCTGCATAGAATACATCAGCGGTAAATAAAAAAGGTTGCCGTTATGGCAACCTGAATTTACTTTCATCTAAAAGAATCTTTAGAAACGTGCGGCAAACTTCCCTTCGGTAACATCCATGGTTTGCATGGTGGTATTGTTTTCAACGGTGCAGGAGAAGGTACCTTCAATCACTTCATCGGTGAGTTTGGTAATGGTGATATTGCCACCATCCACACCGGCAAAACTATTGGTAGACCCCAAAGAGCCGTTATTGATCAACAAGGTTCCAATGACACCTCCCGAGCCACCGAAAGCTCCGGTTAAACTTCCGGCAGAAGTATTCGCACCCAGCGGAGACACATTCATGGTGAACTGAGCCTGGCCAAAGCTCGTCCCCTCCTGGCGGAACGCAGTGATGGTATATAAATCGGTACCGGCCATTGTGTTGGTGGTTACCACAGACAAATCAGTCATGTTGGTTTTAAAATAGGTTAATCCGCCAAAATCTCTGCTGGTTTTGAACTCGATTACGCCTTTACCTGCGGGTAAATCATCTGCCCGGAGTCCGCCCCCACTTCCGTCGTTATCTTTTTTACAGGATACAGTGGTGAGCAACAAAATGGCTCCTGTGGCAGCCATCATCAAGGATTTCAATTTCATGATTGTTTTTTTTGGGTTTAAGAATTCGTTGACGTTGAGTAAATATTCACCAAACGTGTACGAATAAACGCCATATTCAAAATAATATGTTCTAAATGAGTGGGGAAAAAAGTAGTATTTGAATAAATCAAGTAACCGTTACCGTTATAGAATTCAGCAGGTGCTTAGAAGATTTTTTTTTCGTAAACAGAATCTAATAGGTAAAGCAACTAAGACTTTACTTTCCGGATGGCTTCGTCACGGGTTTTTACCTGAAGCTTCTCGTAAATATTTCTGATATGGGTTCTTACTGTTTCAACGGAAATAAACAATTGTGCAGAAATTTCTTTGTACCTGAACCCTTTCGCCAGTAGTTGCAGAATTTCATTTTCACGGCGAGACAATGCAGCAGAGTACAACACATCTTCCTTAATATTTGCAAATTCTATCACCACTTTTCGCGCAATCTGGCTGCTCATAGGAGAGCCACCGGCATGGATTTCCTGGATGGCTTCGCTCAATTTATCCGGCTGAATATTTTTCAACATATAACCGGTTGCGCCGGCTTTCAGTGCGTTAAATATATTATCGGCATCATCGTAACTGGTAATAGCCATGCATTGAATCTGTGGCTGAACCGCTTTAAGGCGGCTGATGGTTTCAATACCACTGATACCGGGGAGGTTGATATCAAATAACAATACATCCACCGGTTGTTTAGCTAATGCTTCCAGCGCATGTTCGCCTGTTTCAAAGGTAGCCGCAATTTCAATATCGGGTTGTACACACAACAGCGTGATCAACGCATTGCGGATGATCTCTTCATCTTCCAAAATGGCAATTGAAATTTTCTTCACGTCTACAAACATAATATCCTGTAAAACCCTGAATTTAGTAAAAAAGTAGTATTTGTTGATAATCGGCATAATACAGACCTTTGCCCCAATCATTCAACCAACATGACAAAAGAACCTAAGCGATACCTGATTACCTCTGCCTTACCGTATGCCAACGGCCCTAAACACATCGGCCATCTGGCAGGTGCATACTTGCCAGCGGATATCTATGTACGTTACCTCCGCGCACGAAAAAAAGATGTGGTGTATGTATGTGGTAGCGATGAACATGGGGCCGCTATTACCATACAGGCGTTGAAAGAAAACACAACACCCCGCGAAATTGTTGATAAGTACCACGCATTGTTACAACAGAATATGCACGACCTGGGAATATCTTTTGATATCTATCACCGCACTTCTTCCGCCCTGCACCATGAAACCGCACAGGCATTTTTCAAAAAACTCAACGATGCCGGATTACTCGAACAAAAAGAAACGGAGCAATTTTATGATGAGGCGTCCAATACTTTTTTAGCCGACCGCTACATTACCGGCACCTGCCCTGTATGCAGCTACCCCGGCGCCTTTGGCGATCAGTGTGAAAAATGCGGTACATCCCTTAGCCCGGAACAACTCATCCATCCACGCAGTACCATCAGCGGTAATCAACCTATTAAAAAGCAAACCACCCACTGGTATCTGCCTTTACAAAAATACGAATCCTTCTTACGGGAATGGATACTCGATAATCATGCCGCAGACTGGAAAGCTAATGTATTAGGACAATGTAAAAGCTGGCTGGATGCAGGCTTACAACCGCGCGCCGTAACACGTGATTTGGATTGGGGCGTAAAAGTGCCTGTGCCTAACGCCGATGGTAAAGTGCTATATGTATGGTTTGATGCACCTATCGGTTACATCAGTGCCACCAAGCAATGGGCTGCAGACAACCAAAAAGACTGGGCCCCCTACTGGAATGATGCCGATACCAGCCTCGTGCATTTTATCGGAAAAGACAACATCGTCTTTCATTGTATCATCTTTCCGGTGATGTTGCACCTGCACGGAAATATTTTACCCGCCTTTGTGCCCAGCAATGAATTCATGAACCTGGAGGGCGACAAAATGAGTACCAGCCGCGGATGGAGTATTGAAATGGATGAGTACATCAACGATTTTGTAAAAAAGGAAAACGGACAAACCATGGTAGATGCTTTACGCTACTACCTCACCGCCATTGCTCCTGAAACCAAAGACAGCGAATTTACCTGGAAAGGATTTCAGGATGCGGTGAACAGCGAATTGGTTGCCGTACTAGGAAATTTCGTAAACCGCACATTTGTACTGATGCACAAATTATGCAATGGCAAAGTACCCAAACTACACAGCCTAACCGCAGAAGGCACACAACTCCTCGATCAGATAAAAGAAACAGCAAGTGGTACGGGATCGCTCATAGAACAATTCAAATTCAGGGATGCATTGTTTGAAGTGGTTGACCTTGCACGAAAAGGAAATAAATTCATGCAGGAACAAGAACCCTGGATTGTGGCCAAACAAACAGATGATAACGGAAACATCCTGCCAGAAGCCCAGCAAAAAATTGACAACTGCCTGCACCTTTGTTTGCAACTCACTGCTAACCTCGCCATCCTAATGCATCCGTTTCTTCCAAACGCTGCAAATACATTATGCCATATGATGAAGGTTGTACCCAGAATACTGGAATGGGAAAATGCCGGTAGAGCTGATTTGCTGCAAACCGGTTATTCACTGAGGGCACCGGAATTGCTTTTCCGAAAAATGGAAGATGCTGAAGTAACCCAACAAGTTGAAAAACTGAAATTAAAAAGTGCCGCAGTAAAAACAAATGCAATACCCGAATCGCCTACTCCTTCACCTGCAACAAAACCCACGATTACCTTTGATGACTTTTCAAAAATTGATTTGAAAACCGGCATCATTACAAAAGCAGAAAAAGTACAAAAGGCCGATAAATTATTAAAACTGGAAGTAGACCTTGGCACAGAAACCCGCACCATCGTCAGCGGTATTGCCCTGCACCATGCTCCGGAAAAGATCATTGGCCGGAAAGTGGTGGTGGTAACCAACCTCGCGCCCCGTACCATGCGCGGTATTGAAAGCAATGGTATGATTCTGATGGCTGAAGATGCTAACGGCACCCTGCATTTTGTAGGAGCAGATGTTTCAGGAGGTTGCAACGTTTCTTAAATAAATCTTTGATTTCATAACACTATTGCATCTTGAAAAGAGGCACTTAAAAATTCCTCTTTTTTTGTGATTATTTGCCTGTCTATTTTGAAATTAACTAACTTCGTTAAAATAGTTGTTTAACTAACTAATTTTAAAACATCTCCATATGAACAGAAAAATAAACCAGGTAGCCGTATTGGGCAGTGGTGTGATGGGAAGCAAGATTGCCGCACATTTTGCAGGAATTGGCGTGCCTGTTTTGTTATTGGATATGCTGAATCCGGAAACGGGGGAACAAACCGCACCCGCTATCAGGAATAAAATAGTGAATGATGCCTGGACAGCGGCATTGAAATCTTCTCCCTCACCGGTATATCATAAAGGGGTTGCGCGCCTCGTTCAAACAGGAAACTTCACTGACCACATGAAAGATATATCCAAAGCGGATTGGATTATTGAAGTGGTGGTGGAACGCTTGGATATCAAACAAAGCATATTTGAACAGGTTGAAAAATACCGTAAACCCGGAACCATCATATCATCCAACACCTCCGGTATTCCCATTCACATGATGGCCGAAGGCCGGAGCGAAGATTTTAAAAAACATTTCTGTGGAACACACTTTTTTAATCCACCCCGATACCTGCGCCTCCTGGAAATTATTCCTACACCACATACTGATCCGTCGGTAGTAGATTTTCTGATGCAATACGGAGATTTGCAATTGGGTAAAACCACTGTGTTGTGTAAAGACACGCCTGCATTCATCGCCAACCGCATTGGTGTTTTTTCTATGATGAGTATCATGCACCTGATGGAAGAAATTGGTTTAACCTTTGATGAAATAGATGCCTTAACCGGACCGTTGATTGGCAGGCCCAAATCGGCCACCTTCAGAACTGCAGATGTGGTAGGACTAGACACATTGGTTAAAGTGGCAGACGGTGTGGCTGCTCATTGTCCGCAAGATGAAGCCAAAGAAATCTTCCGTATTCCTTCCTGGTTGAAAACCATGATTGAAAACAAATGGCTCGGTGATAAAAGCGGACAGGGCTTTTTCAAAAAAACTAAAAACGCAGAAGGGAAAACAGAAATACTGGTACTAGACCCAGCCTCTCTATCTTATGGACCCAGAAGCAAACCCAAATTTGCCACGGTGGAAGCTGCCAAACCCATTGAAAATCTCGCCCATCGTATCAAGGCATTGCTCAACGGGCAGGATAAGGCAGCAACTTTTTATAAAAAATTCCATTACGGATTGTTTTCGTATATCGCTCACCGTATACCTGAAATCAGCGATGAAGTTTTTCGTGTAGATGATGCAATGAAAGCAGGATTTGGCTGGGAGATAGGAGCTTTTGAAAGTTGGGATGCCCTGGGCGTTGCATCCACAGTGAAAGCTATGCAGGCAGAAGGTTATACATTGCCCGGGTGGATAAACACCATGCTGGAAAAAGGGAACACTTCTTTTTATACAGTTGAAAACGGACGTCAGTTATATTATGATATACAAACGCAATCGTATGTAGCAGTTCCGGGAGGAGATGCATTCATTGTGATGCGAAACTTCAAAGACCAAACCGTTTGGAAGAACAGTGCGTGCCGTACATACCATCTTGGAGCAGATGTGCTCGGGTTGGAATGGTACACGAAAATGGGTAGCATGGGCGGTGAAGTACTGGAAGGCATCTTAAAATCTATCAGCCTTGCGGAAGAAAAATATAAAGGTCTTGTGATTGCAAATGAAGGACCAAACTTTAGCGCCGGTGCCAATGTGGGTATGATTTTTATGCTGGCGATAGAACAGGATTATGATGAAATTGACATGGCTATCCGTATGTTTCAGCAAGCCATGATGCGTGTACGTTATTCTTCTGTTCCGGTAGTGGTGGCTCCGCACGGACTGGCACTCGGAGGCGGATGTGAAATCTGCTTACATGCTGATATGGTGGTGCCTGCCGCAGAAACGTATACCGGTTTGGTAGAAGTGGGTATCGGTGTTATACCGGGTGGAGGTGGAACCAAAGAGTTTGTACTGCGTGCCTCCGATGAATTACATCAGGGTGAACCGGATACATTAACCCTTCAAAACAGATTCCTCACCATTGCTACTGCAAAAGTGGCCACATCGGCGCATGAAGCCTATGATTTGGGAATCTATCGTAAAGGCGTAGACGAAATAAGTATTAACCAGCAACGGCGTATCTCTATGGCGAAGGATCAGGTTGTACGTTTATATGATAACGGGTATATTACTCCGGTACAACGTACCGATATCAAAGTGCCCGGCCGTGCTGCATTGGGCGCATTTCTTTCAGGCATCCATGCAATGTGGCGTGGTAAATACGCTACCGATCATGACGTAACCGTTGCAAAAAAACTTGCATGGGTAATGTGTGGAGGTGATTTAAGCGAACCTACACAGGTGAGTGAACAATACCTGCTAAACCTGGAACGTGAAGCATTCCTGAGTTTAACCGGTGAAAAGAAAACACTGGAACGCATTCAGAGTGTGCTGAAAACCGGTAAACCTGTACGCAATTAATGATACAATTTCCTCCATACCTCAAAAAAGGCAGCACCATCGGAATAACTTGCCCTGCCGGTTATATGGCATTAGAAAAAGTGCAGGCCTGTATCCACACTTTGCAAAGTTGGGGTTACCATGTGGTAACAGGTAAAACCATTGGAAGCGACTCTTCAAATTATTTCAGTGCACCGGATGAGGAGCGATTGAATGAATTGCAACACATGCTGGATGATGATTCTATCGATGCCATTTTATTCGGGAGAGGAGGATATGGAACCGGACGCATCATTGATCAGATCAACTTTAAAAAATTCCGTAAACAACCCAAGTGGCTGATTGGGTTCAGTGACATCACCTTGCTTCATCAACACCTGTTGAGCAAATACAAAATTGCCAGTTTACACGCGCCTATGGCAGCCGCCTTCAACAACACTGATGGTGTTCAGTATATAGAGATGCTCAAAGAGACAATGAAAGGAAAAAAATTAACTGTAACCACCGAACCACACCCCTTTAACCTAACGGGTAAGGTTACTGGCATTTTAACCGGCGGCAACCTCAGTATGCTATGTCATGCTACCGGTTCATCCTCAGAAATTAAAACACGTGATCGCATTCTGTTTCTGGAAGATGTAGGTGAGTATATCTACAACATCGACCGGATGATGTATCATTTAAAAAGAAGCGGAAAACTTTCAGGAATTAAAGGACTGATATTAGGCGAATTTACCGATTTGAAAGACACCGAAAGGCCATTTGGTATGCAGATAGATGACCTTTTCCATCGTTTCACTCAAAATTTGCAGATTCCCGTTTGTTTTCATTTTCCGGTAAGCCATGGCACCAATAATGTGCCACTTAAAATTGGTGGAACTTATCAGTTACAGATAACAACAAAAGAAGTAACACTGAAAGAAAAATAATTTACTGCAACAAGCGGTTCAGTGTTTCGGTGTACAACGGAAAGCGGTTAATATTGTTGTGGGCAGCTTCTTCAATATCTATAAATCTGTCACCGGGTTTCAACACCTTTTTTAAACGGGCAGCTTCACGGTAAGGTATAACGCCATCATCGGTACCATGAAACACGCATACGGGTTCCTGCACACGCTCCAGGTTTTTATAATTCGACAACCGGTAGGTTGACATAACCTCAACAGGATAAATGAATGCATAGGTTGAAAACAAGGAGGGGATAGAGGAGTATGGCGTTTCCAAAATCAACTGTTTCACCGGCATTTCAGCCGCTACATAAGATGCCAGTGCTGTTCCTAACGATCGGCCATAAACGACAATTTGAGTATTGTGGCTAACGCCGGTTACATACTGATACACTGTAAGTGATAAGCCTGTCAATGATTCTTCTGTTAATGTTCCACGAGATTTTCCAAAGGTGTAGTAGTCGGGCATCCATACATCATATCCGGCTTTTAAAAAAACGGGCACCCGATTGTAATAATATTCAATGTTGTTTCGGTTGCCATGAAAATAGAGCACATCCCCTTTTTGCACAGCAGCCGTTGATTCAAAATGCACCATGTGTATGGTATCAGTTGTATTCACAGGAATAAATATTTCTTCAAATGGCTGTTGAAACGGGAACGCATACCCGGTAGGCAGTGGTTTGGGGTGAAACAACATCTTCTCCTGTAAGGCATGCAACAGGATACCGATGATTGCGTATAGCAATACCACCCCTTTAATAATGCGCCATGTTTTTCGGTTTTTCATCAGTACTGCAATATATCCCGAATAATATTGTGATACGCCGGAAAAGAAGGAAGGTTGTTGTGTCCGCCACCTTCTATCCGAACCAGGGTAATTTTTTTAGGGTTGATTGCCTGAAGTTTTTCGCTGTTCGAGATGGGTATCAGCCAGTCTTTGGTACCGTGAATAATGTACGTGTGGCAATTCACATGCTTTATCCATTTGTCGGTTCTCAGATGAAAGCGCAACAACATGCGCAGAGGTAAAAAAGGTAAAAACCGCTCCACCACTTTTTTGAAACTGTAATAGGGCGCGTCCAGTATCAGATAACGTGGTGTATTATCACTGGCTATCTTGGCGGCAAAACCACTCCCAAGGCTTCTTCCGTACACAATGATGTGGTGTTCATGGTACTGAACTGCAAGGGTATCATACACAAACTGCATATCCTTCAACATCATGGCTTCTGAACGTTTACCTGTGCTTTTTCCAAAGCCGCGATAATCAACCAAAACCACATCATAATTGTACCGGTAAAAATCTTTTGCGTATCGCGACCAGCCTTTAATGCTCCTTGAATTCCCGTGAAAATACAGCACCAGCCCCAGGGGATTCTTTACTGTAAAATGTAAGCCGTTGATACGCACATTGGGTTCCACATCAAAAAATAACTCCCGAAAAGGCACATCAAACTTATATTGAAAGCCCTGATGCAACTTCTCCGGTTTAAAGATGAAACGCTCCTGTAATAGGTACACCAATGCCAGCAAAAGCAGATATCCTCCAATAATATATAACAGCGTTGAACTCACCGGTTGACATTTACCGGATATAAGATATGAAATTTTTAGTAGCCTTCTGCCTCATTGTAATACTTCCGCTTCAATTTTAAATTGCTCACCGGTGCCACTACCAGCGGGAATTTCTCAATCAACACATTGCTTTGCTCCAGGCCGAAGCTTTTTTCTTCTGTGGCACTGAGTTCTTTAATGGTGAAGTATAATTTCATGATTACGGATTCAGCAAGCGGTAATTCATTATCCTGGCTCAGGAATTTTTCCATCACAATAAACTGAAAATCTCCCACCACGTTGTTCTTTTGCTGACTTTCATACCGGCTGGTGATGTTCACTTCGCGGTTGGCCACCAAATCTTCCACCACTTTTTTAAACATAAGATTGATGCGTGGCGGCACGCGGAAACCAAGACGAAACTCTACACGGATGATATCGTTAGGTATAATGTGGTCGACGGCGTATTCCATCGTGTATGGGTCATCGGTAGTTTCCACATGAATGAACCAGTAAATATCGGCCCGCTTGGGTTTACCGCTCAGGATACTGTAGATAATTTTATGTTCGATTTCCTTATGGTTGCCGGCACTCGTGAGATACACCAGATGCGTAGCATATTTCGGTACGGAGGTATCGTTGCTGAGTTCTTCAATTTTGGGAATATAATCTTCCACCCGCACAAACTCTACATAGCGGTTTTTAATCTTCCTTGCCCTGTACCATACATACATAACAGCGAACATCATAAATCCGATGAGGATGGAGAAATAACCTCCGTGCGGGAACTTATCGAGCAATGCAATCAGATACGCGCCTTCAATGGTTAGGTAAAACCCTAAGAAGAGTACTATCAGAAACGCATGTACGCGGTGCATCACCAGATAGTTGGCAAACAAAATAGTAGTGGCAATCATGGTGGAAACAATTGCCAGGCCATAGGCAGCTTCCATCCTTGAAGATTCTCTGAAATAAAGCACTACAATCACACAGCCAATGAACAACAACAGGTTGATACCGGGTATATATATTTGTCCTTTTTCTTCTGAAGGATATCTTGTGCGCAGGCGTGGCCATAGGTTCAGGCGTATAGCTTCGTTGATTAGGGTATAAGAACCCGACACCATGGCCTGACTGGCAATGATTGCGGCAGATGTAGCAATAAGTACGCCCGGTGCTACAAACCAGGATGGCATTAAATCGTAAAACGCATTGATGTTATCGGCATGCCGGGTGGCCTTATCCACTAGTTTACCGCCATGATGACTCAGCAGACTGGCGCCTTGTCCGAAGTAGTTCAACAACAAACAGGTTTTTACAAAAATCCACGATATGCGAATGTTGCCCCTTCCACAATGCCCTAAATCACTGTACAATGCTTCCGCACCGGTGGTACAGAGAAACACGGCACCTAATAACCAAAAACCTTCTTCGTAGGTAACTAGAAAATGTATAGCATAATATGGATTCAGTGCATGAAGTATGGTAATATCATCTGATATATGAATAATCCCAAGTATGCCGAGCATGCTAAACCAAACCGTCATGAACGGGCCAAAAAACTTTCCGATTTTTGAAGTACCGAACTGTTGGGTAAAGAAAAAAGCAGATATAATCACCAATACAATTACAACGATGGTATTGGTTTGCATATCGCTGAAGCGGGGAAGTTTTCTCAAGCCTTCCACTGCGGATGTGATGGATATGGGTGGAGTAATGATTCCGTCAGCCAGCAAGGCCGCCCCGCCAAGTATAGCCGGAATAACCAGCCATTTGCGCCTTCTGCGCACCAATGCAAACAATGCAAAAATCCCTCCTTCGCCCCTGTTGTCGGCCCGCAACACCATGATTACATACTTCACTGTAGTTATGATGGTCATGGTCCATATAATCAGTGATAGCGTTCCTAAAATTAATTCCCGGGAAACTACCCGGTCGGCTATAATGGTGTTGAAAACGTATAAAGGTGAGGTACCGATGTCTCCGAAAATGATTCCCAGGGCAATCAGCATCCCCGCTGCAGAAACCTTGTTTAAATTACTTCCCACAAATCTTTTTTACTAGTACGGGAAAAGGATTAGATAACAAATGTATAATTAAATGTGATATATCAAAATGAAGTGTTTTAATTATTTCAACATATAAAAAAAACCCCTTCCAAAAGGAAAGGGGTTCACATACAAACGAGTAATCCAAACACGCTCTTATAGAAATCAGGATTCTTTTAGCCATTGTGCATTGCGTTTCACAGCCTGTTGTTGCACATGGAGTGTATCACGGAAAAATGCCTGAACATCCTGATCATTGTTATAAATATTTTCAATAGAACGAATTAAATCATCCACCCACCCGGATTGTTGCGGATTGAGGGTAGATACCGGATAGCCCAATTGTTGCAGGAGTTCAGCTGTTTTAAAAATATTTCCTTCAATAGGTATTACCGGTGTGCGGGTATCCAGGGCCAGGATATTGGTATGTAGCCTGGCACTTACAATAAAGCGACAGGTTGCCAGGTGTTGCATATAGGTATGATAATCGGGCACACCTGTTAACACTTCTACACCCAACTCTTGTTTAAACTGAAGGGCAATGGCATTATCTTCAAAAGGTTCATTTGTAACAAACAAGGGTTCCAGATTCAGTGAGCGCAGTTTCTCCACCACCCTTCGGTAATCGTTGATCTGCAATTTACATTTGGGGGTAAAGTTGATGCCCACGCGGTTCGGCATCCTATTCACTGTAGATGTGAATTGTGCATTGATAGCCGAGTCGGGCGCCATTTCAATGATATTTTCCGGAACACCGTAGCTGATGAGGTTATTTCGGGTAACACTTCCGCGAACCACTATCTTATTCAGTTTACTGTATACATGTCCGGTTAACTTTTGAAACAGCGGGGTTTTAATCACCACCGATTGATTCACGGCTGCGGTTTTTATTCCAAGCATTTGAGCAGCACGCAATTCAACGAGTTGACGCAGAAAAATATTATTGTCACAAACTTCACCGGCTCCACTGTAAATCAACCAATCCGCTTGCTTCAATAAACCAGCTCTTTTAGCGTATTGTTTCGGGTATACTTTAAATGCCTGAAGCACTCTTTTCAGCGGACGCAGTTTTGCTTTCAGGGGCTCGAATCGTACTTCTTTTCCTTGTTGTTGTATGATTGCAATTTCAGGAACTACCCGGTTGAAAGGGCGATTGGGTTCTTTTTTAATTTTTGCTGCAATGTGTGTTGCCCACTGGTCAATCAATGCGCCAGGATCTTTTGCATTTACAATCCGGTTTCTATAATATCCTTCCAGTCCGAAAGGCCTTCCATTCACGCTCAAAATATCATCGTGGGAAACGGCTTCTGAAAACAAGCGGATAATCTCGTTGGATAATGCTTCATTACCCAGGTTAGACGTTTTGAGTTTAGTTATTAAAAATACTTTTTTCATAGATTGAGTTTAGCAGCCTCCTGTTTGCAGGTATCAGCATAAGCTACAGGAGGCTGCAATTCGTTGAACGATTAGTCGGGCTTGTTTCCATCCAGGAAAGTATTCAGCCCGCTGATCACCGGTTGGTTATCGGCATTATTTTTTACTGTGTAATTGCTATAGAAGGTTTCTACGTCTGCAATCTGGTTGTGCATTTCCATATTGCGACGGAGGTAAGCCGGTACCGTCTCAAATTCATTGTTGGGATCAGATGCGTTAACGTTAAAGGATAAGTTCCTCAGTTTTGCAATCCTCTCCTTAGCCCGGCGCCTGAGTTCTTCTGCTTCGTCCTGCATCGCAGGTTCCTCAACAGGTGACATCATGATGGGCTGAACTTGTTCAATTGGCTCTTCCTCCGCCGCTGTCTGGGAATTCTTAACAACCAGCTGCAGTTCAAATACAGGTTCGTCGTCCTGCAAAGATTCTTGCTGCGGTTGTGATTCTTCTTTCGGATTGGATTGTTCGGATGGTTTGTCCTCCACATAAATCTGCGAAGGCCTTACCAAAAAGCCCTCCGACGAAAGAGTGCTTTTATTGCTAGCTTCTTTTATTTGTTCAGCAGAATTTGAAACAGCGTTTTCTGTTTTCGGTGTGGGTGTCGGATCAGGGTGTACCTGTGCTTGTGTTACAGGTACATTGTTTTTTTCTGCGGGTGAAGTTATTTCAAATTGAAATTCAACTACATCCTTTTTATCAACAGTATTATTACTTGGGATTTCTACGACAGGCTCCTGAACTGGTTTTTCAGGGATTTCCATTTGTAAAACAATCTTCTCTTCTTTCACTGCTTTTTCTTCCGGTGGAAAAAGGGTGGGTGTAACATCCTCTACCGGTATTTCCAATTGCACGGCAGGTGGCGTTTCTTTCTTCACCGGTTCTTCAGTATCTACTTTCAGTTCTACTACAATTTTTTCTTCACCGGATTTTGCATTTTCATCTTCCTTTTTATGGAAAGGATCTTTGTGTTCAAAACCTGTTGCAATGAGCGTAACACCAATGGAGTCTCCAAGGGTATTATCATAGCCCATCCCAAGTATCACATCGGTATCTTCTCCTGCCTGGCTGAGCAGATAATTCTGAATCACATCCACTTCGTCCATTGTGAATTCATGTTCACCTTCTGCGGAGTTGATATTGATCAGGATCCAGCGAGCACCGCGAATATCATTATCATTCAGTAACGGAGAGTTTAATGCATTTTCAATGGCTTCAAACGCTCTGTTTTCACCGGTAGCACTTGCACTGCCCAATATCGCCACACCGCCGTTGCGCATTACGGTACACACATCTGCAAAGTCAACGTTTATTTGTCCGGTACTGTTGATTACATCTGTTATACATTTTGCAGCAGTCGCCAACACATTATCGGCTTTAGCAAAGGCTTCTTTCATCTTCAAGTTACCGAACTGGTGACGCAGTTTATCGTTTGAAATAACGAGAAGGGTGTCAACATTTTTCTTCAGTTCATCAATACCATCTTCAGCCTGAGAAAAACGGCGCTTGCCTTCATAACCGAAGGGAGTGGTGACTATGCCCACCGTGAGGATGCCCAGGTCTTTACACACTTTGGCGAGAATAGGTGCCCCGCCGGTACCGGTACCACCCCCCATTCCGGCGGTGATGAATGCCATCTTGGTGTTTACTTCCAGGATGCGTTTGATTTCTTCCAGACTTTCTTCAGTTGCCTGGCGGCCGATTTCAGGATTGGCTCCCGCACCCAGCCCCTGAGTAAGATGTGGGCCAAGTTGAATTTTATTGGGCACCTTGCTCTGGGCGATAGCCTGTGCATCGGTATTGCATATTATAAAATTTACACCTTCTATGTTCTGCGAAAACATGTGGTTCACCGCATTGCTTCCGCCGCCGCCAACACCAATGACCTTGATGATGGAGGATTGTTCTTTTGGTAAATCGAAGTGTATCATGTGTATGGGTTTGTAAGTTTAGTAGTCTGTCTTTTATGATTTTTTATCGAACTGTACATCTTCAGGCTCTCTGAAAATATCAATGATGCCTTCTTTAATAGTATCCAGAAAACGTTTTCTGTTTTTAGGTTTAACAGGTTCTGCAGCCGGCACAGGTATTTCAGCAGAAGGAATGTTAGCCTCTGCTAATTCTCCACCCACAGTCATTGGGTTCACCTGAACAAATTCTTCGGTGAATTCTTTATGCTTGTTTTCATAATCGTTATACCCTTTCAGAATTAATCCAATACAGGTTGCATACATAGGCTTCGACAACTCATCAATTTGTGTGCCTGACAGATGTTCATTCGGATAACCGATTCTTGCATTCAATCCGGTTGCATATTCTGTAAGCTGTATCAGGTTTTTCAACTGAGATCCTCCACCAGTCAGGATAATACCCCCATTGAGCATTTTGCTGTCAATGGAAATTTGTTTGAGATGGTATGAAACAAAATCGAGTATTTCACTCATCCTTGCCTGTATGATGCTGGCCAGGGTTTTCACTGATACTTCCTTCGCCGGTAAGCCGCGCAATCCCGGAATTGTGATGTACAGATTGTTCTTTGCTTCATCTGCCAGTGCACTGCCATGTTGTGTTTTCATCAACTCAGCATGTGTTCTCAACACACCCAAGCCATTTTTGATGTCCATCGTTATGTTCTCTCCGCCAAATGGAATAACCGCAGTATGTTTCAGCACACCTTCGTAGAACACTGCGAGGTCAGTAGTTCCGCCACCGATATCTACTATGGCCACACCGGCTTCCATATCCTGATCGCACATTACAGCAGCGGCTGATGCCAATGGCTGCAATACCAAATCTTTAATTTTAAGTCCTGATTTTTCAACGCTGCGGTTGATATTGCGAATGGCATTTTTATCTCCCGTTATGATATGAAAATTTGCGCCCACTTTCACACCGCTGTACCCTACAGGATAAGCGATATTTTGAAAATTATCTACAGTGAACTCCTGTGGAATAACATCTATAATCTGATCTCCGGCAGGTATGTATGTTTTATACTGATCGGCGATTAACTTTTCAATCTCCTCCTGATGAATTTCAATATCAGCGTTCTGGCGAACAATGTCGCCGCGGGTTTGAAGGCTTTTAATATGATGCCCTACAATACCCACGTATACTTCATTGAAACGCAAATCAGGATTGCTGGCATAACATTGTTCAAGCGCCTGTTGAATCGATTTGATTGTTTGATCGATGTTGAGCACCATTCCGTGCTTTACACCGTTACTGTTAGCACGGCCAAAGCCCAGAATTTCCAGTTTTCCGTTTTCATTTTTTCGTCCGGCAATTGCTGCAATTTTGGTGGTACCAATATCCAGGCCCACAATAATTGGATTCCTGTTTGGATTTCCATCAGCAACCTCCCGGCCTCCGGCAGCATAGGTGTGTTTTTCGTTACTCATGTTGTTTGTGTTTTGTATGTGTGTTAGTTTAATAATCGTTATCCGGTTTACTGTTGGCTCTCTGCATTACGGCTTTTGGTTTTTGGGTTTCCGTACTACGGGGCTTAACAACCGGTTTAGATTGATTTTTTTTATGGTGGATGGTTTGTTTCGTTTGCTTTTGAACCGGCTTCACCGGTATGCTTGCCTTCGGTGCAACCGTTGGTACTTTTACGGGTGCCGGTTTTACAGCTCCCGGTATGGTAGTAAAACCGCTGCCCACTAAAGGTGGCGTAGTGGTCACTGGCTCAGTCATTGCCGGTTCCTCATCGCGTTGTACAGATTGCAGAATAATACTGATATCATCTGGTTGTTCTTTTCCACCCGCTACATTGAATACCGTATCGCCGGCCATCTTTTCTGTGTAATCTGCAATGAGTTTCATAAGCTGCATCGTTCGTAAAGAATCTGCAATCACCTCTTCTTTGCTTCTCCACTTCGCAACCACCTGATTTTTAAATTGCAGGTTAATTTCACTATATCTGTTCCAACTGGTTTTGGTCATTACTTTTTGATAAAACAGTTTCAGGTTTTCTAATTTTTGTTCATACTCTTCACTGTCGCCCAACAAAATAATCTGATCTCCAATTTTTGGAATGATTTCAAACTTTCCGCGCTGAATGTTTACCTGTTCGGTGAGCGCGTTCAGGAAAGGATCGTTGCTGATTGCGTCAGCCAACAGGTACACTTCTTTCAACAATTTTTTCTCACGATCGTTCAGGATAGCCGTTTCAGCAGGAAAGCCGGTGAATACGGGCACCCGAGCAGCAACTTTTTCACTAAGCGGCAACATTTTCAGGGAACTATCTATGTAGTAAGAATTGTTACTTACAGTGAATATACGTGCAACGGGCTCACGTTCGTCTACCCGCACCTGTAAGATTCCGTTAATGTCTACATACAGTTCAGCATTTTTAACCCAAACATCCCGTTCAATAATTTTTTCAATTTTCCTCAGATCGATGGATTGTACCGGACCACCATCGGGCTTTACTTCTGAATAATCATTCAGTATTTTTTTAACATCCTGTTCATTAATGAACAAGTGTTTGCTGGCACCGGTAATGTGTACTTCTACACCATAACACAATCGGTTGTTGTTTTTCTTCACGGCAGCGGCCAGCAGTACAATCGTACCACAACCTGCCAGCATCCAAACGATTGCGGCGGCAATTTGATTTCTTTTATATCGTTTCAGCCAACTCATGTGCCTGTTAATACATTTTTTAATGGTTCAACCAACGCATCAATATCACCTGCTCCGGCGGTAATCAAAACCTCGGGCTGCAACTGACGGATGGTATCGGTCAATTTTTCTTTTTCCAACATTATCCCTTTCACGTTCATACCATCCAGAATTATTTGACTGCTCACGCCTTCCATCGGTAATTCCCTTGCCGGATAAATCGGAAGCAGGAACACTTCATCGGCCAAATCCAATGCCTTTGAAAAACCCGCTGCCAGATCTTTCGTCCGACTGTACAAATGCGGCTGAAAAACCACCGTAATTTTTTTATCAGGATACAGTTCCCGCGCACCACGAATCAGTGCGGTCAGTTCCTGAGGGTGGTGTGCATAATCATCAATAAAGATTCTAGCATTGTTTCTGATGATATACTCAAACCTTCTTTTCACTCCTTTAAAACCCGCTACGGCTTTTCTGATTTTATCTTCAGGGATACCCACCTGAACAGCCACGGCAACAGCAGCTGTAACATTTTCAATATTGTGTGCCCCGCCCATATGCAAGGTCAGGTTCGAAATGTGGGTTTGTTTACCACGCACGTTGAAAACATAACTTCCATCTTGAATGCGGATATCTTCAGCGTAATAATCTGTTGAAGCATTTCCGATGCTGTAAGACAAGTTCACGGGTGCCTGTAATTCAGACTCTCTGGGTATGCCTTTGCAATAAATCAGCACACCGTTTTTACGGATTTTTCCGGTGAATGCAATAAATGCATCCTGCATATTTTTTTCGTTGCCATAGATATCCAGGTGATCCGGATCCATGGAGGTTAACACGGCAATATCGGGTTGTAATCTTAAAAAGCTACGGTCGTATTCATCCGCTTCAGCCACAGCAACTGCATTTTTATGGCTCCAGTAATTGGTTTGATAATTAGCAGTAACACCACCGAGGAATGCATTGCAACCATAACCACTATCACGGAGGATGTGTGCAATCATGGCACTGGTAGTTGTTTTGCCATGGGTTCCTGCAACGCAAATGTTATACATCGATGCGGTTACCCAACCTAAAACTTCACTTCTTTTATGGAGTTTGTATCCGTTATTTTTATAAAACACAAAACCTTCGTGGTAGACCGGGATGGCCGGAGTGTACACCACCAGTGTTGCTTGCATGTCAATAGATTCAATCGAATCTGTATAATGAACTGCAATACCTTCCTGTATAAGTTTTTGGGTGAGAGGTGTTTCTGTTTTATCATACCCTGAAACTTTGCACCCCATTTCCTTGAAGTATCGTGCGAGCGCACTCATGCCAATACCTCCTATTCCCAGGAAGTACACACTACAACCTTTCAGGGCGTTCGGTGCACCCTGCATAGGTTGAAAGGATATGTCATTGAGTTCAGTCACTTTTCAAAATTTCTTTTAATATAGCTTTAGCCACTATTTTATCTGCATCGGTTATTGCCAGTTTTGCAATTTCCCTTCGCAATATTTCCTGTTTTTGTTCATCCTGAATCAGGTTCAAAATAGCAGGGATCAGTTGTTCCATTGCATCCTGATCTTTTACCAGTATGGCTGCATTTTTCTGAACCAGATTCATTGCGTTTGCTGTTTGATGATCTTCAGCAGCAAACGGATACGGAACCAAAATCGCCGGTTTTTGCACGACACACAATTCTGCAAGAGCCATGGCACCGCTTCTGCTCACTACTACATCCGCAGCGGCATAGGCCATGTCCATTTGAGTAATAAACTCACTCACATACACCCAGTGCAAATGTTGCACTTCGGCCTGCACTTGCGCAGTGAATAATTTTCCGGTTTGCCAGATCAATTGAACATCCTGTTGTATCAGTAGATGCAAGTGCCGGTTCAATGCTTCGTTGATGCTTTTGGCACCCAGGCTTCCCCCCATACAAAACACTGTTTTCTTTGTCGCATTCAATCCAAAAAAACGACAAGCCTCTTCTTTGTCTATTCCCGATTGAGTGATGTTTTGGCGCACCGGATTTCCGGTAACCAGTATTTTGTTGGCCGGAAAAAATGTTTCCATTCCATCGGTAGCCGTAAAAACAGCCGTTGCTTTTTTACTGAGCAGGATGTTGCTTTTGCCTCCAAAAGAATTGGCTTCGTGAATAAATGTGGGAATCCCTTTCCATTGTGCATAGCGCAACACCGGAAAGCTGGAATATCCACCTACACCAATCACGGCATCCGGTTGGTTCCGTTTAAATATTTCGGCCACCTGTAAAAAACTCTGAACGAGTTTGAGCGGTAGCCCAATATTTTTTATCAAAGAACTTCTGTTAAACCCCGCAATCGTCAATCCTTTTATCGGATATCCTGCTTGCGGCACTTTCTCCATTTCCATTTTTCCCTTGGCACCCACAAACAGAATGTCTGTTTCAGGATGCAACTGCCGGATGGCATTGGCAATTGCAATTGCCGGAAAAATATGTCCGCCGGTTCCACCACCGGCAACGATTACACTAAGCCGGTTCTTCACTTTGCTGTGTTGTTAATGGTTTCTCCGTTGTCACTGTTGCAGTGTTTCCTTCCAGTTGTTCCACGTTTCTGGCTACACTCAGAATAATACCGATAGACAGGCAGGTGAAAAGAAAACTGCTTCCTCCCATACTCACCAATGGAAGTGTAACTCCGGTATTGGGAAACAAATTCACATTCACACTCATATTCACCATAGCCTGTATTACCAGCGTAAAACTGAGCGCCAGTGCGAGAAATGCACCAAAAGCATAAGGGCATTTCCTGTACACTTTTATGCATCGGTAGAGGAACAACAGATAAATAAATATCATGATAGCTCCTCCTATCAACCCATATTCCTCTATAATAATGGCATAGATAAAGTCGCTGTAACTGTGCGGCAGGAAATTTCTTTGTTCACTGTTTCCAGGACCCTTTCCTAACAGTCCGCCTTTAGCTATGGCAATTTTTGCCTGATTGATTTGATAGGTTTTCTCACCATCCACTCCTTTGCTTCCATACACAAATGTTTGAATGCGGCTAATCCAGGTGGGGATACGACCTACGGATAAAACAGCCGGCAATTCTGCGGTATCCTTTTTTTCTTTGTCGTAATACGCCAGAGAAATACTTAATAATATAACCACAGGTATTATTGCAATGCCCGCGGTAACCAGCAGGTGTTTGGTTCTGATTCTGCCAATGAACATCAGAATAAAACTGGTACCTGCTATCAATATAGCGGTGGAAAGATTTGCCGGTGCTATAAGTCCACATATAATGATAACCGGAATGATAATTGGTAAAAAACCTTTCTTCAAATCTTTAATCACTTCCTGTTTGCGGCTGAGCATTCGGCTCATGTACATAAAAAGGGCTAGTTTAGCCAGGTCGGAAGTCTGGAAAGTCATATTTATTACGGGCAACTTTATCCAACGGCTACCTGCATTTAGTTGTACACCAAAGAAGAGTGTGTATATCAATAACGGAATGGATATTAAAAATAATATCAAAGCAATACGGGAATAGACGGTATAGTTCACCCTGTGCGACCAATAAATGATAAACAACCCCAGCATGATAAATGCAAATTGTTTAAACAAATAACTTTCATTGCTTTTATTCATGCGGTACGCCAATGAACCTGTACTGCTGTACACCAGCAATAAACTGGCAACAGTAAGTAGAATTAACACAGCCCATATCACGCGGTCTCCCTTTGTTTTGCGTACAATGTTCCCGCTCATCGATGAAAGCGACGGTGCAAAGAGTGTTCGTATGTTAAACTGGTTTTGCATTTATGCGTTCACGTTATTATAAGTTTCTAACTGCCTGTTTGAACTGATTGCCCCTGTCTTCGTAGTTTTTAAACAAATCGAAACTGGCACAAGCCGGGCTCAGCAACACTACATCCCCTTTGTTTGAAAAGTGAAAGGCAGCCTGAACCGCTTCAGTAGCGTTGCCGGTGTTCACCATCAGTGATACAACATCTCCAAAAGCCTCGTGTATTTTCCGGTTATCGGTTCCCATGCACACAATGGCCTTCACTTTTTCTCTTACAAGATCTTTCAACACACTATAGTCGTTGCCCTTATCCACTCCGCCTAAAATCAGAATAACCGGTTTGGTCATGCTTTCCAGCGCATACCATGTACTGTTTACATTAGTGGCTTTGCTATCGTTGATAAACTCTACACCCTTCACAATACCGGATGGTTCCATACGGTGTTCGAGGCTTTCGAATGTTTGTAAAGCTTCCCTGATTTTTTCCTTTCGGATGTCGAGGGCGGTTGCGGCGAGGCTGGCGGCCATACTGTTGTATTGATTGTGTTTTCCTTTAATAGCAAAGTCTTCTATGCTCATTTTCATTTCTTCGTTTTTCCATTTCAAATGCATTTTAGCATTGAGCAGGTAGGCGCCCTGGGGTAATTCTTTGGCCATGGTAAAAGGTGCTTTTGTTGATTTTATCGGATAGTTGTTCAGGTTCTTCAGGATGGCCTCGTCATCCAGATTGTAGATGAACACATCATCTTCAAGCTGATACTTGGCGATATTGAATTTGCTTTTTATATATTTCTGCGGATCATAATCATATCGATCCAGGTGGTCGTCAGTAATGTTGGTAAGCACGGCAATGTGTGGACGAAAAGTGCTGATGTCATCCAATTGAAACGAACTAACTTCCGCCACATACAAGGGTTTAGGTGCCATAGCAACCTGACGTGCGAAGGAGTAACCTACATTACCCACAAGTGCACAGTCTAATCCTGCTTGTTTACACATATGGTAAATAAGTGTAGTGGTCGTGGTTTTTCCGTTGCTACCGGTTATAGCCACAATGGTACTCTTGCCTGCATGTCGGTACGCGAATTCAATTTCGCTGATCACTTCAATGCCTTTCGCACGAATTTGCTGCATCATCGGTATCTTTTCCGGAATGCCCGGGCTCTTCACCACCATGTCGGCATCGAGCACTTTTTCAGGAGTGTGTCCTCCTTCTTCATACACCACGGCATGTTGTTTCAACTCTTCTTTCCAGTGGGCCGGAATTGTACCTGCATCAGATAAAAACACACGATACCCGGCAAGTTGTGCCAGCAAAGCCGCTCCTATGCCGCTTTCTCCGCCTCCAAGTATCACAATGTGTTTCATCATCGTTTTCCGATGTTTAAAAAAATGGTTTTTCGTAAGAATAGAATTTAACAGGTTGTGGGTGTTTCTCCGGGTGGTTACATCACAGGCATCCGGGATTCTATTCCGTTAATACATTTGGTTCTTCAAAAGCATAGAATTTAACAGGTCTCATTACAAGGCCGTTAATGATTTTGGTTCTTCAACAGTATTGGCTTTTACAGGACAAACTTTACACTATCATCAAATAAAAATCTAAACTAAAAAGTGGTTCTTCAACAGTATTAGAATTTAATGGGTGTAAGGTTTAATTTTCACAGGTACAGGATTCATGGTGTTTTTCGGTTTATTCAATTATCGCAGTTTCAGGGTTACTACTGCCATCGCAACCGAGAGCAGGGTAATGATCCAGAATCTTACGGCAATTTTACTTTCATGATACCCTAATTTTTGATAGTGGTGGTGGAGCGGACTCATCAGAAAGATGCGCCTGCCTTCACCATACTTTCTCTTTGTGTATTTAAAGTATCCAACCTGCAGCATCACACTGAGGTTTTCCACCAAAAACACAAAGCAAATAATGGGTATCAATAATTCTTTTCGAACAATAATAGCCAGTGCAGCGATGATGCCACCTAATGCGAGGCTTCCCGTATCTCCCATAAACACCTGAGCCGGGTATGAGTTATACCAGAGGAAACCGATACAGGCACCTACAAACGCCGCAATGAAAACAGACAGCTCTCCCAGGTTAGGGATGTACATGATGTTGAGGTACTCTGCAAACTTGATATTGCCACTCACATACGCAAAGATGCCCAGCCCCAAACCAACCACTGCGCTCACTCCGGTGGCCAGTCCGTCTAATCCGTCTGTTATGTTCGCACCATTAGACACAGCAGTTACAATAAATATCACCACCAGTATATATAATATATATGTGTAGTTCTCCCAACGCTCCGGTAACAATCGTGCGTAATTGAATTCATGGTTTTTCACAAACGGAATGGTTGTGATGGGGGTTTTTACTCTTACAAACGTGTGCTGTTTGCCATCGATATTGACCGTGTGAAAATCATTGCTCACCAGGGTTTCACCGCGTTGCAATACAGAGTCTTGTACGTACTTCACATTCGGATTGTACACTTCGCGCTGCACAACCACTGAATCATTGAAATACAAGGTGGCGCCTACAATGATGCCGAGCACTACCTGTCCGAATATTTTGAACCTTCCGGCCAATCCATCGCTGTCTGATTTCTTATACTCAACACCCAATGCTTTGGCACGTCGTTTAGACCGGATCTTCAGCAAATCATCTATCAGTCCGATTGCACCCATCCACACGGTACACAACAACATCAGCAGAACGTACACTTTATCCAGTCTGGCGAATAGCAGGGTGGGAATTACAATAGCCATGATAATGATGATTCCTCCCATAGTGGGTGTCCCTTTTTTGGCTTGTTCACCTGCCAGGCCGAGATCTCTAACGGTTTCGCCTAATTGCTTTTTCTGCAGGAAGCGGATGAGCCTTTTTCCGAAAACCATGGTAATCACGAGCGACAATATCATGGCCAGCATTACCCTGGAGGTAATGAACTGGAAGATGCCCATCCCCGGAATCCGGAGTTGCTCTTCATTCAGCCATTGATATAAGTGATATAACATGTTTTTTCTGTTCTTGTTTTTATTTATCCATCATGGTCAGCATATCCATCAAAACCACTTTATCATCAAACGGGTATTTTACACCCTTCACTTCCTGATATTTTTCATGTCCTTTTCCCGCAACCAGAATGATATCTTCCGCATGGCTCATCAGGACTGCGGTTTTAATCGCTTCCTTCCTGTCGGGAATGGATATGAACTTTTTTTTTTGGGTAATACTTACACCCGATTCCATATCCTGAATAATCGCAAGCGGATCTTCGTTGCGCGGATTATCGGAAGTAAATATCACTTTATTGCTATGCTCACAGGCCACCTGAGCCATCACCGGCCTTTTGGCTGTGTCACGATTACCGCCACATCCAACCACAGTAATCAGCTGCCCGGCACCCTGACGCATTTTATTGATGGTGGCCAGTACATTCAGTAATGCGTCCGGAGTATGTGCATAATCTACAATGCCCATCACATTCCGGTTTCCGGTTTGTACACACTCAAAGCGACCTTCCGCACCGGATAACATACTGAGTTTACGCAGTGCTTCCTGTTTGTCGGCACCCAAACTAACCGCTGCACCATACACCGCCATCAGGTTGTACGCATTAAACTCCCCAATCATTTTAAAATACACTTCCAATTCATCCACCATCATTTGCAAACCGGTAAGACTGCTCTCTAAAATTTTCCCTTTATAAGTAGCCAGGGTTTTGAGTGCATACGTATGTTTTTTAGCCCGTGTATTCTGGAGCATGACATTCCCGCGTTTATCATCTGCGTTTGTGAGTGCAAATGCGGTAGCGGGTAATGAATCAAACCAAGATTTTTTTACTCGGATGTATTCATCAAATGTTTTATGATAGTCGAGGTGGTCGTGCGTAATGTTTGTAAAGATGGCGCCTGCAAACTGCAATCCGGCAATACGTTGCTGGTGTATGGCATGGCTGCTACATTCCATAAACACATGCGTACATCCTGCCTTCACCATTTGTGAAAGCAATTTGTTCAGCGAAACGGCATCGGGAGTAGTATGTGTAGCGGGCAATGTTTCACAGCCCATTTTATTTTCAACGGTGCTGATTAACCCGCAGGTAAAATGCAGTTCAGTAAATAATTTGTACAACAATGTTGCCACGGTGGTTTTACCGTTGGTTCCTGTTACGCCGGTGATGTGCAAATGGGTGGAGGGTTCACCATAGAAAGTATGACTCATCCAACCACATGCAAGTGCTGCATCTTTTACCTCTACGTATGTCACATTTGTTGCCAGCGAATCAGGTAATTTTTCGGCTACTACGGCTCGGGCGCCTGCGGCAACAGCCTGTGCAATATATTGGTGACCGTCGGTTACTGTTCCCCTCAGTGCAACAAAGCAGCAACCCGGTGTAACGGCACGCGAATCGGTTTGTACGTCGGTAATTTCAACCGAAGTACTTCCTGAAACGGAGGTAAGCTGTACTTTATATAAGAGGTCTTTTAACTGCACGTTTAATTTAGTATTAATAAAATTTGTTGACCGGAACGATAGGGTTTACCGGCTGCAAAACTTTGCGTAGCTACTCTGCCTTTACCGGAAATTGAAACCCTGAATCCTTTGTTTTCAAGAATATCCAATGCATCTCTCAGGCCCAGTCCGGTTACATCCGGGGTAACAGCAGCCGGAGTTGCCAGTTTCTGTTGTGCTTTTAGCGATGCATTGTTTTGTTGAACCGACACTTCGCGCCAATGTCCGTTGGCAGCTGAATCGGTATAATTCATTTTCATGTATTTAAAAATATCAGCAAAGTCAGCAAAATGCCCACTGGCCCTATAGCTCAGTGTATCCATACGCACCGGTACTTCTTCCAATGGCGGATTCAGGAAACGCTTGTACAGATGATCCGCAATACTTTTAAATACCCTGCCGGCCACATCAGCACCATAGATGAATCTGGATTCACGGGTATTCTGAATCACCACACCGATAGTGTACTTCGGTTTATCCGAAGGGAAGTATCCCATAAATGAAGCCTGGTACACTTTATTCCCTTTGTTGTATCCCCGGTTATCCTGTGCCGTTACCGCCGTTCCGGTTTTACCTGAAATGGAATAGGCCGAGTCAAAAAGCACACGCCTACCGGTACCGCGTACACTATCTACTACAGCTTTCAGGCATTCTTTCATCTGGGCGATGGTTTCATCATCCGCAATTTTTTCTACTACTGCAACCGGTTCAAACCTTTCTACTTCCACCCCGTATTCTCTTACAGCATTTACCAGATACGGTTTCATCATTCTTCCGTTGTTGGCAACGGCATTGTAGAACATCACCATATGCAGAGGTGTTACCAATTCTTCATAACCATGGGCCATGTAAGGGATGGTCGTTTTGCTCCAGCTTTTGCTTTTCGCACTTTTAATAAGGGGTTTACCGGAGGTAGCTACAATTTCAATTCCGGTGAGGGTATCGAGTTTCAAATCACGTATGTGCTGAATGAAACGGTCGGGTTGTTGCTGATAATATTGATATGCGAGTTTTGCAAAAGCTACGTTACTGCTTTGCAGGAAAGCCTCTTTCACTGTTACTATGCCCGTGCCTTTGTGTGAATCGCGTATACGTAATCCGTGAAAAGATTTTACGCCCCCTTCACAATCCACGCGTGTATTTACATCCACATACTTATCCTTCAGCAAGCAATACAGTGTAACCAGTTTAAATACAGAGCCCGGTTCGGTGCTTTTACCTACACCGTAGTTGAGGTCTTCTATGTATGAACCATCGGGTTGGCGGCCCAGATTGGCGATGGCTTTAATTTTACCGGTTTCTGTTTCCATTACAATAGCTGTGCCGTGCAATGAATTGTTATTCACCAGCATGTCCATCAACGCTTTCTCTGTAAAATCCTGAATGTATGTATCCAGTGTAGTGATAATGTCTTTTCCGTTTTCAGGATCTACTTCGGCACCTTCCACCGGAATATATGAACCGGCGGCATAGCGCATCAGGCGCTGGCCGGAAACACCTTTCAACAGATAATTGAAGGTTTTTTCCAACCCTACGTTTTTATTTGAATCTAAACGGGAAAGTCCGATGGTGCGGTTGGCCATCAGTACATACGGGTTGATGCGTTTATCGCGCGGCTCAACAATGAAACCACTTTTATTTCTACCGAGCCTTACCAGTGGAAATTCGCGCAACGCGCGGTATTCATCGAAAGATATTTTCTTTTTAAGTGAATGGTATCGTTCTTTTTTCTGATATCCGGTGAGCAGTTGCTTTTTGTACTCTTCGGTTGATTTATCACCAAATAATTGAGCAAGAGAAATAGAAAGTGAATCAAGGTTTTCCTTGAATCGGATTCCATCTTTATCTCTCAGTCCTTCTGCTCCAAAATCAACATAGATATCGAAAATAGGAACAGAGGTACTGAGGATATTGCCGTCTTCGCTGTAAATACTTCCACGTTCAGCAGCGATGGGCATGTACCGGAGGTGTAGGCTGTCGCCCATTTCACGCCAGTAGCTGCCTTGCACCTGCTGAATATATGCAGCACGGCCCAGCACACAGATGCCAAGGGCCACAATGCAGAGAAAGCAGAGATACACCCGCCATAATATATCCTTCTTTATGTCCATCAACAGCTAGTTGGTTAGTTTTCTTCGTGTTTCAGTACTATAGGTTTTACACTGAGTTCTTTAAGCCCCAGTGGTTCAACCGCTTTCATTAATTCGGTGGCTTTACTTCTGAATATCACTTCGCTTTGAACGGATTTATATTCATACTGTAACTCCTTAATATTTTTTTCACTCTTGCTGATTTGCTTAAACAGTTTATCCGCATGGTGACCGTTATAGATGTACAACACGGCCAGTACGGATAAAAACAGAAAAAACGGAATATTGCGTACGATGGCCTGATTATTGAAAATCTTCATCCATTCGTTTCTGCCCTGCCCGTTTTGAACTGTTTTGTTGTTTTCCATTTTATTTTTTTTCAGCGGCCCTTAGTTTGGCACTGCGCGACCTGCTGTTCAACTTCAACTCTTTTTCTGTTGCCGTTACCGGCTTTTTTGTGATAACGGTAAAGGGTACCTGCGGTTTTCTTCCATACGCATCGGCTACGGGTTCTGTAAAAGAACCGGTTTTAAAGAATTGCTTCACGATCCGGTCTTCAAGAGAATGGAACGTAAGGATTGCAATTCGTCCGCCCGGTTTCAAAACGTCAACCGATTGTTCGAGAAGTTCTTCCAGTGCCGTGAGTTCTTCATTCACTTCAATCCTCAGGGCCTGAAATACCTGTGCTAAATATTTGTTTGGATTACCCTTTACTACTTCCTGAATACCCTGTTTAAACTGCTGAATGGTTTTGAATGGTTGCAATGCTCTAACGGTAACGATTGTTCGCGCAAGTGTTTTAGCGTTGGTTACTTCACCGTAACGTTCAAACATTTTGTGCAGTTGCTGTTCAGACAATGTATTCAGCACTTCTGCCGCTGTTATTCCGCTTCGTTGATTCATGCGCATATCCAGATCCGCATCAAAGCGAATAGAGAAACCACGTGTAGCTTCATCAAACTGGTGACTTGAAACGCCCAGATCGGCAAGGATTCCATCTACCTGCGATACGTTGTGCAACCGAAGCATTTTTTTCAGGTATCTGAAATTGTGTGGAACAAACACCAAACGATTGTCATCCGGCACGTTGGCTTCTGCATCTGCGTCCTGATCAAAGGCAAACAATCTTCCATTTTCGTTTAGCTTTTTCAGTATGGCGCGGCTGTGTCCGCCACCACCAAAGGTGCAATCCACATATACGCCGTTGGGAACAATGTGTAACGCCTCCAAACATTCGTGCAACATAACGGGTATATGATAGCCGCTACCGCCCGAAGTGTTTGAATCCACGGAGTTTGTATGTTGTTTATCCACCATCATTTAATCAATCGTTCAACAGGTCGTCGGGCTTGTTCATCACCTCGTTCGCCAGTTTACTAAAGCTTTCAGGTGTATAAGAGTCAAAGAACTGCTGGTACTTATCCTTATCCCAAATTTCAATTTTGTTCACCGCTGATACCAACACAATTTCTTTCTCAAGCGATGCATGATCCATCAGATTCCTGGGCAGCAAGAGTCTGCCTGCACTGTCCAGCTCCACATTTTGCGCTCCGTTTAGGAAATATCTGCGGAACTCACGAACCTTCGGATCAAAGTCATTCAGTTGGCTGATTTTCTTGAATATAGGTTTCCAGCTTTGCGTAGGGTATAGTGTCAGGCATTTTTCAAATCCCCGGTTGATTACAAAACTGTAATCCTGATCCGGCAACTGCTTCTTGAAGCCCGAGGGCAACAAAAAGCGGCCTTTTGCATCAATCGTGGAATCGTATTCGCCTATGAAGCTGATCATGAAGGGATTTGGTTATTATTCACACAAAATAACACTTTTTCCCACTTTGCGACACTATTTTTAGAAAAACATTTTTTCCACACCACTTTTTACCAGTATGACACTGGATTTAGCCCCTAAAATCGGGGTTTTTGGTGTGAACAGTATGTGAATTACTGTAGATAACGTGTGAATCAGGAAGCCAAAGGTATGGAAACAGTGAAAACACTGCCTTTTCCGGGTGTACTTTCTGCCTTAATGGTACCCTGATGGGCTTCCACCATGGTTTTTACATAACTCAGCCCCAGGCCGAACCCTTTTACATTGTGGATGTTGCCGGTATGGGCGCGGTAGAATTTTTCAAAAATCCGGCTAAGGGTTTCCTTGTTCATCCCGATTCCATGATCTTCGATACGAATTTTTAAATATTTGCCTGAATTTGAAGTAGTTAGATTGATATAGAGGTACTCAGACTTAGAATATTTCACTGCATTTTCGAGCAGATTGTTCACAACATTGGTAAAATGTACCTCGTCGGCAAGGATGGTATCGTTGAGTGCCTGTAAATGAACATCCAGTTTACCCTGTTTTTCCTCTACCTGCAACTGAATGTTGTTGATAGCCGTTTGAATGAATTGGTGGGCAGAGCCTGATTTGAGATTTAAGGAAACTTCTTGTTTATCCAACAAGGCGGCTTTCAGGATGGTTTCCACCTGCTTGTTCATTCGCTTGTTTTCCTCTTTAATAATCTGCGTAAAATAATTTGATTTTTCCGGATCGCCCATCACCTTTTCATTCCGAAGTGCATCCACGGCCAGCGATATGGTGGCCAGCGGTGTTTTAAATTCATGCGTCATGTTGTTGATGAAATCAGATTTAATTTCACTCAGCTTCTTTTGGCGCAGTAATGTCCGTATCGTGATAAAAAAGGCTGTCAGTATAATGAGGGTAAACAGTACAGCCCCTACAATGAACCAGGTAATTTCGCGAAGTACAATGGTTTTATCATTGGGGACAATAACCACCAGGTATTCTTCCCTCGACAAATTTTCGAACATGCTTCCGGAAGGGGGTGTCAACGGAATAATCTGACGCCGGTTGTTGAAACTATCAATGTAATGGCGATAAAAGTTTTCAGAGGCAATCTCATCTCCCGCCAGAGAAACATCTGTAACCGCAAACTCGAAATCAACATCATGTAAAAAGTTATTGTGCAGTGCCTTTCGAATCACTTCCCGTATCTCCTCTTTAGAGTAACGCTGTATGACGGAGGGGCGCAACAAGTCACGTGGTAACTTTTCTGTAGGAAACAGTAATTCAGATTTCTTAGGTAATGGGATGATGGTGTTGTCTTCTACCAGATATTGAGCAGCTTCCCCAACTGCCCGTATTAAATTCGAACTTAATTCTTTCTCTTTTACTTCCTTGGCACTTTGTAACCATAAATACTGAAAGAAGATGAGCCCCAACAGCGATAATAAAATAAATAAGGTTATTAAAGGGAAAGCTCTTTTCATTCAATGCCGGTATTAGGTTGCCTTCTGCAAATTTAGGGGTAGGTGCAGTTTAAATATAATGCATTGCCTTTTTTATTCCATTTTTAACGTCCACTTCTAAGCGAAGCAGCTTAAATTTATGCCGCATATGTCTATCTGGTAAAATTAATTTGAATATGAACACATTGTTGAGTGGCGGACTATTGGTGGCAGACCCCTTCCTGAAAGATGAGAATTTCATGCGTTCGGTGATCCTGCTTTGCAGGCACAGTGCTGAAGGGAGTTTTGGGTTTGTACTCAACAAAAAGCTCGAGGTTACGGTAGATGAACTACTTTCTGAAATGGAAGGACTCACACTGGAGGTATATCAGGGTGGGCCCGTACAACTTGACACCGTACATTATATTCACCAATATCCTGATTTAATACCCGATAGCCAGCTACTCACTGATAATATATGTTGGGGAGGAAACTTTCAGCTACTCACTGCACATCTTAAAAAAGGCACAATATCACCAGACAAAGTGAAGTTTTTCCTGGGATATAGCGGCTGGGATGCCGGGCAACTGGAAAATGAAATGGAAGAACGCAGCTGGGCAACGACTACGGGTACACGAAAATTGATTTTTAACACCTCTCCCGAAGCCCTTTGGAGAAACACCATGCTGCACATGGGTGGGGTATACGAACAAATGGTTAATTACCCGATCGATCCTCAACTGAACTAACTTCTTCCTTCCAATGAAATCCGGTAACTTCAACCCACAAAACACACCGGCTTGTTATACCGCATCCTGAAATTTCCCGCTCAACTGGCATTTCTGTTTTATTGCAGATTGATCTATGTGAACCGGCCGGAAATGCTGCAATACAATGGACCTCTATTAATTGCTGCCAACCACCCCAACTCCTTTCTGGATGCCATCGTCATTGCCACCTTGTTTAAAAGACCTGTGTATTCACTGGTTCGTGGAGACGTGTATACCAATCAGTTCTATTCCGTTTTGCTGAATGCGTTGAATATGATGCCGGTATACCGCCTGTCGGAAGGAGCTGAAAATTTACAGGAAAACTATAGCACCTTTGAAAAATGCAGACAGGTATTCCGTAACAACGGCATTGTACTCATATTCAGCGAAGGCCGTTGTGTCAACGAATGGCACCTGCGCCCGCTCAAAAAAGGCACTGCACGGCTTGCATTCAGTTGTTGGGAGGAAGGTATTCCACTGCGTGTACTCCCCACCGGTATTAACTTCAGCAGTTTCAGAAAGTTCGGAAAGAACATCCATCTGCAGTTCGACACACCTTTTGAAAATGAATTTTCTGCCGAAACCAATAAGGCAAAGGCAATCACTGCATTTAATAACCGTTTACAAAAAGCTCTTGAACAACGTGTGTATGAAATTGAACCCAATAACCGGGCAAAAGCCGAACATCTCTTTAACCCCCATCCACGGAAAATACTTCGTATAGCCCTTACCGTGCCTGCGCTTGCCGGATGGTTGTTGCATGCTCCTCTATACTATCCGCTCAAGTGGCTCATATCATACAAATGGAATAATGATCATTTTGATTCCATCATGGTAGGTGGATTGTTTGTTGCCTATCCGTTTTATGTAGCATGCCTTTCTATCCAGGCCTACTACATCACCCAATCCCCGTATTCATTACTGCTTATACTATGTATGCCGCTTTGCGCCAGGGCATTATTGTGGTGGAAAAATCCTGTTTAATTTGTACAGTACAAACCGCACTGAACGCTTACAAGAAGGCAAAAAAAATGCTTCGATACACGAAGCATTTACAGAAAAATATTTTTACACTTTACAACTCTTTCGCACCTTCTACCAGTACCGTAGTACGGTTGTTCAGCACTTCTACAAATCCACCCTGTATAGAAAAGGATGTAGATGCACTTTTGTCTTTCAGAATCTTCAAATGGCCCGCTTTCAAAGCGCTCACCAATGGGGCGTGCTTATCCAGCACTTCAAACAACCCACTGATGCCCGGCAACTGAACGCCGAACACTTCGCCGCTGAATATCTTTTTTTCGGGTGTTAATATTTCTAAAGTCATATTGATTGGTTGAGAGGGTGAAAACATCCGTTCATACAGAAAGCACTGTTATGCTTTGGCTGCTTCCATCAGTTTTTTACCTTTTTCAATCGCGTCTTCCAATGTACCTACGAGGTTGAAAGCAGCTTCCGGATATTCATCTACTTCGCCATCCATGATGGAATTGAAGCCGCGGATCGTATCTTCCATTGAAACCAGTACTCCTTTCAAACCTGTAAACTGTTCAGCCACAAAGAACGGCTGGCTCAGGAAACGCTGTACTTTACGGGCGCGGGAAACAACCAGTTTGTCTTCATCGCTCAATTCATCCAGACCCAGGATGGCAATAATATCCTGTAATTCTTTATAGCGCTGTAAAATTCCTTTTACTCTGTTTGCACAAGTGTAATGTTCTTCGCCCACAATCAATGGTGTCAGAATCCGTGAAGTAGAATCCAGCGGATCCACAGCAGGATAAATACCTAAGTCAGCAATTTTACGACTCAATACCGTTGTGGCGTCAAGATGCGCAAAGGTAGTTGCAGGGGCGGGGTCAGTTAAGTCATCCGCCGGTACATACACCGCCTGAACGGAGGTAATCGAACCGTTCTTGGTTGAAGTAATTCTTTCCTGCATCAAACCCATTTCTGTTGCCAGAGTAGGCTGGTAACCCACCGCTGAAGGCATACGCCCCAACAGCGCCGATACTTCTGAACCGGCCTGCGTGAAACGGAAGATATTATCCACGAAGAAAAGTATGTCTTTACCTTGTCCTTGTCCGTCACCATCCCGGAAATATTCAGCGATGGTTAATCCGCTCAAAGCCACCCTTGCACGGGCTCCCGGTGGTTCGTTCATCTGGCCGAACACAAATGTTGCTTTGGAATCTCTGAGTTCATCCAGGTTTACGGTAGACAAATCCCATCCACCTTCTTCCATGGAGTGTTTAAATTTAGGGCCGTATTTAATCAAATCTGCTTCAATCATTTCACGCATCAGGTCGTTTCCTTCACGTGTACGCTCTCCCACACCGGCAAACACGGATAAACCGCTGTATGCTTTTGCGATGTTATTCATCAGCTCCTGAATCAAAACCGTTTTACCCACACCGGCACCACCAAACAAACCAATTTTACCACCCTTGGCATACGGGCCAATCAGGTCGATTACTTTGATACCGGTAAACAGAATTTCTGAGGCGGTACTCAGCTCTTCAAACACCGGTGGTTTGGCGTGGATCGGACGTCCGTTTTCTTTTGAAACTGCTGGCAAACCGTCGATAGGGTCGCCGGTTACATTGAAAAGACGTCCTTTAATTGCATCACCGGTAGGCATGGCAATAGCTTTTCCGGTATCTACCACGGCCGTTCCGCGTACCAATCCCTCGGTAGAATCCATGGAGATTGTACGTACACTATCTTCCCCAAGGTGTTGCTGTACTTCCAGTACCAGCTTTTCACCATTTTCGCGGGTTACTTCCAGTGCGTTCATGATTTCCGGTAATTTGGAATCGTTATTGAACTGTACGTCTACCACCGCACCGATAACTGTTTTTATCTTACCGATATTGGCCATAATCTAATTGATTTTTAATGCTTTATACCTTGTTAAACGGACCCTTTCGGGCATTCGTTTCTAATTTGAGCCGCAAAGGTAAGGGTTGATGACCGGATACAAAAAAATGAGGAAGTTTTTTTTACTACTCCGACTGTTTAACGAGCACCACCCGGCTGTGGTCTGCCTGATAAAGCGCATGATAAAACGCCGCTAAATCAGCATAGGATGAAGCGGGATAGGTAGCGGCCTCACGGGTGTACCGCCTGTACATACGTATTACGTTGTCTTTTACTTCAAAACGGATGCTGTATTTTCCGAATGGATTATCCACTGTTACATCTTTCGGAATACTTTCAGGTTCGTACCCTGCGGGTACACTGATTTCAACTGTATCTGCATGGGTGAAAGAGTGAGGATATACTACAGCATACTTTCTGGGTTTTGACGCATCCGGCCGTGTTGAAACTTTATTCACCAGGTTAGGGGTTATAAACATACGTTTCCCCGTGATAGTGGCATAATTCGTTGCCTTTAATTCCATGTACTCCTCTATTTCTGGAATACTGCTTTTGGTTTCATTATAACGGATAGCCTCCACTGAATAATTAGGTAAATCCAATGATTGATTCAGGTATTTCTCACGCATAGCTGCCGTATTATTATGTAACAGGTAATGTTGAGTTTCCTGTTCAATTCCGCTGAAACGGGTATTTAAACTGGCCTTCAGGTTTCCACTTTCATCTACCTGTGCCTGAATTTTTCTAACCTGCCTGTTCTCTTTGGCCGTGTACAACGGACTATTCACCACCACTCCGCCATGATCAGCAATCATGAGTGCCTTACGGTTACCAGTAGACGAACCCATATAACCCGGACTGATTGTCTGGCTGGTACATTCAAGCCATAGGGTATCTTTTCCTGATGGTACACATACAACGGCATGATTGAAATACGGCGCCGGAAAATCTTCCCACAAACCCCTACGTGCCTCACCGGAATTAATCAGTACATAATGGGCTGTAATCCCGGCCTCTTTCAACAGGCTGACCATGTAATTCGACAAAGCCTTACAATCTCCATAACGCTTGGTGGCCACATACGAAGCATCAAAAGGCTGCCAACCCCCAATACCCATTTGTATACTAATGTACCGGGTGTTCTGTTGCAGGTATTCGTACAACAACCTTATTTTTTCTTCCCTGTTACTCACGTTGCCGATTAAACGCTTTACATCGGCTGCTATGGCAGGAGGCAACGCATCTTTTCCGGCATTCAATTGTAAAATGAACTTGCCCAGGTTTTCCCACGTATCCATTTTGCCGGTATAATTTCCGATAGTAAATTCAACGGGTGCCAGATATACATTGGGAAGAAAATTTTCAGGTGCGGGCTGAAACCATTCCCGCTCATACGCTGGAAAGTCCTTCAAGGTCCATACATAAGATTTTTGTTTGCCGGCAACCTTTTCAATAGGCTTTTCAGGCACATTTAATTCTTTAAAGCGTACATCCGCTCCTTCGTGTAACACTACTTCAAACGAACTGTGCTGCACCGAAAATTTTTGTCCGGGTACCGGATTCCAAGAGGGTAGAAAAAAAGTTCCGTTCAATTGCTCTTCATCCGTAAACTCCACAGTGTACGGGTAAGATGTATGGTTGAAACTAAAACGCTTCATGCGATCATCGGTCATGAGGCTGATTTCATCATTATATGCCATATCCAGCAAATCTTTCTTTTGCATGGATTTAATTTTCTTTCCCAAAGCATCGTACAAGGTACCGTTGATGTTGTTCAACTTGCGCAGTTTATCATAATGATTGCTGTAATTGCCATACCCGTCTCCATGTGGATTTAACACGGTAATTACATAACGGTTACGAACAATCGCTTTCGATGAAGAAAATATTTCAACCTTCTTTTCTTCCAGCCTGCATACGGCCACTGCATTTTTTCGAAGTGAATCCGGAATAAAAAAGGCGGCATACGATTGAGCCTTCGATTCTGTTGCAAACAAAACGAGGCAAATCATTAAATACTTCATGATTACTTATTTTTCTTAAACACAATCATTTCTGCATGCTTCTTCACAATCACTCCGAAAAATGCTCTCAGGGGTTCGTAATCGGCATTCAAAAATGTTGACTTTGCCAGCATAATTCTTGAATTCAGGATGATGTTGCGGCCATTGTTGTTGATGACGTACTCAAAATATCCATCTTTATCGTTGAGCAGAATCTTTTCGCTTTTCGGCATTTCATCTACACTGTATCCTTTCGGAATTTCCATGTTCAATGTAAACCGGCGGTTCATCACATAAGGCATTTCAACCGGGTATTCTCTCTTCTGAGATTTAAATGGATTCTCTTTGAGCTTTTCCGAAAACATAGGGTTGAAGTACAACACATCTTCATTCAAATCAGTTTTGAATTCGTAATATATATTCAGTGGGGATTCAAAATCTTTTAACCCGTCAATTGATTTATGTCCGATTCGAATGACCGGTTCAAACTTTTTCTCAATGTCGGCAAAGTACACAGAATCCGTCTTGCTATCCAGCTCATCACGGATATCGGTAGATTCATAATAACCGGGGTCAATCGATACCGAACCTTCCAACTCTGTTCCGTTATCCGTATTATTAATAGACACATTCACTACACTGGTTTCCTGAATAGAATCGGGTGACAGGTTCATCAGCAATGGCAATTCATCTACTACGCGTGCCTGCCCGTTATACACGGCCAGCGGCAAACGCCCAAAACCCATTTTTTTCCGGGATGCATCCAGAAAATATTTTTTGTTATCGTGCTCCAGCAGACAAATCACATAATTAAATTCATTCAGTATAGGGAACATATCGGGAGCAATACCGTTGCTGCGTGTGCTCAAAATAACCGGACGGGCAGTAAATCCTCCGTTTCTAAGCATGGAAGTGAGGAACAAATTGATTTCAGCAGCCGTACCACTTTTGGTTTCACCTAGTTTTCGAATGGTTTGCTTCAGGTATATGGATCCGGTTCCGGACGATTTGAAACGATTGCGCACATACCTGAAAATGCCCATGGCTTTATCCAGATCATTCTCCACCTTTCCCAATGAAGGCGCCACTTCCTGTTCGTACACATCATGCTTTTGCGATAAGGTGCCTCCAAAATTATTATCCTTCATCAAATCTTTCATGATTTGCTCCCAGGTGTTCATTACCTGTATGGGCTTGCTTTCGTCGTAACGTACGGTTCTTAACTGAAAGAATATGCGTTGCAGGTGATTGGAAACAGAAGAGGTAAAGTTTTCATATTTTAAAGCCGGTACATTTTTAATAGCCCAGGTGGTGGTGGTAACCGGAGTATTTACATCCACTGAGTTCCTCTGATAGGAATGATCGTCTATGGTTACCCGGTAGCTCATGTTTTTTACATTTTGATTGGTATAATCAAATTCTCTGTATCCCTGATACAGTATTAAAAAATCAAGCACATTGGGTATGCCTACCGTATACTCCGACCATAAAGTAGGTATGGCATCCTGGAAGTTCCACGGTTGAAGATTCTGGATGAAGGGCGACACCACTTTGTATTTAAATTCGATGATGGATCCCTCTTTCAGGTTGGGGAAGGTGAACTTGCACAGCTTGTAAAATTCATTCTGCTTCTCAATAAAAATTGAAGACTTCTCCACCTTGGTAGCTACCACCTTATCTCCCTCCAGGTTATAGGTATAGGCAACCAAAGATTGAAGAGATTCTTCTTTGGTTTTAGAAGTATATAACGGAATTTGAACCGTTGCGTGATCAAATCCGTTTTTATCGATGATGTGGATGCGCTTTTGATGGGTGTATACCAGGTCAAATGAACTCTGATTATTTCCGGTGAATTCGGAATCTCCAATGTCCATCAACACCACTGCATGTGCAGAAGAGTCAATAGCATACGGCGCTTTGGAAAAATCCGCGGCAGTAATATTGCCTTGTTTTACATCGGGGCGCCCCTCAGGTGCCGGCTTTTGCGCGAATGACTGCACGGCGGTAACGCACACCGCCAGCATCCATAGAAATGATTTCATGTGTTTGGTTTGAAGGTGGGATAATATCCAGTTCTACACTCCGATGTCCGTTCACTCCATCGGTTACCCATTCAATATTACAATTATTAATCTTTTTAAAAAGGGTGTTTTTCCCATGGTTATATCCCCATTTTTTTGTACAACAATCAGGTAGTACTTTTGACGAATGAAATCGATTGTATTGATATGGGGCATTTTCTTAGCCTTCTCCTGCAACGCACCCGCTGAAAAGCCCGCTGAACCTGCATCCGCAGCACCTGTTACCGGCATCAACCAAACATTTATGTCGCTATCCGACCTGAACGATTGCTATTTGTCCTTATCCGAAGATTGGAAATTTGAATACTACAAAATGTTATTCGACAGCATTAAAAATACGGAATTCACAGGCACCTATCAGCTACAACATGATACCATCCTGCTGAACTTCGATAAAAAAGAAGGAGAAAATCTGTTGGGCAACCGATTGGTAATGGATGAAAACAGGGAGAACATTATTTTCATTGACGCCGCTCCGGAAGCGCGTTACATGCATTTATTCCATTAAATTACCGCGCCCGGTTGGCCAAATACACTCCTGTTAAAATAATGAACAGGCACCCCACCGCCATCCACCCCACCGATTCGCGAAATATCAATCCCCATACCATGGCTACTACCGGTATCGCATAGGTGACCATAGAAGCAAATACCACTCCGGCTGAACGAATCAACCGGTAAAACAATACCGATGCCAATGCAGTGCCTGCAATTCCCAACACCGCTGCTGCCGACAATGAGCCTAAAAAACCCTGATCCACAACAATGGCCGGAAACCCCACGTACATCAAAATCAGTACAGCGGGTACGGAACACCCCACAAGTGCAACGGCTACCACATCCAGTGCATTCACATGATTGAGGTGCTTTTTCACCAGGTTTACATTCCAGCCGTAACACAACGTGGCCAGTACTATCATGCCTGCATACAACGGATGCTCCATTCCACTGAACCCGCTTTGTGCAAACAGCAGCAACACACTCCCCGCAAGGGCTATGGCTACACCGGATAACTTTTGCCAGGAAACCGGCAACCGATAAAAGAAAACACCAATGAGAATAACAAACACCGGGGTCAGTGCATTCAAAATGCCCGCCAGCGCACTGTCCATTTTTGTTTCAGCCATGCAAAACAAATACGCAGGAAAAAAACTCCCCAGTAACCCCGATAACAACGCAAAACCCTGCTGCGTGTAATTCAGGCGGCTGAATGCCCTGTAAGCCACCGGCAACAGTATTATACCGGAAGCAATAATCCTGACCGAGGCTACCTGCACCGGTGTTAAATGGCGTATACCCAGTTTCATTAATATGAAGCTGCTGCCCCAAATCACTGCAAGGGAAGCGAATAACAACCAGTTCAGCCACACAGAACCTGCTTTCATACAATCCTCTTTTCGTACATAAGTAGTGGATAAAATATACGCCCTTACACCAATTAAATGATAATTTTGAGCCAACCTAAATACAATGATATGGGTATTTTAAAAGAATTTAAAGCCTTTGCATTAAAAGGCAATGTAATAGACCTCGCCGTTGCCGTTATCATAGGTGCTGCCTTTGGCGCTATTGTTTCTTCTTTGGTGGATGATGTTATCACACCGCTGATACTGAATCCGGCATTGAAAGCAGCCAACGTAGACGATCTCAGTAAACTAACCTGGGGCGCTGTTAAATACGGCAACTTTCTGGCGGCCGTACTTAAGTTTATTGTTATTGCCTTTGTAATTTTCATATTGCTGAAAGCAGCCAATGCGGCTTCAAGGAAAAAAGAAGAAGCACCTCCCGCTCCGGCCGAACCATCTTCTACCGATAAGCTGTTGATGGAAATCAGAGATGCGCTGAAGAAGTAAAACGAAGTTTGAAAGTACTAAAGACAGATACCTGCAATGAAAAAATTACTGCTGCCCTTTCTTTTATGCGCTGTATTGAACACTCAGGCACAGGATGCCACCGTGAAAGAATTAAAATCAGCCACAGAAAAAAAAGTGAACAAAGCGGATGGCATCGATACGATTCCTAAAATATGGAAGAAGGGTGGCATCTTCAACCTCAACATCAACCAGGGCTCCCTTTCTAACTGGGCGGCAGGGGGTGATGAATTCTCCTTTTCACTGAACGCCTTCACTAACCTGCATGCATTCTACAAAAAAGGAAAACACTCCTGGGATAATACGCTCGATCTGGCCTATGGTATCGTGAACACCACCAGCCTCGGATCACGCAAAGCCAGCGACCGAATTGATTTTCTTACAAAATATGGCTACGCCCTATCACCCAAAGTTAACCTCGCCGGATTGCTCAACGCGCGTTCTCAGTTTGCTAACGGGTACTCCTACCTGAAAGGCACAAACAATGCCGACTCTGCCGCACTCACCTCTAAATTCCTCGCACCGGCCTATGTTTTATTATCGGCCGGTATAGATTATAAGCCCAATAAAAACCTGTCCTTGTTTATTTCTCCGGTTACATCCCGCTGGGTCATTGTTACAAACGATTTCCTTGCACCCCTCTATGGGTTGGAACCCGGCAAAAATACCCGCAGTGAATTCGGCGCCTTCGGATCGGTGAATTATCAGCAAACATTCAATGATAAATTCACTTTTAAATCCAGGCTGGATCTTTTCTCCAACTATAAAAGCAATCCACAGAATATCGATGTTTTCTGGTCTAACGTGTTCACCGCTAAAATCACCAAAAGAATCAACTTCTCCCTGAATGTGGATGTGATTTACGATGATGATGTGGCAAACGTAAAACCCGGAAAAGGCCCGGCACCACAAATTCTCCAACTCATGGGCATCGGTTTCGCCTACAATATTAAAAATTACTAATCTTTACAACACCCGCTACTTTGATTCACACTACTTATCAAATAAAACTCGATCAGTTTGAAGGACCTTTCGATCTGCTGCTCTTTTTCATTGAAAGGGATGAACTCGATATCTATAATATCCCCATCACTAAAATCATAGACGATTTCCTGCAGCATATTCATGAATCCGAAGAACTGAATATTGAACTCAGCAGCGAATTCATTTTGTTCGTCAGCACCCTAATGCGCATAAAAGCCAAAATGCTGCTGCCCAGAAAAGAACTGGATGCCGAAGGCAATGAAATTGATCCGCGTCAGGAACTGATCGACAAAATCCTCGAATACAAAAAATTCAAAGAAGCAGCGGCGCGTATGGCCGAAATGGAAGCCGAACGCCTGCTGATGATACGCCGTGGTAACCTCCAGAAAGAACTTTCACAAATTGGTGAAGAATCCGGCGAAGGCACCGAAATACAAACCATCACCCTGTTCAAACTCATGAAAGCTTTTGAACGGGTTGCCCAAAAAATTCAGGAAAGAAATAATCGTCCGGTGCATACCGTGGTACAATACAATTATACCATGGAAGGCATCCGACATTACCTGCTCGAACTGGCCGAACGCGAAAAAACGCTTTCCTTCGAAAAACTGTTCGACGATTGCGAAAACCGCATCCATGCCATCTTCATTTTCCTGAATATGCTCGAACTGGTTCAACAACAATACCTCAGAATCCTCATCGGTGAAGGCCGCAATAACTTCATCATCGAATTCAACGAAAACCGCGTGGAAGAGGTCCATATCCCCCTCAACGATACGGATTTTGAACACCTGAACTAACCTGACAAAATAGCATTTTGTACGATTGGCACCCAATTTGATGTTTAAACATTAAATAAGGAGCAAACATGAAAACAAGTGTACAGAAAGCTTCCGAACGCGGAAGTGCCGACTACGGTTGGTTAAAACCCAATTATTACTTCAGTTTCAGCGGTTACCACAACCCCAAATATGTGCATTTCGGGGCATTGAGGGTGCTAAACGACGACTGGATAGCCGGTGGCGGAGGCTTCCCCACCCACCCGCACGATAACATGGAAATTGTAACCATCCCTTTCACCGGAGCGCTCGCTCATAAAGACAGTACCGGTGGCGAAGGCATCATCAAAGCAGGCGACGTTCAAATCATGAGTGCCGGAACCGGTGTTCAACACTCCGAAGCCAACGCATCGGCCACAGATCCGGTAACCCTTTTTCAAATCTGGCTGTTCCCGAAAGAGCGAAATATAAAACCCCGATACGATCAACGCACTTTTGATATCGCCGGCCGCACGAACCAATGGCAGGTGGTGGTGTCTCCGCGCAATGAGGACGATGCCCTTTGGATCAATCAGGATGCACGCTTCTCATTGTCGAATCTGGATGCCGGAAAAAGTATTTCATACAACAACGCGTTTAAAGGAAATGGTATGTACCTCGTGGTTATTTCCGGAGCCGTTTCCATCAACGAAACCCTATTGAATCAACGCGATGCCATGAGCATCACCGATACCGATTCTTTGCAAATTACCGCCACAGAAAATGCGGAGCTTTTACTCATAGAAGTTCCGATGCACTAGCCCGCTTTTAAATCCTTACACATCCCGCTTTTAAAAAAAGAAGCGGGATTTTTTTTACTTCGTTCACACTCAATCCGCAGCAGCCAGATGCTTCCCTTGATTTCTCTGGGGCTTTCATCAACTCAATGTATTGCATCATTTGTTCCGGCTATTCGTTGCAAGTCCGGCACAAAACCGCTGCACACCAAATCCTCACCGGGCTTTTCACTGCTATCCGGCAGCCCGTCAACTTCATCTCTTGTATCAACAAAACCAACATCTTTCTACACAATCATCCAATTCCCAGACGAGTCTCCTCTTCTTCCCAGATGAGTCTCCTCTTCTAAACCCACAACACGAAGACTCAATTACCATGAGGGACGCGTCGTCTCTTCCCAGACGAGTCTCCTCTTCTTCCCAGACGAGTCTCCTCATCTTAACCCACAACACGAAGTCTCAATGAACATGAGGGACTCGTCGTTCCTCATCCCAGACGAGTCTCCTCTACCTAACCCACAACACGAAGACTCAATTACCATGAGGGACTCGTCGTCTCTTCCCAGACGAGTCTCCTCTTCTTAACCCACAACACGAAGTCTCAATTACCATGAGGGACTCGTCGTCTCTTCCCAGACGAGTCTCCTCTTCTTCCCAGACGAGTCTCCTCTTCTTAACCCACAACACGAAGACTCAATTACCATGAGGGACTCGTCGTCTCTTCCCAGACGAGTCTCCTCTACCTAACCCACAACACGAAGACTCAATGAACGTGAGGGACTCGTCGTAACTCTCCCCATTTTAACCCACAACACGATTTCTTAATTATCGTAAGGAACTCGTCAAAATCATATCTCTTCCGAAGTATTCAACTCATAAATATTCCTGATTGTAAAAACGCATTTCCTGATTCCGAAAACAGCTCATGACCACTTATGCAGATTTTTGACGCCAATAAAAATCAGTATAAAAAATAGTAATGCACAAAATCTGTATATCCCCGCTCCTGTTCCTGAGCCTGTCTGCTGTTGCCCAAAAAGCCAGCTCCGATACTTCCCGCAGCCTTGAGTTAGAAGCAATCACCATCGTAGGAAGTAAATCCAAATCCATTCCCGGTTCTGGTCAACACATCAACCACGAAACCATTGAAAAACTCAATCAGCCAAATATCAACCACGTACTCCGCCTGGTTCCGGGTGTGAATATCCGCGATGAAGAAGGTTTCGGACTCAGGCCCAACATTGGCTTGCGGGGCACGCCAGTAAACCGAAGTGCAAAGATCACTTTAATGGAAGATGGCATCCTCATGGCTCCGGCGCCCTATGCCGATCCTTCAGCATATTACTTCCCCACCTTCGCCCGCATGCAGGGAGTAGAAGTACTGAAAGGCAGTAGCCAAATTAAATACGGACCATACACCATCGGTGGTGCCGTTAACCTCATTTCTACTTCCATACCTTCCTCATTCAATGGCTTTGCACAACTTTCGTATGGCAGCTTTCACACCAACCAGCAAAGGGTTTGGGTGGGCGACAGCAAAAAAAACTTTGATTATGTTTTTGAAGTAAACCGATTGGCCAGTAACGGTTTTAAAGAATTGGATAACGGGGGCCATACCGGATTCGACCGAAGAGACCTTATGGGAAAACTGCGGTGGCACACCCCTACAAATGCAAAAATGTATCAGTCGTTTACATTGAAATTTGTAAACACGACCGAAGAAAGCAACGAAACGTATTTGGGATTAACCTTCGATGATTACAAAGCAAACGCCAACAGAAGATATACAGGCACCCAAAAAGATAAGCTGGATATGTCGCATCAACACATCTCCCTCACACACTCCATATTCCCTGTAAAAGGATTATCCATCAACACCACAGCATACTATGCAACTACTTTCAGAGATTGGGCCAGGGCGAATAGCTTTGGCGGACAAAGCATCAACAACATCCTGAATCATCCTGAAACACATCAAACCGCTTATCGGATAATGACCGGGCAGGAAAATGGGGACATCGATTATCAAAGTGCAGCGAGAACATACCAATCGAAAGGAATACAGTTGAATGCAAATTATCACTTTAATACCCGTCAATTGGAACACCACATACGGGCAGGGGTTCGTGCGCATGCCGATCAGGCAGACCGCTATGCTACACGATCCACATACAGCATGACAAACCGTTTAATGATACTCACTGCCGCAGGTGTTAAGGGAAATCAGGAAAATCAATTGCGGGATGCGAACAGTGTGGCAACGTATCTGAATTATGATGTACAGTACAAGGGGTTAAAAATCAGTGCAGGTTTCAGGCACGAAACGGTAAACCTCGAATTCCGCAATTTTGGAAATGCCGATAATGCCCGATTGGGAACGGCATTGAAAACAGCCACCAACCAACTTGCTGTTTTCCTGCCGGGTGTGGGTTTCAATTATGAAATCAATTCCAGCATGAACGTGTTCGGCGGTGTACATAAAGGTTTCTCACCACCCGGAATGCCTTCGGTAACTGCTGTAAACGGACAAGCTACGGCGGAAAAATCCATAAACTATGAACTCGGGTACCGAATGAATACAAAAGGATTTCATGCGCAGGTAACAGGATTTATAAACAACTATGACAACATCCTTGGTTCAGATAACATCTCGGGCGGTGGAGCCGGCACCGGAAATATGTTCAATGCCGGTCACGCAATCATCCGGGGTGTTGAAATGGGAATGCAATATGATCTTTTGTATCAAAAAACCGTAACGAACCGGATCAAACTTCCGGTATGCTTCGCATACACGTACACGTTAGCTACGTTTGAAGATTCCTTTGTAAATGGCGGCGGAGATTGGGGCAGCGGAACCATACAAACTGGAGATTACATTCCATTCATTACGCCGCATATGCTCACCGGTAGTATCGGAATTGAAAGCAACAAATGGAATACAACACTCACCGGGAGATACACCGGGGCAACCCGTGTAAAACCCGGGCAGGGCGATAAAACAACTCCGTCTGAAAACATCCCTCTTGCTGACGTAAATGCATTGAAAGGATTTCTGATCATAGACTTTTCATCCAATTATAGAATCAACCGCACATTCACTGCGTTTACCACCCTCAACAACATCACCAACAGTAAGGCCATTGTAGCAAACTTACCGCAAGGCTACCGCCCCAATATTCCGTTAAGTTTTAATTTAGGGATGAAGGCTAATTTTTAGTAAGTAAACTTTCACACATCGCCATCGTCAGGAAAAAAATAACACTGTCATGTGAGTGTGTAGTTTAGCTACTCTTTCCGCCCTTATTGATGTCTCTCACTCCGGGCCGTTGTTGTGTTTATCTTCCCAGACGAGTCTCCTCTTCTTAACCTACAACACGAAGTCTCAATGAACATGAGGGACGCGTCGTCTCTTCCCAGACGAGTCTCCACATCTTAAC
>JAHBTM010000029.1 GCA_019638635.1 Ferruginibacter sp. | reverse complement strand
ACTTTTTGCGCAATTCCATAATCGGGCCCATATCCACTTCGTTGAACGTAGTGAGCATGGCAGTGGAGTTCTTTGCTTCCACTAAACGGCGCGAAATGGTTTTGCGCAAGTTGCTCATTTTTTCTTGCTTCTCTTCACGGCTGAACAAGGTACCGGCTGTTCGTCCGGGTTGGCTCAGGGCCTGCAACACATCCTGCTTGGTAATTTTTCCATGGCTGCCCGATGCCTGAATATTGCGGGTATCTACTTTTTTATCGGCTATGATGGCAGCTGCTACCGGAGTGGCTTTCACGGCAGTGACCGGTTCTGCGGTTGTAGCAGCGGGTTTTTCTTTTACCGGTGCAGCAGCGGGTGTGGTTTCCTTGGGCGCTTCAGCTGTAGGTTCCGGAGCGGGTGCCTCGGTATCAATACTGCAAATCACATCCCCAATGGCCAGCGTATCGCCTTCGGCAGCAATATACTTAACCGCACCGGCTTGCTCTGCATTCACTTCAAAGGTGGCTTTCTCACTTTCTAGTTCAGCAATCACCGCATCGCGTACTGCATATCCGCCATCCGGAATCAACCATTTCACCAGCGTAACTTCATTGATACTTTCACCAACCGTAGGAACTTTTACTTCAATAGCCATGATGAGATTTTAATAGAATGCAAATTTGCGTAAAATCAACCATTATTAAAAACCGAATTTGCTGAATGTACACATAAAAAAAGAGCCTCATAAGAGGCTCACTACATTTATCCTAAAAACGACTTCAGCATTTCACATCGTGAAGTGCTTCGTAGCCGCGTGATGGCTTTGTCTTTTATCTGTCGTACACGCTCTCTGGTTAAATGAAAACGTTCCCCAATATCTTCTAAACTTAATGGATGATCAATTCCGATTCCGAAGAAATATTGAATGACTTCGCGCTGGCGCTCGGTTAAGATGCTCAGCGAGCGTTCAATTTCCATTTTGAGTGAATCGCGAATAGCCAAATCACTGTCGGCTTCCGGTGCATCTCTGTTCACCAGCACATCTATCAGGGTGCCTTCCTCTCCTTCCGATAATGGTTGATCCATGCTTACATGCCTTGCTGCAACACCGAGCGTGGCAGCTACTTCTTCGGTTTCAATATCCAGAAAGAGGGCTAATTCTTCAGGCGTAGGCTCGCGTTCGAATTCCTGCTCCAGTTGCGAATAGGCTTTACTGATGCGATTGGTTAATCCCACCTTATTTAAAGGTAACCTTACAATGCGCGATTGCTCTGCCAACGCCTGTAAGATACTCTGGCGTATCCACCATACTGCATAAGAGATGAACTTGAAACCGCGGGTTTCATCGAATCGCTGTGCGGCTTTAATCAAACCCAGATTCCCCTCATTGATTAAATCCGGCAAGGTTAATCCCTGGTTCTGATACTGCTTGGCAACAGAAACTACAAATCGTAAATTGGCTTTGGTAAGTTTTTCGAGCGCAACCTGATCGCCGTTGCGGATTCTCTCTGCCAGTTTAACTTCTTCTTCGGCAGAAATCAATTCTACTTTTCCGATTTCCTGTAGGTACTTTTCGAGGCTCTGACTTTCACGGTTAGTGATAGACTTCGTTATTTTCAGCTGACGCATACTCATAAGCGGTGATTTTGGGTTAATGGTTTTATACTAGGGTCGGATTTGGCCAACGGTGTTGGTGGAATGTTAAAATTCCGGATGTAATTTAAACTAATTATAATATGTTCCAAAAAATATTTTTTCAAGCCTGAACAGGCCTGTATGATTAAACAATTTTCCAATGTGACTATATAACTAAAAAAGAAGGGTAAATATTTTGTAAGGTGGATTATTTTTCTATAATTGCATCATTGAAGGTTTAAGATTATACGATGAGTAAGAAAGTATTATATACGCTCGAATATCCTGTTCGCTGTTCACCCGGAATATTGTTCGAATTTTTAAGTCAGCCCTCGGGTTTACAGGAATGGTTTGCCGACGCAGTGGATGAAAAAGATGGTGAATACAGCTTTTCATGGAATGGCACGGTTGAAAAAGCCGATTTGCTTGAAATGGAAGAAAATAAATTTATCCGGTTTCGCTGGAAACATATGGCCAAGGATGAATACTTTGAATTTTGTATTGACAAATCTGAAGTGACCAATCAAACGATTTTGGTGATTAAAGACTTTGCCGATAAAAAAGATATCAAGGATCAAAGCCAGTTGTGGGAATATCAGGTGAAAGACCTCTTCCACAGAATTGGTAGTTAATTTTCTGTATATCCTCCTCCCCATGCACGCATCTATTCTCCCTGTTCGATAAACAGAAAGGGTTACTTTTGTGTACCCTGACCAATTTAAGCAGGTTTGCATGATAAAGAAGTTAGACAAACTGGTATTGAAATCGTTCATTGGGCCGTTTATCGCCACGTTTTTCATTACCTGGTTTGTACTGATGATGCAAATTTTGTGGAAGTATGTGGATGACCTTGTAGGTAAAGGACTCGATTTTGGGACCATTGGTCAGTTTCTCTGGTATGCCAGCGCTTCCCTGTTGGTACTTGCATTGCCCATCGCTATTCTGATTGCCTCTATCATGGCCTTTGGTAACCTGGGTGAATCTTTTGAACTGGTTGCGGTAAAATCTTCCGGCATTTCATTGTTACGATTCATGAAACCGCTCATTGTGGTGGCCATACTGCTCAGCGGCGTGTCATTTATTTTCGGAAACCACATCATCCCGGTGGCTAACCTGAAGTTTGCAGCATTATACAATGATATCTTTTACAAAAAACCGGCGTTCGATTTAAAAGAGGGTGTTTTCTTCGGCCATATTCCCAACTATGCCATAAAGGTTGATAAGAAAGACCGCGACGGAAAAACCATCCACGGTGTATTAATTTATGAACACGGCAATCCGTTACAAGACAATTCCATTATTGCCGATCAGGGAGTGATGAGCGTTTCTCCTGATAACAATTACCTTGAATTTCACCTCATGAACGGAAACCGCTATCAGGAAAGGGGTTTCCCGGGAGACAGCACCACAGAATTCATCCGCCTCAGTTTTAAATCTTTCAAAAAACTATTCGATCTCACCTCGCTCAAAAAAGCAAATACCAGTGATAGCCTGTATAAGGGCGGACAAAAAATGTTGAGTGCACGACAACTGAACAAAAACATTGATTCGCTGGAACACCTGCGCGATACAGCCGTTTACTACCGTAAAAATGTGGTGGATTACAATTTGCCCTATTTGCGTGTATCCGATAGCGTGAGTAAAGACAAAATCATTACCGCAACCGAAAGTATCATCCCTGATTCACTGAAAAAGGCCATCTATTCACGCTCGTACCATATCGCCGGTGATATCCGTAACTTTATAGCGTTTAATATCACCGAAACCCGATCCACAACAGATCAAATCCGTATGACGAAAATGGAATGGCACAGAAAATATTCAATGTCTTTTGCCTGTTTGATCTTATTTTTCATTGGTGCGCCGTTAGGATCTATCATACGCAAAGGCGGTTTTGGAATGCCTCTGGTAGTGGCCATCATATTCTTCCTGATCTTTCACCTGTTGAATATGTTTGGTGAAAAATTCGTACGGGAAGATATTTCCAGTCCGTTCCTGGGTATGTGGTTATCGGTTCTGGTACTCACACCCATTGGTGCATTGCTAACCTATAAGGCCATGACCGATTCTCAGGTGTTCAATAAAGAAGCGTACACACGTTTTGCGAAAAGGATAAAAAAAGTATTTACTCCATCATCCAAATAAAATATTTTATTATGCCACAACAGTATAACAGAAGAAAATTTTTAGGAAGCGGACTGAAAGGTATGTTGGTAGCCGGAATAGCGACTGCATCTATCCCTGAATTACTTTCATCCTGTGCTACCTCAAAAAAAACGATAGTAACCACGTTTAAAACCGGGATGGCACAGCAACCCCTTCCATACGCATTTTCTGCTTTGGAAGATGTGATTGATACTCAAACAATGGACATCCATTACAACCGCCATGCTGCAGGATATTCTAAAAACCTGATTGAAGCAGCTTCAGCTGAGGGTGTTTCCTCCGAAACGAGTATGGAGGATTTATTACCGAACATTTCACGCTATACTACCAAAATGCGCAACAATGCAGGCGGGCATTACAATCATGAATTGTTCTGGAAATGTATGCGTCCAAAACGTGAACAGAATGCCCCCACCGGCACACTACTGGCGGCCATTGAAAATACATTTGGTTCTTTCGAACAGTTTAAACTGCAATTTGCCAATGCTGCTTCCGGCAGGTTTGGAAGTGGATGGGCCTGGCTGTATATGAATAATGCGAAAACACTGATGATTGGCAGCACACCCAATCAGGATAATCCTTTAATGAATGTGAGTGAAATAAAAGGTACACCTTTACTCGGTCTGGATGTGTGGGAACATGCTTACTACCTGAAATATCAGAATAAACGCGCCGATTACATTGCCCATTGGTGGAAAGTGGTAAACTGGGATTATGTATCTCAGCGATACACCGCACTCATGTCCTGATGGATAATACGCAATACATCTACTCATTTTAAATAACCTATTTTCGTTCATCTAAATAAAAATTTACTTATGCAGGTTTGGAAAGATTATCAGGAAAAAAATAAAGAGGCCTTCCTGAACGAATTACTTGATTTGTTGCGCATTCCCAGTGTAAGCGCAAAATCAGAACATAAAGCCGATATGCTGCGTTGTGCTGAAGCAGTGAAAAAAAGTTTACTGGAAGCCGGTGCCGATAAAGCAGAAATATATCCTACCGATGGGCATCCCGTGGTGTATGGTGAAAAAATCATTGACCCTTCTAAACCCACTGTGTTGGTCTACGGACACTACGATGTGCAACCCGCGGAACCATTGGAGCTTTGGCATAGCGGCCCTTTTGATCCGGTAATTAAGGACGGTAAAATTTTTGCACGTGGTAGTTGTGATGACAAAGGCCAGTTTTACATGCACGTAAAGGCGCTGGAAACGATGGTGAAAACAAACACCTTGCCTACCAATATTAAATTTTGTATTGAAGGAGAAGAAGAAGTAGGCTCACCTAACCTCGGTAAATTCGTTAAAGAACATAAAGATTTGCTGAAAGCAGATTGCATCCTGATCAGCGATAGCGCCATGATTAGCCTGGATACCCCCAGTATTGATATAGGTATGCGCGGACTCAGCTATATTGAAGTAGAAGTTACAGGTCCTAACCGCGACCTGCACAGTGGAGTATATGGAGGGGCCGTTGCCAACCCCATCACCATCCTTGCAAAAATGATTGCGTCTATGCATGATGAAAACAACCACATCACCATTCCCGGTTTTTATGATGATGTAGTTGAATCGTCAGAGGAAGAAAGAGCACTCCTTGCAAAGGCACCTTATGATGAAGAGGAATTTAAAAAAGATTTGGGTGTGAAAGCGTTATGGGGAGAAAAAGGATATACAACCAACGAAAGAACCGGCATACGCCCAACGCTTGAACTCAATGGCATTTGGGGTGGCTACATTGGTGAAGGCGCTAAAACAGTTTTACCTTCCAAAGCATACGCCAAAATATCTGCACGTTTGGTTCCGAATCAGCAATCTGATACAATTACGAAATTACTAATCGAACATCTTGAAAAATCAGCACCACCGTACATTACAGTGAAAGCTGAATTACACCATGGTGGTGAGCCATACATGACACCGATTGACAGTACCGCTTACAAGGCTGCTGCAAAAGCTATGCATGCTACATTTGGTAAAGACCCCATTCCGGTGCGTGGGGGCGGTAGTATCCCGATTTGTGCTTTGTTCGAAAAAGAACTGGGAATAAAAATTGTGTTTATGGGTTTTGGGTTAGATAGCGACAACCTGCATAGCCCGAACGAAAAATTCAATGTAGAAAATTTCTACAAGGGTATTGAAACCATTCCTTATTTCCATCAGTATTTTGCTGAAATGAAATAATAGAAACGGATCATTGAACGGAGGGAGCAAACTTATGCTCCCTTCTTTTTTTGGGGGTAGTTTACCACACCGCGACCAAGATATATATCCCGCTGATATACCGTAAGAGAATCTTGAGGTTTAGTAATCTCTTTCACCAGGCCACCATTCTGTTCCTGAGGCGTTTCCATTTCCATTTGTATAGCATAGGGATCATCCGGAAATATAAAATCCATCAGCGAATATACATTCACGTCGGGCTCCTTGATAATGCAATGTACATGTGCGCGTGTTCTTTCATTGGGATAGGCGCCGGGTTTGTTTGTGTAGATGTAATACCGTCCATCGGCACCGGTTTGTATCCATCCGCGAACATACCCGTTCAGCGCCTCCGCGCCGGTTGCTCCCGGACGTTTCAGGTATATGCCATGCGCATCGGTGTGAAATACATAAAGCAATACACCGTTCGCGGGTTGTCCGTTAAAATCGTAAATCACACCGGTAAGTAACATCCTGTCGTTTTGCCGGATATTGAACAGCGGTAGTGTATCCGTATTCGTTAGTGATACTTCATCCTCATACTCATTGTAGCCGTTACAATTGGGGCCACAAGGGCCTCCGGCTATTTCAGGATGCTTGATGCGGGTGTAGTATTGATAATATACGGCTTGTCTGAAATCAGCAGAAAATGCATACCATAAAACCAATACTAAACATACAACCATTCCACTATAGATCACTTTTTTCATACACGTATCCATTCATTCAAACAACATATACCGGCTGTTAAAACACTGTAAAAAAATATTTCCAATACATCTACTTCACTGTCTGTTAGTATACTTGCCCTTTCCGAAATTTTCAATCATAAAAGAATGTACATGAAGGTATTTATTTTTTTGAGTATTTGGAGTGGTATGATGATGCATGCGTATGGACAGCAAACCGCACACGATTGGAATGAATATAACGACAGCCTGTACATCAACGAAGTTGAAAAAAGTAAAAAACCCGCCAAAGTTTTACATGCCGAACCATTGTATATTGATTTGATCAGGGATTTAGGAGCACGTAAAGGTGAAAAAGAATGGAATGTGGGATTGGGGTTAACCGATAACAACGAATACGACAAATACACCGCGCTGGTTGAATACGAATGGGCGCCAATAGATCGCTTGGGATTAGAAATTGAATTACCCTTCTCCATCTATTATCCAACTTCGAATCATGCAACAGCCCCCGCGAGTAAACTCAACAGCCTCAAATTAGCCGGTCAGTACACCTTCGTTGTTTCAGAGAAGAATAAAACCTCCCTGGCATTCGGGTATATACATGAATTCGAGCTAACTGCATTCAATCGATACAAGAACTACACATGGATTGAAGGAAATGTCTATAATCCGTTTTTTGTTGCAGCAAAACGTTGGGGGAATCATTTCCACACCTTGCTGTACACCGGACCTGCTATCATGCATCATTTCAAAAACAATGCTACCCATACATCATGGCAAATCAATTCTAACTTTCATTATATGATTACCGGAACCCGAAACTTTATTGGGGTAGAGTTGAATAAAACGGTTGATGGAAATGATTTCGACATGACCATCCGGCCACAAATGCGTGTAGGTATTACCGATCATTTACTGGTGGGTATTGTAACAGGTATACCTATCAGCCGGGAAAATGAACGGTTCAGCACTTTCATTCGATTGATATACGAACCTCCTCATAAGAAAAAGTAACATCCGACTTAGGTTGTACATTGTTTTATATTAAATCATAAACAGACGGAAGTCCGGATATTTTACCGGATAAAAATGGCCGATTTATCATCTGATAAGTGAGTACGCTTCATAACTCGAACTGATCTCCATCTGCAGGATATTGGTTCGAGGTATATTCGATGATGGAGATAGAGAACCATTTAATCAGACTGTTTTAACTCCATATGGGCCATCCATACATGCTTTTTCATCACACCCAACGTATGTTCCGTAAGTTTGATTCCGGTGAGTTCCACTGCATATATTTCACCGGGAATGGCTACCGCCAGTGGGTGTCGTGCATAGTATGAGGAAGTTTCAATTCCATGCATTTTCGCTGAACCTAAAAAATGTCCTTCAAACTGCGCTCCACTGAAACGTAACACATTTTTTTGGTTTGCTATTACGGTGCCTGCTATAGCTGCATGTAAATGCATCGACTCTATATGATTTGAATGGGGGCTTGATTTAAGCAGTAAGACATTATCCTGCACCACGTAAAAACAACTGAATATAAATGGTGTACTATTTGTGTGTACGCCACATATAGAAGCTATATGTTGTTTTTGTAAGAATGTTTGAATGATGTTGTTCATAATGTATTGATTTGTTGAAGCAATTGGTCATATACCTCTTCCGATTGCTGTGGGCAATATGTTTCGTTCTTCACTTTTTTCACACCAAACTTAGACAGGTTAAAGTGCACTGTTGGCACCACTCCATGTTGTTGTAAACATGCTTTAGCACAGGCCAGCACACATCCATCCAGTACAATCATCCTTCTTCCTGATGTAGCCGTTACAACCAACGGCTTCACATGCCCTCCCACACCGGCGATACATGACATCTCCGCAACACCCTGCCGGTTCAACTTCAAAGCCAGATCATTGGCCATTTGTGCAGCTGACGAACAACCCGAGCAGGAATAAACCAGTGGCTTCTCTTTAGCTGATTGCATCATCCTATCAAATTATTTTTGCAAATATAGTAATTAAGGATATTTTTGTCCTTATTTATTTATCATGTTTCGTGAATCACATAAAGCCTTGATTGCTCTGTTGCTTGTTACCGGGTATGCGGGATACTCCATTCATATTTATACGGATCTTCCGCAGGCGAATGTTGAACAGCATATACAGGTTGAAAAAGGAAAAAAACTCTGGCAATCGTACAATTGCATTGCCTGTCATCAGGTGTACGGACTCGGAGGGTATCTAGGGCCTGATCTCACCAATACCTATTCGCTCAAGGGGCCGGCTTACATAAAAGCATTTCTGGAAAGCGGCACCAATGTGATGCCTGACTTCAACATGAACAACGAAGAAATGGAGGCCCTCCTTGCATACATGGAAGATATGGACAGAACCGGTATAGCCTCTCCTTCCTCTTTTAAACTCCACCTGAATGGTACCATTGAACAATAAAAGCAACCCCACTGCTGCATTCCTGATTGTGGGTATCATACTGTTACTCACAGGAATGTGTTGGGGCATTATCGGAGCGTTTCAATACGTTATTCCCGGCTTATTTAAATCGCAACTTTCCTTCGAACGCATCCGTCCGTTACACGTATCGTCGGTGGTGTTTTGGATTATCATAACTGCAGTAGGCTGCACCTTGTATTATGCACAGGAGCACACCGGAAAAAAAATATACTCTGTAAAACTATTGAAATGGCAATGGGCATTGTTTGTGTTGTCCGTGCTGTTCATACTCATCACTTATATACTGGGTATTTTCGGCGGGAGGGAATACTGGGAGTTTCATCCGATACTGGCTTTGCCGATTCTGATCTCCTGGATCCTTTGTTTGTTTAATTTTTTCAAAACCACAGGCACCATTAAAAAACAACCGGTATATGTATGGATGTGGTTTACGGGATTTGTATTTTTTCTCATAACCTACATTGAATCGTATGCATGGTTGATTCCTTACTTTAGAAACAATGTAGTCAATGATCTAACCATTCAATGGAAATCATATGGTTCGATGGTAGGATCATGGAATATGCTGATATACGGTTGCGGTATATACCTCATGGATAAAATGAGCGGAACAACAACCTACAGCTTTTCCAAAATAGGATTTGCTATTTACTTTCTCGGGCTGTTCAATCTGATGTTTAACTGGGGGCATCACATCTATACAGTACCTACACACGGATACATTAAGCATGTAAGCTATCTGGTAAGTATGACCGAACTTCTGTTGATAGGCCGCATTATCTTCCTCTGGCGCCGGTCGGTTAAAGAAAACAAGAAGCACTTCCATCAATCGGGATTCCGATTTTATGTAGCGGCTGATGTATGGATTTTTCTAACGCTCTTATTGGCCATTGCAATGTCGGTTCCCGCAATCAATGTGTATACACATGGAACGCACATTACCGTTGCTCATACCATGGGGGCCACGATTGGTATCAATACATTTTTGTTGCTGGCGGTGGTGTTTGATCAATTGAATCCGGTGATTCGAAAAATTAAAAACTACAACCGGTATTTGTTGCCCGGATTTTGGATAAGCAATGTTTCACTGATTATCTTTTGGGTCAGTTTAATTGTTGCCGGTATCCTGAAAGCCTGGTGGCAGGTGCACCATCCGGAGATTCCCTTCAGCTCGATGATGCAATCGCTACGCCCCTATTTCATACTGTTTATGATAACCGGCGTTACCCTCACGGCGGGTATGTGGATGATGTTACTCCCTGTATTGAAACAATACTTCGTACAACGGATACGTGTAAAAAAGCGAATGGGGATATTATACAACAGAAGAAGGGCATCACTCCATACTTCCTAAAAATAACCGAATGAACATCAGCAAAGTATTTCATTTTGAGGCGGCACACGCTTTGTATGGGTATGATGGCCCCTGCAAGCACATCCACGGCCACTCCTATCGTTTAATAATTACCGTTAGTACTGTGTGTCAGGGCAATGAGTATATTCCCGCTCCGGGCATTCTGCTGGATTTTAAAGAACTAAAAAAAATGGTTTCAGACAGTGTACTGAACAAACTGGATCACGCCCTTATCCTCTCGGCCAGGTACCTTCAGGATCGTCCGTGTTTATCCGGGGAAGAAAATCTTTTAGTTTTACCTGCAGAACCTTCTGCAGAAAATCTGCTGATATACATTCGTCAACTATTATCAGAAGTATTGCCACCCCCTGTACGACTTGTTTGCCTGAAGCTATATGAAACCCAAGGTTCATTGGCTACATGGCATCATACAGATGCTGTGGCATTAAACCATTAACTTTACCCATCAACCTCATTATATGTTTTCAAAAGCTACTGAGTATGCGTTGCGTGCCGTCATTTACATCGCACAAAAAGGATCCCCTGAAAACAAAATCAGTATAGAGGAAATATCCGGAGCCATTGGATCTCCCCGTTCCTTCACCGCAAAGATTTTACAAATCCTCCGCAAAGACAACCGTATCATACAATCCGTAACCGGGCCGCAAGGCGGATTTTACATGACCGAACAACACCGCAAACTACCGGTGAGGGCTATACTAACAGCCATGAACGAAGACCATATCCTGTCTAAATGTGTGCTGGGTTTGCACACCTGCAATGAGTTAAAGCCTTGTCCGATGCACGCATCATACAAAAAAATAAAAGAACAACTGATACAACTGTTCGAAACCCGCACCATTGCTCAGTTGGCTCATGAAATGGATGCCGGCACCGCATTTATTAAGTTTCTGGGAAAGAAAAAAGAAAAGCGTAAGTAGTTTACTCAGTGTACACTGTATTGCATACACTTGAAAAAATAGCGCCCTTAATCTCTTGGGCTACCTTGCACACCTATCCAGACGAAGTAATAAATTTTAACAGAAAGATGTTAAAACGCGTTGATTACACTTAAAAAAAAACCACTCAGAATGAGTGGTATTGGTAGCGAGGAGCAGACTTGAACTGCCGACCTTCGGGTTATGAATCCGATGCTCTAACCAACTGAGCTACCTCGCCGGAACTTTATAGGGGTGCAAAGGTAAGGAAAAACTATTTTCAAACGTTCCGTTTTGAACGGATATTCTGATTTTTATACCCTCGCCCTCCAGGGAATATCTTCAATGTGCAGGCATTTACCGGCATAACGCGACAGCATAAACAGAAAATCGCTCAACCGGTTCAGGTATTTGATAATCAGCGGCGAAATAACCATGTCAATTTCCTGCATGTGCACGCAAATACGCTCGGTACGCCTGCACACACAACGCGCAATGTGGGTAGCGGAAATAGCCTGATGCCCGCCCGGTATGATAAACGATTTCATCTCCGGTAATTGGGCATCCATCCAGTCAATTTGTTGTTCCAGGTATAATATATCCGATTCCAGCAAATCAGGAATAGGCATCTTGGTATCTTTCTCCGGATCACAGGCCAGCCAGGATCCTATTGTAAAAAGGCGGTCCTGGATTTCCCTTAATACCGGAACCATCGCCCGGTCAGGAAACCAATCTGCCACCATCCCCAAATGGGCGTTTAGTTCATCTACTGTTCCATAACTTTCGATGCGGATATGGCTTTTAGGCACCTTAGTTCCTCCAATTAAACTGGTTTTACCAAAATCGCCGGTTTTTGTATAAATCTTAAATGACATGTGTTTATGAATGTATAGTTTCTAATGTAAAAGTACTCGGAGTTTCATTTTTCCTGTCTGTTTCCACTATTCCATCCCTTAGCCGTATTATGCGATGGCAATATTTTGAGATATCATCTTCGTGCGTTACAATGATAACTGTGTTGCCGTCATGATGGATATTGCCTAAAATATCCATGATTTCGTAAGATGTTTTAGTGTCAAGATTACCTGTAGGTTCATCTGCCAGGATGATGGAGGGATTATTAATCAGCGCACGGGCAATAGCCACACGCTGGCATTGTCCACCACTGAGTTCATTGGGTTTGTGGTGCATACGGTCATCCAGATTTACTTTTTTCAACACCTCCGCTGCGCGTTCCGCTCTTTCCTTTCGGCTCACGCCTCCATATACTAGTGGTAACGCCACGTTCTCAGCAGCGGTTAACCGCGGCAGTAAGTTGAACTGTTGAAATACAAATCCAATTTCCTTATTCCGAATGGCGGCAAGTTCATCGTCCTCCATCCTGCTCACATCACTCCCATTCAAAATATAACGCCCTTGAGTGGGAGAATCCAAACAACCTAAAATATTCATCAGGGTAGATTTTCCTGAACCACTCGGGCCCATCAATGCAACATATTCATTCCGATGGATATCGAGCGAAATCCCTTTTAAAACCGGCAATTCATTTTTTCCCAGATAATAGCTCTTGAAAATTTGCTCGAGATGTATGATAGAATCCATAAGGAACAGAAAAATTTAATTTTTTGAACATAACAAAAATACAGGTTTAGATTGGTTAGCTGCAGGAATTATGCACGAGTAAACCTGATGGATGCATTATCTTCGCGCTTTGAGCCTTACAATGGAAAAGAGTACAACCTTACAACCCGAAACGGGCGGCAAACCCATAGTGATGAGCGGTATACGACCTACGGGATACCTGCATCTGGGCAATTATTTTGGTGCAGTGCAGAATTATGTAAAAATGCAGGATGAATTCCGGTGTTACTTCATGGTGGCCGATTGGCATGCGCTTACCACACATCCGGATACAAAAGAACTGAGAAACAACATCCATCGGGTATTGGCGGAAAATATTGCTTGTGGATTAGACCCTGAAAAAGTTGCCCTATACTGCCAGAGCCATATCCCCGAAATTGCGGAGTTGTACCTGCTGTTAAACTCGCTTGCTTACGTGGGTGAACTGGAAAAAACGCCCACCTTTAAGGATAAGGTGCGCCTTAATCCGAACAATGTCAATGCCGGACTGCTCACATATCCGGTGTTGATGGCTGCGGATATTTTGATTCACCGTGCCCGTTTTGTTCCGGTTGGAAAAGATCAGGAACAGCATCTTGAAATCGCACGGAATTATGCACATCGTTTCAATACAAGATATGAAGCGGTATTTCCGGAACCCGAGGCTTTCAATTACCATCAGGAACTGATTAAAATACCCTCATTAGACGGTGCGGGGAAAATGAGCAAGAGTGAAAATCAATATGCCACACTGTATTTAAGTGATGATGATGATTTAATTCGTAAGAAAGTAATGAAATCTAAAACGGATGCCGGGCCTACCGAAAAAGATAGTCCCATGCCGGTAGAAATCAAAAACCTTTTTCAATTGATGCAATTGGTTTGCACGGCAGAAACCACTACGCATTTTATGCAGGCGTATAATGACTGTACCATTCGATATGGTGATTTCAAGTCAGCACTGGCCGAAGGCATGGTGAAGTTCATCTCTCCTATACGTGAGCAGGCAAAAAGCATTCAGAGCAACAAAATATACCTTGAAAAAGTAATGCGTGAAGGCGCTGAGAAATCAAGAGAGAGTGCCATAAAAACCCTGAGGGAAGTACGTAGGGTATCGGGCATGAATTATTTTACGTAATTAATATATTGTGGGTGGTTGTTCTGCGAAGATTCGTTATTTTCATCCTCTTCAAACTACTCAATTGCAGAAATTCTAAGCATGGCGAAGTCAAAAAAACCCAAACATATTGCTGTAGCCGGTAACATAGGTGCCGGAAAAACAACCTTAACAGAGTTGCTCAGTAAGCATTACAAATGGATTCCACAATTTGAAGATGTTGACCACAACCCATATCTGAATGATTTTTACGAAGACATGCCGCGCTGGAGTTTCAATCTTCAAATCTTCTTCCTCAACAGCCGTTTGAATCAGTTGCTCGAAATACAGCGAGGTACGGAAACCATCATTCAAGATCGCACCATTTACGAAGACGCGAACATTTTTGCGCCCAACCTGCACGACATGGGCTTGATGGGCAAACGTGATTTCGACAATTATTACCGGTTTTTTGAAACGTTGAAATCGATGGTACAACCGCCGGATTTACTCATTTACCTGAAAGCTTCTGTGCCTACCCTGGTAGGACAAATTCAAAAGCGGGGCCGTGAGTACGAAGAAAATATTCGTTTAGATTATCTAAAGAAATTGAATGAACTATACAACAACTGGATTGAAAATTACAAAGAAGGTCCGCTGTTGATTATTGATGCCGATGTAAATAAGTTTGCAGAAAACGAAGAGCACTTAGGGCAGATAATTTCTAAAGTTGATTCTACCTTATTCGGATTGTTTTAATCTATCAACTGGTTTTTCATGGCATAGAAAACCAGTCCAACGGAGTTCTTCACTCCAAAACGTTCCATCAACCGGTCTTTGATTGCTTCTACGGTTCGTGCACTGATATCCATTTTAGCTGCAATTTCCTGTGCGGTAAACTCCATACACACCAGGGTGAGTACTTCTTTTTCACGATCGCTGAGTACAACTTCAGAAGTAAGAGAAGGGTTGAATTTTTGTTTACTGTAATTCTTTTTGATGAGGATGCGGTTGACAAAAGGATTCAGGTAAAAACCTGTTCGCATCACATCCATGATGGCCCTTTTAATTTCTGCGGGATCGGTACTCTTCAATAAATAACCGGCTGCGCCACAGTCCATCAGATGGCCCACAAAACGATCATCTTCAAACATGGTTAATATAATGACCCGGATATTCGGAAACTCGCGTGAAATCACTTTGGTTGCATCAATACCATCCTTCACGGGCATTTTTAAATCACACAAAATGACATCGGGCATCGATTCCGGAATTTTGGCAATTAAATCTTCCCCGTTATCTGCTTCCATCACAAATTTTATATTGGTGTATGAACGTAGAGAAAGAATAACACCTTTTCTAAAAATCTTGTGATCATCGGCAATTGCAACCTTAATGATATTAGGAACCATATGTCCGTAAAAATAAGAACATCTTTCAGTAAATGGAAATGAAATCAGAAAACAACCGATTGTTGCCCTGTTTTATGCCAGAGATTGCTTGGGGATTTCAAGCGTAATTTTATAATATGTACGGCTTGAATCAATTTCAAAATAAATTCTTCCCCCCAATACTTTCATTCGGCTGGCAATATTTTTTAATCCGAGACCGTGTGATGTTTGATTCAGTTTTTCAAATTCAGATTGAACAATTCCTTTGCCATCATGATGCAAACGCAGGTAAATATAATTCCCGTTGGCATTTTGAGTCAGATGTATAAAACCTGCCTGGCTATGTTTGAGGATATTATTCACCAATTCCTGAATGATGCGGAAGACGAGCAGTTCCTGATCTACTTTCAGTCTCTCGCGGTAATCATGAAATCGGGCACTGGCATTCAGCGATCCGCTGCCACTGATTTTTTGAAACAGATCGGTGGTGGCACTTTCCAGACCGAAGTTTTTCAGTGTGGGGGGCATCAAACTATGACTAATGTTGCGGATGAGCAGTATCGCATCGTCAATAATTTGCTTTGCACTGAGGATGCTTTGAAGTTGTTGTGCCTTTTCCTGATTCACCAGATTCTCATTCAGATATAAGCGTGCTGTTGCCAGAAGCGGCCCTGCATCATCGTGTAAGTCGGCTGCAATACGTTGACGCTCTTCTTCCTGAAAACGGATAGAAGCATTCAGCAATATCTGCTGCTTCTCCGATTCCAGCTGTTTCATCTGCATCTGATACCGGATTACCTTTCGCTGGTGAAATATGACGAATACGATAATACCAATGGCCAGAATCAACATGGCCAACGTTCCTAAAAACATCAACCTCGGAATACCATCACTTTGAACCTGAAGAATGAACATGACTACTGCTTGTTTTTTAGGTTAGTTAGGGAAAATTCATCCAAATTCAAATTGGAGGGTAATTCAAGGGTGTCAGGATTATTTTCGGAGTTATCAGGCTCATGGCCAAATAACGCTAAGGCGAGGATTATATTTTTTGTAAAAGTAATTATGCCATATATAATTCGTGACTGAACAATGTAAGCTGGGTCAGAATTACTGAACACAAACACAATTACAAAAAAGTTTCCTGAAAAGTAGATGAAAAGACCAACTGAAATCCAAAAAGATGGAATCTGGTAAAGGGGATACAAAACAACAGTTTGCATTTTCTCATAAAAGAAATACACAATCAAACAAATGAGAATCAAAAACGAAATAATAGAAGGGAAGTTATCAAATTTGAATATTGATACGTTGTTATAATAAAAGAAATAAAATACTACAAAACCTACTAGAACAACCTTGATTATTCTTTTTAGTAAAATTCGTTCTATGAAGAAATAAAAAAAAGCTGATAATATTACGAACTCCAAAATCGTAAAAGCTTTAACAGTTATTATACTAAGTGACGCATTCTTTTGAATGTTAGTAAATGATAAAAGGAGTATAGACGAAATGGAAAGTAATAATGCATATATAAAAAAAAACTTTAACCCCCTACTTTTCAACTTCTTAAAATTGAAAAGACAAGAGATTAAAGGGAGAAACTCGGTTAAAAGCGTAATGTTAATTAAATTCTTCAGGCCTCAGTTAGTTTAGATACTACGAAATTAATCATAAGTTCTAACTAATTAAAGCAAAGAGTAAAATTTAAAACATTCCACCAGAAATCTGGCCCAACAGGCCTAAAATGACTGTTAACATAATAAATCCGTTTTTTGTGTGGTTAATAGTTTCAGGGTAAAATTCCACACTTATACCCCCACCCACAATGGGTTGACTACTCATCGTAAACATACGAATAGCGCACAATTCAATAAAATCAATGGTTTCAAAGCATTTAAGTGATGATTTGCCCATCTAAAAATACGTAAATGCACGATAAGAAATACGTAATTTTACGGTTCAAATATAGTATAAAATACGTAGTAGTCTTACGATTTCGCCTAAAAATTGTGGAAAACTCTACCAAAATACTCCTTTCTCAAATTAGGTGTGAATAACTCCGGGGCAAAAGCGCAAAATCAGCCAACGTAATTACACGATAGGGAATCGTAAAATAACGATTCAATTCCACCGTAATTTTACTATTATAATTTTTGCTACTTCATTATATGTGTATGTTATATATATTATTATTTTTTATATACATATAATTCATTTTAAAAAATGAAACAAAAATGTATTTTAGTCCCACTAACCCCACACACATGTCAGCTGAAAACCTAATAAAATACGCCATTGCAGATGATCATAAAATCTTCAGGGACGGAATTAAAATGGCCCTGAATGGTAAGAAAAACCTCAAATTGTTATGGGAGGCAGAAGATGGCAAAGACATGATGCATAAAATTTCTATTAAAAAGCCTCAGGTATTGCTGATGGACATCCGGATGCCGGAAATTGATGGCATCAATGCTATTCAATTGATTCGTAAAGAATATCAGGATATTCGAATTATTGTCTTGAGCATGTATGATGACCAGCAAATGATTTCGAAAATGATGGAAATGGGCGCCAATGCTTTCCTGACAAAAACAACAGACCCGGAAGAGATTTATTCTGCCATCCTCACCTGTATGAATGATGATTTCTATTTCAATGAATTGGTGAACAGCGTAGTGATGGGAAAGTTGATGCAGAAAAAGAATGTAAGACAACACTATGGTGCAAATACACCGGTAACCTTCAGCGAAAAAGAAATTAAAATACTTCAGCTACTGGCAGAAGATAAAACCACGGATGAAATTTCAAAAATTGTTTTTCTAAGTCCGCGCACCATCGAAACCATCCGTCAAAACATGAAAACCAAGGTAAATGCCAAAACCATCGGAGGTTTAATTATGTATGCAATGCGCAATAAACTAATTGAATAACATTACACTCGAACCAGTCCATGCCGTATGGCGTAAATGGCCAGTCCTACCCGGTTCTTCACATCCAGCTTTTCAAACAAGGTATCCCTGCAGCTATCCACCACACGGGGGGTCAATTTCATATCTAGGGCTATTTCTTTATAGGTTTTATCTGTGCAGGCGTGTTTTAAAAACTCCACTTCCCGATCACTCAAAAAAGATTTTCCCAGTGATGTTTTGTTCACATGGTGTGTATGGATCATCCTGCCGAGTTTTCCGGTGGCCTGACTGGAATAGTAGAACCCGCCTTCCACTACTGCAAGCAGGGCAGTTCGCAACTCACGTGGCTGTATGTCTTTTTTCAAAAAACCCTTAACACCGTCTTGCAGCAATCGAATCAGAGCAATTTCAGAATCGTACATCGTAAGAATCAATGTTTTTTGTTCCGGAAACTGTTCACTTAAAATGCGGGCCGTTTCGAAACCATCCATCACGGGCATGCTTAAATCCAGTATAATCAAATCCGGTTTTTGTCCGTTATTCAACGCATCAATTACCTGTTGACCATGATCCACTCCTGACGTCACAACAAAATCTTCTAGGGCATTCACCATCGTGGTCAATGCTTCACGCAGCAACACATGATCATCAGCAAGCAGTACTTTGTATTTATTTCCCATTTTCATACACCGGAATTTTTATTTTTAATTTGGTCCCCATACCGGGATTGCTCACGATGGTACAATCAGCTCCAATCAGTGTGGCCCGTTCCCGTATATTTCTCAGGCCCAACCCATCCTGTTTAACAGTTTGCAGATCAAACCCCTTTCCATCGTCTACAATGAACAACTCATAATGTGATTCATATTTGGTCAGTCTGATTTTTAACTCCCGTGCCGCAGCGTGTTTTACTATATTGTTGACGGCCTCCTGAACAATCCGGTAAATCATCAATCCCGTTTGCGACGGAATACCGCCGGTAGCTTCCGGTAAATCTAACTGAATCACCTTTAAGATACCGCTTTTATTCAAAATGTCAACCTCCTTACGTATAGCATTCAGCAACCCAATGCCCATCACATGGTCGGGATTCAGGGTTTTACTGAGGTTGCGCATGTTGTTCATGGCTTCTGCAAGTATATTGGTGGCAAACTTTAATCGTTCATTCAGCAACTGGGTACGCCGGGTAATGGTAGATAGGTTCAATTTAATAAAAGACAGCCGCTGCGAAATATGATCATGCAACTCACGGGAAATTGCTTTAAAAGTTTCATCCTGCATTTCGAGCCTGGCCTTGAGGATTTCGTTTTGTTGTATCAGCTTTAACTCTTCAATATGATCTAAATGCTTTTTCTGACGTTTCTGTGCTTGATGAACCAGATAGAAAACAACAACCGTCAGTATGAGATACTGAATGAGGCAAATAATAATGAAAAATATTATGATTTGAGGTGATTCTTTAAACATAAAACACCTTTAATAAAAGTAAGATACATGAATGATGATGCAGCAAGTGTTATTACAACAAAGAAAACATAACTATCAGGGTAGTAGGTTTTAATATACGGAACCATTGTTAATGGTGGTATACTTACTACAGAGCAAATGAAAATGCCTATTACAACCCAAAATGCAGGAATCAATGTAATTTTCAACTTAGGCACATTTACAAATAAATCAATAAAATATAAAGTTGAAATTATAAACAATCCCATATGGGCCGCAATAACATCTGTATTCCAGAAATCAGTCCTATAGTAAATTCCTAAAGCTAAGGCTACAAAGAAAACAACTAAAATATATTTGCCTAACTTTTTGAGTCTAGGATTGTTAATTTCCATTAATATAAATGTCCCTAAAAAACCCATGTGGTAAAAAAGTGAAATTGAATTAATTTCTAAGTAAGTGGATAGTTTGATTAGATCGAACCATGCTGATAAGAAACACCCAAAGACTAAAACAGCTCCTAATGGATACAAAAAGAGATATTTCAAATTTAAAGGAATACATTTTCTCTTAGTTATCGAAAGAAGAAAAAATAAAGAGGCAAAAATCGAAATAATATATATCCATCTAGATACCGTAATTAGTATTTCATTCATACCCCTAAATTCGGTCAATTTGGGGAGTTAAAAATGTGTATTTACCTGTTGATTGACTGTTTTTTTCCCGCAAATCCATCGTAAAATCCCCATTTCAGGTTCAGGGTACTTCCCCTGAATTTTAAAGTTCTTAATAATTCAATTAGTGGATTTTCGTTCTTATTACAATTGAAAATCATTAATTTCACACCGAATTTGATATGAAAGCTGAAATCACAGAACCCATAAGAGTCATAATAGCAGACGATCACGTATTATACCGTGCCGGCGTCATCACCTCACTCAGTGCCAAAAAAGACATTAAAATAGTGGCAGAGGCCGATAATGGCGTTCACTTATTGAATCTGGTGAAAACCATTCCTGCTGATATTGTGTTGTTGGATATTGAAATGCCTGTAATGAATGGCATTGATACACTGATTGAACTGAAGAAGACCAATCCTGAACTGAAAGTAATTATGCTCACCTTCATGGAAGACCAAAGCATGGTGACCAAACTGATGGAAATTGGCGCCAACAGCTACCTGGCCAAAACGAGCGACAGCGAAATCATTTACGAAGCAGTTAAAACCTGTTTCGAACAGGAGTTTTATTTTAACAGCCTCACCAATAAGGCGCTCCTGACTAACCTCAAACAGAAAAATGCTCCGCAAACACCTCAGCAACTCATGCAACCCGAGGTAAAACTGAACGATAATGAAACCACCATCCTGCGATTGATGTGTGAAGAGAAAAGTACCAAAGAAATCGCCGATATCGTTAATTTGAGTCCGCGTACAGTTGAAGCCATCCGCGATAAATTAAGGGTTAAAACCGGAGCGAAAAGTACCGCAGGTTTAATCATGTACGCCGTACGCAATAAAATCATCGATGAATAATCGCTGATTCAGCTTAATGCCATGCCTTCTATACTCTGGAACGGACAAATACTCAACAGTGATACTCCCTTGGTTCTACCTGACTCGCTGACCGTTCGTTACGGCATCGGAGTGTTTGAAACCATCCGATGCCATCATGGGGAGTTGTTGTTTTTCCAAGACCACATTGAACGACTGTCTGCCGCATTAAACACCTTAACCATTCCTGTTCTTAATACACTTTGTGAAAAGAAGTTATCGGAACAAATAATGCACTTACTTCAACACGAGGCACTGAATAATGCCCGGGTTCGATTGTCTGTACTCTCCAATGGACATACCCCACCCCACTGTCTGATTACCTGTTCCCCACTACCCGAACCGTTTGTAAAACCATTAAGCATAGATTTTTCAGCACACTACGGTGTTTGGGCTTCACCCGTTTCAGGTTTTAAAAATATAAATTATCAACACTACCTGTTGGCCGCGGATGAAGCCATCCAAAAAGGACTCGATGATGTTGTATTACTCAACCAACACGGACGCGTATGCGAAACATCCATTAGTAACATTTTTTGCCGAACCGGAAATACGATCCTTACTCCGGCCCTCACTGAAGGTTGCATTGCCGGTATATTTAGAAAACAAGTGTTGAACACTTTGCAACAACTTTCGTATGATGTACAGGAAGTTCCTTTATCTACCCATGCATTGCTGGAATCCGATGAAATTTTTTTAACGAATGTAATCCGTGGCATCCGGCCGGTTGAATTCATCCGCCACAAACAAAAAGATACTTCGCTGGCTCAACAGTTAACACAATACTTTCAAAAGTATTATTCCGAATAAACATTATTGAATGATGGTAACCAGATTGTTCGAAAGCCCCCCCTGCCGAAGCGCAATTTGCTCAAAAGCCCGCACCGCCTGTATTCCTTGTTCACCCAAGTGCTTTGTATAATCATTTACATACAGGTTAATATGCGCCTTCATCACCTCTTCCTCCATTTCCTGTGCATGCTCCCGAACCATATTGCTGATAACAGGCAACTGTGCATAGGCATATTCCAGACTGCGGCGAATACAATCGTTCACCGCCTGTTTTACCTCAAGTGGTATTGTTTTTCGGATTACGATGCCTCCTAACGGAATGGGCAACCCCGTATTTCTTTCCCATACTACGCCTAAATCATTCACGAGTTGCAACCCTTTCTGGCGATAGGTAAAACGATTCTCGTGTATAATAACACCTAATCCTTTTCCATTTTGTACAAACAATTCTATCTCATCATACCGCATAAACACTTTTTTCTTTGCCTGCGGGTACGCATTCGTAAATAAAAAGTGGGCGGTGGTTTGCTCACCCGGAATAGCAATGGTTGCCTCTTCCACGGCTTCGGGGTATTGGCCATTTGAAATCAACAACGGACCCGCCCCACGCCCCAGCGCACTGCCACTGCTGAGCAAATCGTATTGGTCTGCCACCCAAGGCAACACTCCGTAACTCAGCTTGGTCACCGGCAACCTGTGGTGCATCGCCCACTCGTTTAAGGTTTGTACATCTTCCAATACAGGTACAAACTGAAACTGCCCGGTGTCAATCTTCCCGTTCACCATCGCCTCAAAAATAAAGGTATCGTTTGGACAGGGAGAAAATCCTATTTCAATCATTCGATTATGCATTACCGTTAGTTAAAGTAAGGTATACCTGTTTAATCTGTTGGTTCAGTAGTTCAATGGCTGAATCTATCTTCCAATTTCGTTTATCACGATCACCGATTACATTACTGATGGCACGTAACTGAATAAAAGGGATGGCTTCATTCAAACAAACAAAATGCAAAGCCGCGCCTTCCATACTCTCCATGTGGGCCGCATATTTTGCGGCAACCTGTTGAAGCAATGCAGGATGATTGTGAATCAAATCCACCGTAACCGCATCCGCCAATGGCAAGCCCAAAGTTTGTATCATTTCCTTGTGGGGGTTCACCAGCCAGCTCTCACTTTGAGCAAGCCCTTTCTCCTGTAACGTAAACAAGGTATCATCTTCCCAAACCCCGCTGTGTGCAAATGCGTCACGTGCCACCACTACCACGCCGGAATCCGGTTTGTAGTCTGGGGCTGCACCGGCAATTCCCGCCTGCAACACAACATCATACTCATTCAATATGAGGTGTCTGGTTAAATGATAGAGTACTGATGGTGTGCCCACTCCGGTAATCAGAAAATGGGCGTCCGGATAGGTGCTGAGAAAAGGTGCAATTTCTCTATACGTGGCAGCAACAAGGAGTATGCGCATGCTGCAAAAATCGAACATTTATGCATGGAACTGTTTAACTTTGCGAAAAATTTAACCTGTACATGGTTTACATCACCCGCATAGAGCATTTCAATGCTGCGCATAAGTTGTACAATCCTGCCTGGAGCAAGGAACAAAACGATACCGTTTTTGGGAAATGCGCCAATGAAAACTGGCACGGACATAATTTTGAACTACATGTAACCATCAAAGGAATTCCGGACACAGACACGGGGTTTGTATATGATGCCAAAAAGCTAAGTGCCATCATCCGCGAGTACATCATCGAACACCTTGATCATAAAAACCTGAATCTGGAAGTGGATTTCATGAAAGACAAACTGTGTTCTATCGAAAATCTTGTTATGGGCATCTGGAACAGACTGGTACAACATTTACCGGAATCAGTAAAACTCCACAAATTATTACTGAAAGAAACACCTACTATATACGTAGAATATTTCGGACCATAATCATTCAACTTAATCATTCCATCTATGCATAAGGTATCCGTATTCAGAAAAGAACATTTCAATGCTGCCCACCGGCTGCACAATCCCTCATGGGATGATGCCCAAAACAAAGCCGTATTTGGCAAGTGCAATAACCCCCTGTATCATGGTCATAATTATGAACTGATTGTGCAACTTACCGGTATGCCTGATCCTGACACCGGTTATGTAATGGACATGAAAATTTTAAGTGATTTGATTCAGGCTGAAATATGTGAACGATTCGACCACCGCAACCTGAACGAAGATTGTGCAGAGTTTAAACATATCAACCCAACCGCAGAAAATATCGCCATCGTCATTTTTGAAATTCTACGCAAAAAAATTGACCCTCAACTCGACCTCCGGATTCGCCTCTATGAAACCGAACGCAATTTTGTAGAATATCCTGCTTAAATTACAATACAATTCAAACTTATGGCATACTCAAAAAATGAGATGTATAACGAGAGCACAACCCAAACACTCATTGAACATTATACCGGCATCATTGATACCTTAGGTGAAGACACCTCCCGCGAAGGACTGGTGAAAACACCCGAACGCATTGCCAAAGCCATGCAATTTCTCACACAGGGCTACAATCAGGATGCTATTGCTGTGCTGGATTCAGCAAAATTTCATGAAGATGTTAGTGAAATGGTGATTGTAAAAGATATTGAACTCTACAGCATGTGCGAACACCATATGTTGCCTTTTTACGGAAAGGCCCATGTTGCGTATATCCCTAACGGTTATATTACAGGGCTAAGTAAAATTGCACGAGTGGTGGATATTTACAGCCGAAGATTGCAGGTGCAGGAAAGACTCACCACACAAATTCTCGAAGCCATCAAACGCTCGCTGAATCCGGTTGGTATAGGAGTTGTCATTGAAGCATCGCACCTATGCATGATGATGCGCGGTGTACAAAAACAAAATTCCGTAACTACTACATCTGCTTTCGACGGTCAGTTCCATAAAAATGAAACACGCACAGAATTTTTAAAGCTGATTAGCGCTTCTTTGCATTAATTTACATCACATGAAACACGCATACGTATTTCCCGGACAGGGTGCCCAGTTTTCAGGAATGGGTAAAGATTTGTATCAGCAACATGCCACAGCACGTTCTTTATTTGATGCGGCCAATGAAATTCTGGGCTTCAACATTACGGAGATTATGTTTGAAGGTTCGGAGGACGCATTGAAACAAACCAACATCACTCAACCTGCTGTGTTCATCCACTCCGTTGCGGCATTTACCACGGTTCAGGCTACGCCGGATATGGTAGCCGGTCATTCACTCGGAGAATTTTCAGCACTGGTGGCCAACCGTACGCTTGAATTTGAAGATGCCTTGAAACTGGTAGCCATTCGAGCAGAAGCTATGCAGGAAGCCTGTAGCCTTCAACCTTCCACCATGGCCGCCGTGTTGGGCCTGGAAGATGCCATGGTTGAAAGTATTTGTGCTTCTGTAAATGCATCCCACGGCGTAGTGGTTGCTGCCAATTATAATTGTCCCGGCCAACTGGTAATTAGTGGTAGCATCGAAGGCGTTGAAGAGGCCTGCGTTCAACTGAAAGCCTCAGGTGCTAAAAGGGCACTGATATTGCCTGTAGGAGGAGCCTTTCACTCTCCTCTTATGAAACCGGCAGAAGAAAAACTGGCGGCAGCAATTCACGATACCCGTTTCCACACACCGGTATGCCCGGTATACCAGAACGTAACCGCATCCGGCGTTTTAGAACCCGATGCCATCAAACAAAATCTGATTACGCAACTAACGGCACCGGTTAAATGGACTCAATGCGTACAATCCATGGTTGCTGATGGTACTACAAAATTTACTGAATGCGGACCGGGAAAAGTATTACAGGGGCTCATTCAAAAAATTCATCGTGAAGCCGTGGTTACCGGAGTGAGTTAACAACCCACATTCTAACTACACAATTGTTAATTAAAAAGCCGCCTCCAGCAATTTGGGGCGGCTCTATCATTCTATAGCATTTGCTTAATTGTAAGTAACTGAAAGCGCTCCTTCCGTTAACGTCACATCAGGCGTGCCGGGATTCATCAAATCAGTACCTGTGAAACTAAACGTTGCACGTATAAAGTTTGTAGCTGTATTGTGCTCCTGAATCACCATCGTTCCTGCCTGAGCCAGGTACACATTGGTATTTGATGCATACGTGCCGGTAATTTGTCCTGCTGCATTGAAATTATATGTACCTGCAGCAATAGTGGCCGGAACGACAATAGTTACGGTAGCACCACTCCCCGATGCGGCATTGATGACTACATTCCCTAGCAATTCACTCGCAGTAAATGAGTTTTCAACAAACTCGGTACCATCTACCCGCACAAAAAAGTTGTTGGCAGGAGCCGGTGGCGGAGTAGTTGCCGGAGGACCGTATGAAATGTTGGAGAACACACCTTCAGTAATATCTTTTACGCCGCTATCGATGGTGCGAAACACTTTCATCTTAAATGTACCGCTCATGGTTTTTCGAACGGTGTCAATAGACGTGATGTTGACATAGCCATATAAACTATCTGTAAACCACTGATTGGTGGAGTATGGTTCATACGGTGCCACGGTGCTGTCGATATATACTCCGAAGTTAACGTTTGATGTGCTGTTCAGTTGGTATTGATAAACGCCAGAATCCCTTACGGTGAGTACAATCTGCTGGCCTGCGGCATTGCGGCCTTTCAACTCTATCATACCTCCTGTTCTTCTGGCCGTTTTGATGATATCAGCTGACCAGGGTGAGCCGTCTACCCTTGCCCGGAAGGTACCGGATCCACCTCCGGTTAATCCGCCGGTTTCAAGTGAATATTCTTTTTCACAAGCTGTAAGCCAGATACCGGCAGTAACAAGCAAAGCGAGGAGTTTAATTTGTTTCAGCATAAAATATAATTAGAGATGAAGTAACGTTATTTTATTTTACAACGTTGTTAAAACAGCATTCATATTTCTCACAGCATCTGCACTTTTTGCGAAAGCCGCTTTTTCTTCATCATTCAATTGCATATCTACAATACGCTCCCATCCTTTTCTTCCAATAACTACCGGCACACCAATACAGATATCTTCCTGACCATACTCTCCTTCCAATGAAACACAACAAGGCATTAAGGTCTTTTCATCTCTCAGTATGGCCTCTACCAACAATGCACCTGCGGCACCCGGAGCGTACCAGGCGGATGTTCCCAATAACCCTGTTAAGGTTGCTCCGCCCACCATGGTATCAGCCGCTACTTTTTTCAACACATCGGCAGATAAATGATTAGCAACCGGCGTGCCACAATACGTGGCCAGACGGGTCAACGGTATCATCGTTGTATCTCCGTGTCCGCCAATCACATTGGCTTGTAAGTCGTTGGGAGAGCATTGCATGGCCTGACTCAGATAATAGCGGAATCGGGCACTGTCCAGAATGCCGCCCATACCAATGATACGGTGTTTGGGCAATCCGCTGGATTTCAACGCGAGGTAGGTCATCGTATCCATTGGATTACTGATCACTATAATAATGGCGTTGGGTGAGTATTGTAATATATTTTGTGTAACGGTTTTTACAATCCCTGCATTGATGCCGATGAGCTCTTCGCGTGTCATGCCCGGTTTACGCGGAATACCAGACGTAATCACGACCACATCACTGCCGGCAGTTTTGGTATAATCGTTGGTAGAACCAATAATACGGGTGTCAAACCCCTCAATCTGAGCCGTTTGCATCAAATCCATTGCCTTGCCCTCAGCAACCCCTTCTTTAATATCTACCAATACCAGTTCATTACACAATTGTTTACGCGCAATGTTATCAGCACAGGTAGCTCCAACGGCACCGGCACCTACTACAGTAACTTTCATATACTTTTTGGTTTAAAATGTAAAGGAAAAAAGATGCGCAAAGGTAACAGATATCCAACTTTTTTAATCTTCAAAAACGAAAAAAGGCAAAAAATCAATAGTTTCGCATCCTCTAAAATTTATTTATGGCAACAACAGCAGATATGCGTACAGGCCTCATCCTGAAAATTGATGGCAACCTGTACTCCGTTATTGAATTCGGTCAAAACAAAACCGCCCGTGCAGCCGCAAAAGTGTGGGCAAAATTAAAAGGCGTTGATACGAACAAAACCATTGAGATTACCTGGAACAGTGGTGAAACCATTTTTCCGGTGCGTGTAGAAAAGAAACCGTATCAGTTTCTATATAAAGATGAAACCGGATACAGCTTTATGGATAATGAAACATTTGAGCAAATAACTGTTCCTGAAGAAATGGTGGATGCTCCTAAGTTTCTGAAAGATGGCCAGGAAGTATCCGTATTAATCAACGGTGAAACCGAACAACCTATGGGCGTTGAGCTTCCGGATAAAATTGTATTACTCGTTACATACAGCGAGCCCGGATTGAAAGGTGATACAGCCACCCGTACCCTCA
>JAHBTM010000028.1 GCA_019638635.1 Ferruginibacter sp. | reverse complement strand
ACAAGCATAACGGTCAGCAATATACGCTGAATCTGATTGATACACCCGGACACGTAGATTTCAGTTATGAGGTGAGTCGTGCCCTGGCGGCATGCGAAGGTGCCCTCTTATTGGTGGACGCCTCACAAGGTATTCAGGCACAAACCATCAGTAACCTCTATCTCGCTATAGATAATGATCTGGAAATTATTCCGGTTATCAATAAGATTGACATGGAAGGTGCCATGATTCCTGAGGTGAAAGATCAGATTGTAGAATTGATAGGCTGTAAAGAAGAAGATATTTTACTGGCGAGCGGAAAGAGTGGTATTGGTATCGAAGAAATTCTCACAGCGATTATTGAGCGCATCCCCTCACCGAATGGAGATGAAGCCGCCCCTTTGCAGGCATTGATTTTCGACAGTGTGTTCAATTCCTTCCGTGGAATTATCGTTTATTTCCGGGTGTTCAATGGCATTCTTCGTAAGAATGATAAAATTAAATTCTCCAATACGGGTTCAGAATATATTGCCGATGAGGTGGGAATCCTAAGGCTGGGGATGGAGCCGCGCAGCGAAGTGCGGGCCGGGGATGTGGGATATGTAATTACCGGTATCAAGGTAGCTAAGGAAGTGAAGGTGGGAGATACCATTACAACAGTGGTGAATCCCTGCAAAGAATCTATCAAAGGTTTTGAAGATGTAAAGCCCATGGTTTTTGCCGGTATCTATCCGGTAGAAACAGATGCTTTTGAAGAGCTGAGAGATTGTATGGATAAACTGCAACTCAATGATGCCTCACTCACGTATGAATTGGAAACTTCTCAGGCTTTGGGATTTGGTTTCCGCTGTGGTTTCCTGGGCATGTTGCACATGGAAATTATTCAGGAACGCCTGGAGCGCGAATTCAAACAAACGGTTATTACAACCGTTCCAAACGTAAGTTTTATTGCCACTACGCATAAGGGTGAGGTGATTAAAGTAAACAATCCTACCGAAATGCCTGATCCTACTCGGATGGAAAAAATTGAAGAACCTTTCATCCGTGCACAAATCATCACCAAGCCGGAGTATATCGGTAATATCATGACCTTGTGCATCAACAAACGTGGAATCCTGATCAATCAGGGATACCTGACACCTACTCGGGTTGAATTGACGTTTGACATGCCGCTGACTGAAATTGTATTCGACTTCTACGATAAATTAAAAAGCATGACGCGCGGATATGCTTCATTTGACTATCATCCGCTGGAGTATCGCGAGAGTGATATCGTAAAAATGGATATTTTGCTCAATGGTGAAAAAGTGGATGCTTTATCTGCATTGATTCACCGAAGCCGCGCACACGAGTTTGGCAGAAAGTTATGCGAAAAACTGAAAGAGTTGCTTCCCCGCCAGCAATTTCAGATTGCTATTCAAGCTGCCATCGGAGCTAAGATTGTAGCACGCGAAAATATCAGCGCAATGCGTAAAGATGTTACTGCCAAATGCTACGGTGGAGATATCAGCCGGAAGCGTAAGCTGCTGGAAAAGCAAAAGGAAGGAAAGAAACGCATGAAGCAAATTGGCAATGTAGAAGTGCCACAAGAAGCTTTCCTCGCCGTTTTGAAATTAGATGAGTAATGTGTGCTTAGGGCTTCTTTTTCTTTTTATTCTTTTCCTTTGTGTCGGGAATGCCATCCATGTCGGGCATTTTGGAAGCATCGAATGAACCATCATCATTCAGCAACTTATTGGGCATCGGTAACTGATTCTCCGGCGTTACCTGCGTAAATATTTTTGAGATATACACCCATTTATCTTCCATCCACTTAAATCCTTCATAATCCCCGTCGCCCACTAGCGTATATTTCTTTTTGGGTTCGTTGGTTTCAGAAATGAGGTGCTCCTTCGCTATGAGGCTTAGGTCTTCATCATACGTAAGTCGGGCAGAAGCATCTTTCTTATATTCCATAACCAAACGTGCCGTGGTTTGTGGATAAAGGGTGTTGTTGGGAACAGTAAATATTCTGTCACCAAAAACCGGCTCTCCGTCTTTGAATTGCAAAATTTCAATGTACTTTCTGGAGCTTCTGAAATTGTTTTCATCAAAACCCAATAAGGTATATACCGGTTGATCGCCCCTTTGGGTTAGTATAATTTTGTAATACAGTGCGCCAATCCATGCTTTATGGCTGGTGATGGTATCTTCAATGTTTTCGATATCATCAGATTGATCAATCAACGGAAAAAGTTTAAGTGAACCGTCTTTCGTTCTCATCTGAATGGCACCTTTTTGTCTGACCATATTTTCATGCACCACCAATTGCCACGTAAAAATCCGGAAGGTGCTGTCGGGTGCATATAGTTTAGAAACGGTTATGATAGAATCGAAAGGATAGTAAAAAGAGTGGGGTGTTTTGAGTGCCCTCACCAACATGCGTGTAAACATACTGTCGGCAATGAAACGGTCTGCAGGTTCCTCAGCGCGAATCATATCCAGCGCAGGCACTTTTAGAGAATCTTCAATTTGCATCAACGCACTCCATGATGTGCTTCCAGGTTGAGCGAAGGCGGAGCAGGAGAAAACAAAACTAAAAAATCCAATCGCAATGTGTTTTTTCATTCGATAAAAATATACAATACTTTTAAGCTGTAAAGAGATTCCTGTATTGCAGTTAACTTTTTAACGATAGGTTATCATGCAGGTATTCAGCAAAAGCGGGTAATGACGGGAAAACGGCGTCAATCAGCGGGTGCGGGCGATGAGGTTCAGGAAGAGTGGTGGTTAGCAACACGGTGTACATTCCTACATTTTTTCCAAAGGCCATATCACTCATATTATTTCCCACCATGATGGATTGTTGGGGTATAATATCAGGGAAATCTTCCATAGCTTGTAAGCCCATACCCGGGTTGGGTTTCCGGTTGGGGTGATGATCTTCAAGGGCTGTACAATAATACATCGCATCAATCCTACCACCCGATAATCGAATTTGACTGGATAGTTTTTGATGTATTTCTTTAAGTGCCTCTTCGTTTGTAATGCCTTTGCCCACTCCACGCTGGTTTGTTACAATGAGGATATGTTTAAAAATGCCTGAAAATATACGAAAGGCATTTTCTACACCTTCGTAGAACTTGAATTCATCCCAGGAGTTGATGTAATCGTTTTCTTTTTCAACATTGATTACACCATCCCGATCGAGAAACAACGACCAGTTCGGATGGATTGCTGAGTAAGGGATCCGGTGTGGCTGAAAATCGATATGCGCTTTATCAAAATCTTCCGGAATACCGATATCGATAAAATATTTATCATGCACTACGCCCGTTAGTATTTCTGTGGGAGCATATTTCTCCAGAAAGTCGCGCTCAAATGAGCCGGGAACCGGCATGGGCAAATCCATAAAACGCGTACGGTTGATGAGGTATATACCTCCGTTGATCAACCCTTTCTCCATTTCCTTTTTCTCTTCAAATTTCAGGATACGGCCTGCATCGTTTATGATAACCGTACCATACCGGTTGAAGTGTTGCATGGGTTTCAGTGCGATGGTACACAAAGCATTTTGTTTCAGATGCGTTTGATGCATTTCACGGAGTTTGGCCTGAAAAAGTGTGTCGCCGTTAACGATATATACATTATCACTGGTACAATGCTCCAGTGCCTTTAGTATGGCGCCACCGGTACCCAGTGGTTCATCTTCCACAAAATACACGGCATTGAGTTCAGGAAAAGTGGTTGACACGTAATCGGAGATCAATTCATGCTTATACCCAAGGGCAAACACTACTTTTTGAATTCCTTCTTTGAGTAAATAGGAAATCACATAATATAAAAACGGTCGACCGGCTACGGGTGCGAGGGGTTTGGGTAAATCGGGTACACGTTCCCGTAACCTTGTGCCTAATCCGCCTGCTAATATGATGGCTTCTCCGGACATGCGCGATTATTGGCCGAAAAGTTTTGATTCAACCAATTCGCAGATGATATGCCCTGCCAGCATATGCATTTCCTGAATACGGGGCGTGTTGGAACTGGGAACCATAAAAATGTAATCACTGTAGGGTAGCATTTTTCCGCCACCGGCTCCTGTAAATCCAATGGTGATGACGCCTTTGTTTCGTGCGGTTTGAAATGCTTTAACAATGTTCTCACTATTTCCTGAAGTGCTGAGTCCTATGAGTATATCACCGGCTTGTGCTACTCCTTCAATATGCCTTGCATAAATTTCAGAGTATCCGTAATCGTTAGCAACTGCGGTAATGTAGGAAGTGTTTACGTGGAGTGCTTCGGCTGGTAATGCTTTACGATCTTTATAGAATCGTCCGCTGAATTCAGCAGCTAAGTGCTGTGCATCGGCTGCGCTGCCCCCGTTGCCGCAAAACCAAAGGGTGTGTCCGTTTGCAAAACATGCAGTAATCACTTCCACACAGGTTTCCATCACTTGTAGGCACGAATCAGTTTGTAGTATTTGTTCTTTCAGTGAAACCGCATCACGGATACGCTGTTGTATTTGTTCTTTCATACGCTGTTGTGTGGTACAAATGTACACTATGCAAAACAAAACATTTCAGCGCCTATGCACTCCAGGTTGTTAAACCTTCGTTTGTAAAACCAAAAGCTTTGAAACTGCCACCAAAGGCTTGCAGGGCTTTAATGACAGCGTGTCTTGTGTTTCCTGGACAATAGAAAATCATAAACCCTCCACCACCGGCACCACTGATTTTACCACCAGTTGCACCTGCACCAGTGGCAGCGTCGTACATTGCCTCAATGTTTAGGTTCGAGATATTGCTGGCCATTTTTCTTTTTTGATTAAAGCCATAATCGAGGATGCGGCCAATATCATCCAGTTGGCCTTTCAGTAACGCCTCTTTCATCATTCGGGCCTGTTCTTTTAGTTGGTGCATGGCTTCTATACTGGCCGAGTTTTGTGTTTCTACATTTTTCACCTGTTCTTTGATGATGGCTGCGCTTTCTCGTGTATTGGAGGTGAAATACAGCAACAGATTGTGTTCCAGTTCGTGCATGTATTTTGATCGGATGCGCAGTGGGTTCACAATCACTTTGTCATTTTCATAAAACTCCATGTAGTTCACACCGCCAAAAGTGGCGGCATATTGATCCTGGCGTCCTCCGGCCAGTTTCAGGTAGCCTCTTTCAATGTCGTAGGCATAATGCGCCGTGTCATAATCGCCCAGTGGTAAGTTGAGCATTTCAGCAAAGGCTCCGATAATGGCTACCATGAGTGTGGAGGAAGTGCCCAGGCCCGAACCGGCAGGTGCATCTACATAAGTAGACAGCTGAAAGCCTGTTTGAAAATCACCATAATCTTTTCGAATACAGTTCAGCGCACCAATTAACAAGGCGAGGGGCCCTTCCGGCGGGATATCCGTATTGAGCGGATAGGTTGCACGTTGGTCCTGGTCAAGCGCTTCCAAAATCATCACAGGTTCCTGTAATGTTTCAATAGATGCATGGGCATACAGCGAAATGGTGGCGTTCAGGATTGCTCCGCCGTAGCGGTCGCAGTATGGGCTCACATCTGTACCTCCTCCGGCAAGCCCTATACGAAGTGGTGCTTTGCTTCTGTATATCATGTTGAAATATTCTTTGCAAAGATGAACGGATTTAGCTTGGGTTGCAAATAATGAAGGATAAAGTTTCAGGAGTGCCGGGTATTCGTTGCAGTTGCTGAATAAATGAAACAACAGCATCCGAAAAAATAGGGATGTTGTTTGATTACAAAAATTTAATATGCCATTGCAGGGATGCGCATAATTTTGTTTAACTTACCCAACCACATTGATCACTACTTTAAAGCTTTCATGTATGGAACAATCTTTATTTATCACCGATCTGGATAAAGTTGGTATAGAAGATATTGAACTGGTAGGAGGTAAGAATGCCTCTTTGGGCGAAATGTTACAGCATATTAGTAAACTGGGCGTGCAGGTGCCCAATGGTTTTGTTATTACAGTACATACGTATTACACGTTTTTGAAGTTTAGCAACCTGGACGGACAAATTCGTGATTTACTCCAGGGGATAAACTATGATGAATTGGAAAGTTTACGACGCGCCGGCATGCAAATTCGCACACTCATTCGAAATTCAAAATTCCCACCTGAATTAAGTAAAGCGATTATTGAAAAATATACAGAGTTATCACGTTCGTATGGTCAGGAGGTAACGGATGTGGCTGTACGCTCCTCAGCTACAGCAGAAGATTTACCCGATGCTTCCTTTGCCGGTCAGCAGGAAACATATCTCAATGTGCGGGGTCCTGCTGCACTCATCAATGCAGTGCGCAATTGTTTTGCATCTTTGTTTACAGATCGAGCTATTAGTTACCGGCATTCTGCGGGATATAACCATTTCAATATCGGATTATCGGTGTGTGTGCAGAAAATGGTTCGTTCAGATCTGGGGGCTTCCGGCGTGGCTTTCTCATTGGATACTGAAAGCGGATTCCGGGATGTGGTGGTCATCAATGCAACGTTTGGTTTAGGTGAAATGCTGGTGCAGGGTGCTGTTTCACCGGATGAATACATTGCGTATAAACCAGCCATTCTAAAAGGTTACAACAGCATTATTGAAAAGAAATTAGGAAAGAAAGATCAGATGATGGTGTATGGAGATGGACCGGATGAAAGGGTGCGCATCATCCCTACCGATAAACAACTGAGGGGAAGATATTGTTTGTCAGACGAACGCATCATGCAACTCACCCGTTGGATTATTGATATTGAAAATTACTATACAAAAAAAAGAGGCACCTGGTGTCCGATGGATATCGAATGGGCGGTAGATGGATTAACGCGTGAGCTGTTTATTGTACAAGCACGACCAGAAACAATTCATTCCCAAAAAGACCATAGCAAAATTACCGGATACCACATCAGAACCCATGCAGATCATAAAGTGATAACCAAAGGGATTGCTGTGGGAGACGGACTCGGTATTGGAAAGGTGAATATTTTGTACTCGATGGATAAGCGTGTAACGGAAGGGCAGGAATTTCAGGCCGGGGATATTTTGGTAACTGACATGACCGACCCTGATTGGGAACCTATTATGAAAAAAGCATCCGCCATCATCACGAATAAGGGTGGACGCACTTGTCATGCAGCCATTGTGGCCCGTGAAATGGGTGTTCCGGCCATTGTTGGATGTGGCCATGCAACTGACGAACTTACACAAGGACAGCTGGTGACAGCCAGTTGTGCTGAAGGGGATACCGGTATCATTTATGAAGGAGAGGTTCCATTTGAAAAAGTGGAAACCGATTTAGATGATTTGCCGAAAGTGAAAACACCCATTATGCTGAATGTGGCATCGCCCGGTATGGCATTTCATTATTCGCATTTCCCGAATGCAGGGGTTGGATTGGCGCGTGAAGAATTTATCATCAATAACTTCATTCAGGCGCATCCGTTGGCTTTAATGAAACATAAAGAGTTGAATGATCCTGAACTCACAGAGGCAATACAGCTATTGACGGCAGGTTATGAAAGCGGGGAGGCTTATTTCATTGAAAAATTGAGTTTCGGGATAGCGCGCATTGCTGCAGCATTCTACCCGAATAAAGTAATAGTGCGTTTCTCTGATTTTAAGAGCAATGAATATTTCAATTTGTTGGGTGGAAAATATTTTGAACCCCATGAAGAGAATCCGATGATTGGATGGAGAGGTGCTTCCAGATATTATTCCGATAGTTACAAGGATGCGTTTGCTCTTGAATGTAAAGGTATCAAAAAAGTTCGTGAAGAGTTGGGGTTGGATAATGTAGTGGTGATGATTCCATTTTGCCGTACGGTGGAAGAATGTATCCGTGTACAGGAAGTGATGAAAGAAAATGGATTGGTGCGGGGTGAAAAAGGACTGGAAGTGTATTTAATGGCAGAGTTGCCTTCCAATATCATGATGGCGGAAGCCTTTTGCAAATACATTGACGGATTTTCCATTGGCAGTAATGATTTAACGCAGCTTACGCTGGGGCTCGACAGAGATTCGGCTCTGGTGGCGCACATTTACGATGAAAGAAATCCTGCAGTGAAAGCCATGATTCAGATGCTGATTGAAACGGCCAAACGTAATAAGGTAAAGGTGGGCATTTGTGGTCAGGGGCCGTCAGACTTTCCTGACTTTGCTCAATTCCTGGTGGAGCTGGGTATTGATAGTATTTCCGTTACACCGGATTCACTGGTGAAAACCGTACGCGCCATCGCGGAAGTGGAAGCCAAAATGAAATAGAATAACATCCTGATGCCGTGGTGTACTGCATCAAGTTGCATACATGCCCGATTAATGTTTTTTATCACGAGGATAAAGGCCCATATTTTTGTAGAAATTCGCTGAATTAATTTAAAATGATCTCCCTCATTCAGCATTGGCATTTATTCTGCGATGTTTCGCGGAGAAAATATTTACAAGTGCACATACACAACGCCCATAGCTAAGATGCATACTTGTGCCAATGATTACTTAAAGGGTTATTGAAAATACATTTCATGATTTGACTCTGCTGATGATATTGTATTCCCCTTTATGACCCCGGATGAGGTATTGTGGATGCACCATATTTTTTATAACTTTAAAATGGGCTTGAGGGTATAGCCGTCCCTAGGGCGAAATATTTTAAACACGCAATAACAGTCAGGTTACATTACACTATTTGCAATTAAACACAATTTCATACCTCCTTTTATCCCCACTAGGGGTATTGTTGGAACACCATTTTTTTTATAACTTTAAAATGGGCTTGAGGGTATAGCCGTCCCTAGGGGAAAATATTTTAAAAACGCAATAACAATCAGGCTACATTACACCTATTCGCAATTAAACACAATTTCATACCTCCTTAACTCCCCATCCGGGGAATTGACAGGAAGCAAAAATTTTCCGAACTTTAAAATGGGCTTGTGGGTATAGCCGTCCCTAGGGCGAATTTTATTCATGCATAATTACTTTTGAAAGTTGTATGCTGATTTGTATTCCAAAACACATAAGTCCCCTTGAAACCCCCATCCGGGTAATTGACAGGAAGCAAAAATTTTCCGAACTTTAAAATGGGCTTGTGGGTATAGCCGTCCCTAAGGGAGAATTATTTTGATGCGTAATCGCTTCATTCCTCAGTATTGAGCAGAAGTTTTCATAGAATTTCGCTTATCTATTATTTATCATCTTAAGTGCCCTTCTTCGTGAGTTTTTCTGTGTAGTTCCACCAGAAAAATATCTTCAAAACTAAAAGCTCCATGTCTCCAACACATATGCTGCATACTTTCTCCTGTTTTGTTTTCATGTTTTGGTAATAACTATTACGGTTAAACGAAAAGTATATACTGATTGTTGAACCCCAGTAGAAAGGCTGCCGGATTCCGAAAGATCCGGGACCGGACTTACTACAGATGACCGAGACAAATACGGATGTAAGGCTTAGCTGTTCACAGACTTAAACACCTGTACTTTGTTTCGTTCCTAGTGCATATCAGGTATTGCAGTGTTGTTACCAACGGCCCTTTGAATGGTTGTTGAGACGGTTGTGGTGGATGGTGAAGTAACTGCTCAGTAGCCTGTTGGAGTGTACATTATTTGAGTTGATGGATGGCATCGATGAGGTTTTGCCAGCTGTATTTCTTTTTTTCTTCCTGAAGACCCTGAACCATACGTTCCCGATTCATTCTATAGAAACGTATGATGCATTCTGCAATGGATGAAGGAGTGGGCTCCGCTATTAAACCTGTTTTTTCATCTGGCACCATGTCGGGCAAGCCACCTACACGGGTTACAATCATGGGGATTTCGAAATGATAGGCCAGGGGCGTTACACCACTTTGTGTGGCATTTTTGTACGGTTGAACAACTGCGTCGGCTGCACACAGAAAATATTTCACTTCACTATCAGTGATGAATTGAGTATGTAGTATAACGCTATCGTGTAAACGAAGAGTGTTCAACAGTGTTTCGTAGGGTTTTGGGTCTTCGTAATATTCACCGGCAATGACCAGGATGGGCATTTCAAAGTCAGGATGTTTTTCTGCATGCAATTTGAGAATATGCATAGCTTCCAATAGCCAGTCGAGCCCTTTGTACTTTCTGATAAATCCGAAAAATAGAAGGATGCGCTTATCAGCAGGTAAATGAAGATGCGATCTGGCTTCTGCCATTGAAACCGGGATGCCAAAATTATCGTACAACGGATGGCTCACACACTGTGCGGGTTTAGTAGTGAATTGTCTTAGATCACTGAGTACCTTGTTGCTCATGGTGATGAACGCGTCAACAGGTTTTAAAAAATATCGTGTGAAAGCTTTGTCGCCAATTCGTTTTTCATGTGGAATGACATTGTCGGCAATACACACAATGCGTGTATGTGAATTCTTTTTCACCTGGCGTAATATCGTGCCAAGGGCTGGTCCCATGAAAGGCAGCCAGTATCGGACAACAATCAGGTCAGCGCGCAGATGGCGTAATTTTTTTCCGGTGAGCAGCCAGTTTAAAGGATTCACCGAATTGATCATGGGCAGAATTTTCAAATCTGCCGGTGCGGGTTCTTCTGAATACTGAGTAGTGCCCGGGAATAAAAATTCAGGATATTGAAGCGTGAAGGTGCAAATCGTTACATCATAACCGATATGCATAAACGCTCTTGCCAAACGCTCGTTGAAGGATGCGAGTCCGCCACGTAAAGGATGTGCGGGGCCAATGATAATTACTGTACGCTGAGCCATCATGCAGGATATGTTAGATGCGCAATTTGTCTTCTACAAGATATTGATTGCGAATACTGGAATTTCGGCTGATGAGTTCGCCCAGAAATCCGGCGAGGAACAATTGTACCCCAATAACGAGGGAAATGATTCCTACATAAAAAATGGGGCGGTCGGTCATGTTGTATTTTAAAAAAGCAAATTTGGCAATGAACAAATACACCCAAATCAGTAAACCTACTCCAAAAACGAGTGTGCCCCACAAGCCGAACAAGTGCATGGGTCTTTTTCCAAACTTACTCACAAACATAATGGTGGTAAGATCGAGGAATCCGTTGATGAAACGTTCCCATCCAAATTTGGTCACTCCATATTTTCTCGGGCGGTGTTCAACAATTTTTTCTCCAATTTTCCGAAACCCGCTCCATTTGGCGAGCACAGGAATGTATCGGTGCATTTCGCCGTACACTTCAATGGTTTTAATTACTTTATTTCGGTAGGCTTTGAGGCCGCAATTAAAATCATGCAGTTTGATACCGGACGTTTTCCGTGCAGTAGCGTTGAATAATTTTGATGGAAGATTTTTTGTAAAGGTATTATCGAATCTTTTTTTCTTCCATCCACTCACGAGGTCGTATTGATCCTCCAGAATCATGCGGCGCAGTTCAGGGATTTCATCGGGGCTGTCCTGCATATCAGCATCCATCGTGATAACCACCTCTCCCTGAGCCACTTTAAAACCTTCATTCAGCGCAGCGCTTTTACCGTAGTTGCGTTGGAATTTGATGGCACGTACGGCAGGGTTTTGTTTAGATATTTGTTCAATAATCTTCCAGGAATCGTCGGTGCTGCCGTCATCAATAAAGATGATTTCGTAAGTGTATTGATGTTGTGTCATCACGCGTTGAATCCATTCCGTTAATTCGGGTAGCGATTCTTCTTCGTTCAACAGGGGTATAACAATCGACAAGTCCATAGCGTATAATTGCACCTTTAGTGCCGTGCGCGTTTTTTATTCAGGATGATTAAAAGAATAGAAAAGATGACCGTAAGGATTGTTCCTACCAGCAAGTAAAAAAATATGGCCATCGAAGTAATCATGGTGCTGTAGTATTCTTTCATTTGCAACACCAGGTTCTCAATTTCAGCCGGCGTTTTATTGCCTTCACGGAATAATTCATTGCGGTAGTTTTGTGCCATCTCTTCTTTGATGGATGGATTCATATTCATAAACACGATGGTGAACAATACCATCAGCATGGTTACTACTATGAAGTATTTAAAACCCTGACTAAAATAAGTTTTAAACGTTTTGAGTACTTCCTGTTGATGATATGAAACCAGGGTCCAGATGAGTCCGCCAATGTACAATGCATACGTGATGTATTGGGCGTTGTTTTCAAAATTTCCATACGTTGAATAGATGTAGACAGACATAACAATCATGAGTACACCTGTTACAAGGCCTTTTAAAGTGGGACTAAGGTTAATCATAATGCAGAAAGGATTTGGTTTTCAGTGATGATACCGGCCACTTTTCCGGTTAGTGTTTTATTCAGGAATGGATTGTTGGTGGATAATGAACGGTTCATCTCGGCTGTAAATGTATAGTTTTCATTCGGATAAAACATCGTGAGCTTTGCCGGGGCACCTTCTTCAATGGTCAATGTGTGCCCAGTAAAAATGTGGCGTGATGAGGTCAGGCGTTCGATGAGGGTTTCAATGTCGTTTGTCCATGACCGTAAGGCGCTGAACACCTGTTGAATGGTAGACATACCCGGTTCGGCGTGGTTGAATTCACACAACTTTTCATCAGTATGCCTTGGTATATGGTGAGAGGCTACACTATCTGCCAGTCCGCTTAAAACGGCCGCACGCACGGCATCCCTGTCGGCTATGGTTCGTAATGGTGGAAACACTTTCAGTTGGGTGTCGTAGGTGGCGAGGTCTTCATCGGTAAACACCGTATGGTATGCTGCTACCGAGCAGGTTACCGGTAAGCCTTCCGCTTTGGCCGCCTGAATCAGTTGTAAACCTTTATCTGTAGATACCCCTGTAAAATGTACCGGTGAATGTGTGTACTTCACCAGTTCAATATCCCTCATGATCATGAGTTCTTCGGCCATGGCAGGGATACCTGCCAATCCGAGGCGGGTGCTCATGGTGCCTTCGTGCATGAGTCCGTCAGACAACATCTGTGTTTCTCCGGGAACGAGTATCACCGGAATCTGCATGGGCAGGGTATATTGTAAAACTTTCAACATGAGTCCGGCTGAAAGCACCGGCCGGTTTCCATTGGTGAACGACAGGGCTCCGCCTTCGCGCATATCGTACATTTCGGTCAGCCTGCCTTTCTCATCCAAAAAACTGCCTAAAGGGTACACCTGAATAGGTAATTTTTGGGAGCGAACAAATTCAACGATTGCCCGGTTATGAATGGGTGGGGAAGTATCGGGCATGAGCATTACATCGGTAAACCCACCGACTGCGGCTGCCCGGGCTCCGCTGATAAGCGTTTCCCGATTGCCATATCCCGGTTCCGCAAAATCGGCAAAAGCATCAAACCAACCTGTACTCACGCATAAACCCTCACCTGTTACCATCTTATCCACATCCACGGAAATGTTTGCAGCAATTCTGACAATATTTCCGTCTTGGATGAGCAGATCCATAGTTTGGAGATGGAAAGGAGAAGATTTGCAATAAATTTTAGCCTGATGTATAAGTATGCGCATGTTGAAGAGGTTAGGCAAATATCTTAAAACTTAACCAATAATAAAAAGTTTGCAGTATTTATCGGGGTTTGAGGGAAGTGATTGATTATTAAATAGAAATTAAGTCATATACCTGTAAAAAATATTTAACAATGCACCTATGAATTTAAGTTTTGTTAACAATAATTTGTAAGTTTGTTCCGACCAATCGACTAATGCAAAAGTGCATTGTCTGTATTGTCGTGTGTACTTACCCACCGGAAACCATTGCGAGTCTTCGCAGCCGTACGCTTGAACCAACAAGAATAACCTAAGGAAAGCCTTTAACAGCTAAATTTTACTAATTAACGGAATATGAAAAAACGTTACATGTCCAGTTTTATGGGTAGATTTCTAGTGTGCGCCCTCTTCACGATTGCAGGAATAGGCAGTCTGAACGCGCAAACTGTAGTTATCAATACGGGAACACCGGGTACACCCCAGTATAATGCCGGCCCGATTTACCGATCTGCTGCTGCGAGCGCGTATGATGCCAGCCGCTATTCTTATTTATACACGGCCGATGAATTGGCTGCTGTGGGTATTACGTCCGGAGCAGTTATCAATGTACTTGGTTGGATCAAGGATAATAACGCCACCTCAACGGGTGGCGGTATTTTTAGGATTTATATGAAGAATTCCTCGGCAACTACCTATGGTTTGCCTACGGAATCCTGGGCCAACCTAAACAGTGGTACAACCATGGTGTATGAAAACCTGAGTTTCACTGTTCCGGCTACTCAAAATCCGGATTATATAACTTTTCCATTGGCCGTTCCATTTACCTACACCGGTGGATCTTTGGAGATTTCAACAGAGTGGGATATTAATGCTGTGGCAGGGAATGCTTCCACTGCAGCATTCAACTGGATGTGGTCTACAGTGGTAGATCGAATTTATGGTACAGGCCAAACAGTGCTGGCAAATGCGGGTACCTTGTCGTCTACTACGAACTCCATTTCAGCCATTGATGATCGAAGACCATATTTACAAATTACTTTTTCGCCGGGAGGCCCTTGTACCAACCCGCCTACACCCGGTACCGTGAGTGCTAATCCATCAGCGGTATGTCTGGGTGAAACTTTTACCTTAAGCCTTGCCGGTGGTACCAGCGGTACCGGACAAACCATACAATGGCAATCGTCACCGGATGGTATTACCTGGACCGACATTCCGGGAGCCAATAATTTCTCCTATGCTTCCACCCAAACCACTACTACTAATTACCGTGCATTGATTACCTGTGGTGTGGCAGTGCCCACCAACGTGGTTCAAGTTTCTACTCCGGCTTCTGTATTAGGAACCTTTACCATTAATAATGCATTGCCTACCGGTGGAACCAACTTTGCTTCCTTTAATGATGCGTATGATTATATTAAATGTGGAATTGGTGGCAATGTAATATTCAATGTAGTTGCAGGATCAGGTCCGTATAATGAGCAGCTGATTATGACACCGGTGCCGGGTGCAGGTCCGGGTGCTACAGTTACTTTCAATGGTAACGGAGCCAGCTTGAATTTTACCTCTACCAATACCAACGAACGTGCTGTGGTGAAATTGAATGGTGCCGATTTTATCAATTTCAATGATTTGGTGATTAACAATACCGGAACTACCACCTCAGAATATGGATTTGGATTCCAGTTAATGAACAACGCGGATAATAATACTATTAACAATTGTACTATCAACCTGAATACCAGTTCAACCTCTACCAACTATGCCGGTATTGTGTTGGGAGGTACCAATACTTCAGCAACGGCTTCCAGCGATGCCAACGAATGTGATAATAATATTATCGTAAACAATACCATCAATGGCGGATACTACGGAATTACTATTGTGGGAAGTGCTACGGTGGCCAACAGAGCGAACCAGATTATTGCCAATAATATCAACGACTTCTATACTTATGGAATTTATGCTCTGGGTACTTCATTCATGGAAGTGGAAGGAAACATCATGCAAAGGCCTACACGTACTACGCTGGGTGCTTTCTACGGAATATATTTCACGAGCCTGAGTACAGCGGCTACGGTAACCAAAAACAGAATTTCGAATCCATGTGGTGGTGACCCATCCAGCACGGTAGCTATGTATGGTATCTATGTAACTTCTGTAGATGCCTTTGCAGGTGTGGAAAATAGGTTTACGAATAACCTCATCCATAATTTCAACGGAAGCGGTGCTTCATATGGTATTTACAATGCAGGTTCAGATAATGTATTATTCTATCACAATACCATTTCATTGGATGGTACCGCACCTGCCGGAACCAGCACAACCATTACGCGTGGGTTCTATCAAACTACTCAGGCGGGCGGTATTCAATTCAAGAATAATATTATTTCAATCACGCGAGGTGGAGATGGCGTAAAACACGCAATCTATCTGAATACGTTGGCGTCTGTAGTAGACATCAATCGGAACAATTATTTTATGGGTTCACCTACCGGTGTAAGTCATATTGGTTATAATGGTGCCGACCGCACCTTGTTGGCTGATTGGCAGGCACAGGGGTACGATTTAAACTCGGTGACCAACGACCCTGAATTTACTAACCCAGCTATCGGCAACTATTCTCCGCTGAACCCGGCTGTTGACAACTTAGGTGAACCTTTAGGGGTTACGCAGGATATCAATAACGCGGTACGTAGTTTAACCACACCTGATTTAGGAGCGTATGAATTTACACCACCTCCTTGTGTGGCACCTCCTGTAGGCGGAACCGCTGAATTGAGTCAGAATGTTGTTTGTGAGAACGAATTGGTTGCCTTGAGCGTATCCGGAAACTCTGCCGGTTTAACGCAAACCTATGTTTGGCAATCGTCTCCAGATGGAGTAAACTGGACAGATATCAGCGGTGTGCTCACCAATCCAAATATCAACATAACTGCTACGGTTACACTAAGTTATCGTATCCTGATTACGTGTACGGGGCAAACCACACCATCGGCACCAGCCTTGTTAACGGTGAATCCGGCATTGCCACAGGGTAACTATACCATCAACCCGGATATCCCTGCCAGTGCCACCAACTATCAGTCTTTTGCAGATGCAATCATTGCCCTGCGTTGCGGAATTGCAGGTCCGGTTACCTTTAACGTAAATGCAACCCCGGCTACCTTACCGGGCGGATTTTATGCCGAACAAATTATTTTACCTACAATTTTGAACGCAAGTTCAACCAATACCGTAACCTTTATTGGAAACGGTGCAGTGATTCGCTTCCTGCCTCAGGTAAATGATCAAAGAGCGGTCATTAAATTGGATGGTGCCGACCATGTTACCTTCGATGGATTTGATATTGATGGAAGCCTGCAGGGTGGTACTTTCGCATTTGGTGTTCAGTTAATCAATGGTGCCGATAGCAACACTTTCCGTAACAACATCATCCGTGTACCGGCCGATCAAACTACTACAGCCTATGCAGGGATTGTAATCAGTAACTCGGCCACTGCAGCTACTACAACTGGTAATACCGATTGTGATTACAACCTTTTTGAGAACAACGATGTTATCGGCGGATATTATGGTGCAACCATCATCGGAGCTACTGCAACTCCAGTAGTGGGTAACCAATTGGTCAATAATCGTTTCCGTGACTTTTATTTCTATGGTATTTATTTAAATGCAAATACCCGCACATTGATTGAGAAGAACGACCTGAGCCGACCAATCCGTTCAACCAATTCTGCATTCTATGGCATTTATGCAACCGGCATCAGTACATCAATGAAAGTGTCGAAAAATAAAATTCATAATCCTTTTGCAGGTGCACCTGGTGCAACCGCAGCATTCTATGGTATTTACTTTACCGGAGTGGATGCATCACAAGGTTCAGAGAACGATGTAACCAATAACCTGATTTATAATATCAATAGTAACGGTACAATTTACGCTTTGTACAACACCAGTTCTGATTTTGCACGTTACTATCATAACACGATATCGTTAGACGATCAAACTTCCACTACCACTTCATTAGCCCGTGGGTTTTATCAAATTACTGCAGCTAGCGGAATTGAGTTAAAAAACAACCTGATTACATTAACTCGTTCGGGAGGTGGTACACATCATGGTTTCTATTTTGGCACAAATACCAGTGATATAATTCATGATTACAATAACGTATTCACAGGTACTTTAGCAACCACTTATTGGGGGTATAACGGAGCCAACCGCGCTACACTGGCCGACTGGGCAACTTCAACCGGACAGGAAGCGAATGGTCAGGAACTGGATCCTGAATATGCGAACGTGCCGGTGAACGATTATACACCCACTTTAGGAGCCATAGACAATAGGGGAACGCCTGTTCCAGGGGTTACGACTGATATCAATGATGCTCCCCGAAGTGCAACTACTCCGGATATAGGTGCGTTTGAATTTGCTGTTCCACCATGCGTAGAACCTCCGGTTGCAGGGGCTGCTACTGTTGTTCCAAATTCCGGAATCTGTTTAGGCGTTACCGTTACTTTATCATTGAGTGGTAACTCTATTGGTGGCGGTCAAACCTATCAGTGGCAATCAGCGCCTACAGCTGCCGGTCCGTGGACCGACATCAGTGGCTTGTTGAACAACCCTGTTTTCCAATGGCCGGTGGGAGTAGATACTTTCTTCCGTGCTGTTTTAATTTGCAACGGAGGTCAACCTGCATTCTCCACCATCACTCAGGTGAGCCTAAATCCGCTCTTCCTCGGTGGTGTGTACACCATCAATCCGGTAGGTGGTGATTTCCCTGACTTCACATCTGCTGTTTTGGCACTGGATTGCGGTATCACTGATGCGGTAACCTTCCTGGTAGCACCGGGTACATACACCGAACAAATCAGAATGAAATATGTGGCCGGTACCGCGCCGAATAAGCGGGTAACATTCCAAAGTGCCAACGGAGATCCAGCATCGGTGACACTTACATGGAATGCCTCTACTTCTGCAGGTAACTATGTGTTGATGTTGGATAGCTCAGAGTATATAACTTACAAAGACATGACCATCACACAAATCAGCGCCACCAGTGGCCGTGTGATTCAATTGGCTAACAGCGCTTCTTACGATAGTCTTACCAACCTGATCATCAATACACCTGCCAGTACCTCTACTGCGGATGTAAACGCAGCTATTTTTGGAACTGATTTGCGTGGTAGAGAAAACGTGGTGAGCCACAACACCATCAGCAGCGGCTCTCAAGGTATTCGTCTTGAAGGCGTTTCCATCGCTATCCCGGCTGAAAGTTTTGTGATAGACAGTAACCGTATTACCGGTTTCTACAGCCATGGTATTTATAATGATTTTACCAGCAGGTTGAAAGTCAGAGGTAATATCATCACCGTTACATCTCCTTCAGCCAGCTCAGTATATGGCATTTATGGAACCAATACCGATTCAGCATTTGATATCAGTGCAAACCGTATAACGATAGAAAACTCAACATCTATCTCTTATGGTATTTACAACACACTGAGCAATGCTACGGCAGTGGGACGTGCTCGAATTGCCAATAATAAAATAACTGCTGTAAATGGTAATACCGGTAATCTGTATGGTATTTATCAAACCGGTACTACTTTCTGTGATGTGCGCAATAATGTAGTGAGTGTAAATTCAACTGCATCAACAGTGTACGGATTGTATTTAACTACCGGAAGTGCCAATACCTATTATAATAATACTGCCAACAACAGTGCAGCGGCCAACTCAACCACCAACGTGGCGGCTTACTTTAGCCAAACCTCCGGTGGTAGTGGTGACGTAGATATTCGTAATAACGTGTTCACACATATGGGAGGCGGTATCGCATACCACATTGCCAATACCAATTTTGTGTATAGCGATTACAACTATTTGTTCTCCACTGGTGTCGCACTGGTGAGAGCAGGTACCGTAAACCATGCTACTTTGCAGTCATTGATTAATGCCGTTTTCTGGGATGTAAATTCTATTGTATATCCACCGGCATTTACCAATATGGTTGATCTGGAACCCGATGTAACGGCACCGGATGTATGGGCCATGCATGGAAGGGGGGTACATATCGAAAGCAATACGTATGATTTCAATAATCAGCCCAGACCGATCACACTCACAACAGGTGTACCGGATATGGGTGCGTTTGAATTTGTACCGAGCTCGCTGCCTACCATACTTATTGGAACTCCGGCCACACCGGCTCCGGGTATTACACAAACCTTTATGTATGGTACGGATACCGTTATCAAAGTTACCTATGCAGCAGGGTCAACCGTTCCGGATAACCTTACTTTCAGAAGGTATTCCGGTGTCATTCCTCCTGCATTGGCTACGGGTCAGGAATCTATGTACTTCTACACCGAAGCACAGATTACCGGTAGTCAGCCTTCAAATTACAGTGTGAAGAAGTTTTACATAGACCCATGGCAAGGGTTCATCCCGGCTCAACCGTTTATTAAACTGGGCAGAACCGATAATACCAATACCTGGTTGGTCAATTCAGCCAGTACGGTAGATGAGATTGCAAACTTCTTTGTAGATAATGCACTCAACTTCATGGATAAGTTCACCGGATTAACCGATGGAACTGTACCACCTCCTGTAGTTCAGTTGCCAACACCGGACAGCTCTAACAGAGGAACGCGTTTCTGGGTGGGGTACGGCCACCATCAAAACTTTGGAAGCGGTAACTCTCAGGATATGATTCTCTATTTCAGTGCCGAACAAGCCGCCAGTGTAAAGGTGCGACTGAACGGTACCGGATATGTGCGTGAATATAGCGTACCTGCCAACTCCGTTATCACGAGTCAGTTATTGCCTAAATCAGGGATTTTTGATTCACGATTGTTGATTGACGGAAAGTCAACCCGCGGTATCAGTATTGAAAGTGATGTGCCTATCGTTGCATATGCACACATCTATGCAAGTACTACCTCTGAGGCAGCTATGCTGATGCCGGTAGGTACTTACGGTTACGAATACACGGCGTTAACAACCAAGCAAAATTATGCGTCCAATACATACTCCTGGTTCTATGTAATTGCTGACCACGATAGTACCTGGTTGGAAATTACTCCATCCAATGTTACATTGGGCGGATCACCTGCGGGTGTACCTTTCATTGTGAAATTGAATAAAGGGGAAGTATACCAGGCACTGGGTGCTATTATTAGTGGAAGTGATGGATTCGACTTAACCGGTAGTACCGTGAAGTCGATTCAAAACAACCAGGGTCGCTGTTTGCCTTTCGCCATGTTCTCCGGAAGCAGCCGTACCAATATAGGTTGTGGTACATCTAACCCAACAGCCAGTGGGGATAACATCATTGAACAAAACTTCCCGTACAGCGCCTGGGGTAAAAAATACCTGATTGCGCCTACTTCTAACAGTTCAAGTGCCAGCAGTTTCCATACCAACATTTTCAGGGTAGCTGTTAAAAATCCCGCTACCGTAGTAAGAAGAAATGGTGTTCCATTGACAGGTTTGGTAAACAATTTCTACTATCAGTTTGAAAGCAACACTGCGGATGTTATTGAGGCTGACCAGCCTATTATCGTAGCTCAAATCATGTCTTCTTCAGGCTTCTGTACTAATACCAGTGGTGGTGGTGACCCTGCCATGGTGTACGTAAGCCCTGTTGAACAAGGCATTAAGCGTACCGGTATGTACCGCAATACGCAATCAGCTATTACTACGCAATACTTAACTTTAATCATTCCAACAGCAGGTTTGGCTAGTCTTACCATTGATGGAGGAACCTTCGATCATTCCTATGCACACAATGAACCAGGGTATACGGTAGTGGTTAAACGCTGGTCGCCTGCAACCAATGCCCAGGTTATTGTAGAAAGTGATTCTGCATTCACAGCCATTACCTATGGTTTGGGTAGTGTGGAAAGTTACGCGTACAACGCCGGTACACTGGTGCGTAACCTCAACGGCAGCCCGGCCATCAATAATACCCTCGCTACGGGTACTCAGCCTGATTATACTTGCGTAAATGCGCCGTTTGAGTTCAGCATTCGTGTGAATATTAAACCGGTTGTACTCACCTGGGGATTGAGCCAGGCACCTACATTAACACCGAATGTGGATGTGGTGGAGAATAACCCAACACCGGTTGACTCTACTTTTGCAAATGGTCAGTGGTACTACGACTTTGTATTGTCCGGAAGCTACAGCTTCACACAACCCGGTACGTTCAACATTCCAATTTATATCGAACATCCGGATGTGGAAGGTTGCGGTAACAGACTGGAAATTACATTGTCTGTGTTGGTTAAACCGGCACCGATGGCCAGCTTTACAGAAAACTTCACCGGTTGCTTGGGTGATGCAACTCAATTCAACGGTGTAGGTGTTACTCCGGATGGTGTGAACATCACTACATGGAACTGGAACTTTGGCGACAATACCACCAGTACCGTACAGAACCCATCTCATACGTATGCAGCACCGGGGGTATATACTCTCAACTTTGAAATTGTAGGTGCAGATGGTTGTATTGGTGATAGCACCGTGGATTATGAAGTGTTCGACCGACCGGTACCTGCCGTGGTAGAAGACACATTGAATGTTTGTAATGCTACCGACGCCGTATTTGAAATTGATAACCCTATCAACGGGGTAACGTATAACTGGTATAGTACAGAAACCGGAGGTACACCTCTGGCCAGTGGTACCACCTTTACAGCTACTGGAGTAACCGGTACTCAGATTTTCTGGGTGGAAGCTTCGGCTGGTAACTGTACCAGTATATCACGGGTACGCGTAGTGGCCATAGAAACTCCACCGCTCGCCGCTCCTTCAGTAACGTTAGGTGCCACCGGTCCTGACTTTGTAACCTTTAACTGGACGGCCGTAACAGGTGCCACCGGTTATGAGGTGTCGCAGGATAATGGAACTACCTGGACGGTTCCTTCAACCGGTGCAACCGGATTGAGCCACACCGTGAGCGGATTATTGCCATTGCAATCTGTTACATTAATTGTAAGGGCTACTACCGGAACCGCATGTTTGTCTGCTGCATCTCAACCCGTTACCGGAACTGCCGGAGGTGATGACCTCTACATCCCCAATGCGTTTACGCCTAACGGTGATGGATTGAATGATGTCATGCAGGTGTACGGACGCTCTATTGAATCACTCAAATTTGTGGTGTTCAACCAGTGGGGTGAAAAAATTCATGAATCAACCAACCCGGCCAATGTGTGGGATGGAAGACATCGAGGAAAAATTCAACCTTCCGGAGTGTACATTTATGTGTGCGAGATTATTTTGAGAGATGGTACAAAACAAATTAAAAAAGGTTCCATCAATCTTATCCGATAATAATGAAGAAATCACTATTATATAGCGTATTGGCATGTTGGGGACTGCTATTCAGCAGTTCCCCCACCCATGCCCAAAATCTCTCCAACCGCGGAACAGAATTTTGGGTAGGGTATGGGCACCATCAGTTTATGGAGGTAGGTCAATCCAATAGTCAGGAAATGGTACTGTATTTCAGTGCTGAACAACCTGCGAATGTTAGAGTGACCATCAACAATACCACCTATGTACGCAACTATGCGGTACCCGCTAACTCAGTGATAATTTCTGAACTCATACCAAAAACAGGTGCAGATGATGCACGCCTGATTACTTTGCCCTGCTCATTTGTACCCCCGGGATTTCCGTGTGGTGGGGAAGGTATTTTCCCGCGCCATGGGATTCATATTGAAAGCGATGTGCCCATTGTAGCCTATGCGCATATTTATGGTTCTGCATCTTCCGGTGCTACTATGTTGATGCCGGTGGAAACCTGGGGCTATTCGTACATTACGCTAAACTCAAAACAAAATTACGCAGCCAACTGTTTCTCTTGGTTTTATGTAGTGGCTTCTGAGGATAACACGGTAGTAGAAATAACACCTGCTGCCACTACGCGTACGGGTTATCATGTAGCCGGAGTACCGTACACTGTTACATTGAATAAAGGGGAGATTTACCAAACGATGGCCGGCCCTGAAGGTGGCAACCCCAAAAACGAAATGACGGGAACGCGTGTACGCTCTATTGCCAACGCCTCCGGAAATTGTTATCCGATTGCAGTGTTCTCTGGTAGCAGTAGAACGTACAACACACCGGTAGCCTGTGGTGCATCTTCCGGAGGTGACAATGATAACCAACAGTGTTTTCCGGAACAGGCCTGGGGAAAAAGATATCTAACAGCACCTACTTCCGCATCAACTACAGCCTCAACATTTCAGTTTAATACGTACAAAATCATTGTAAAAGACCTGGCCACCCAGGTGAGAAGAAACGGCACATTACTTACCGGAATGAATCCTGCAGGATATTATGAATTCAACTCCAATCAGGCTGAATATATTACCGCGGATCAGCCTATCATGGTGGCGCAGTTTATACATGGGGGAACAGGATGTATGGTGGCCGGAGTAGGTGATCCGGAAATGATGTACATTTCTCCTGTGGAGCAGGGTACCAAACGCATCGGTTTTTACAGAAACAATGAAGAAAATATTACTGTCAATTATCTGACGTTGATTATTCCAAACGGAGGAGTGCCCTCATTGCGCATCAATGGGTCTGCCACTTTTGATCATACGTACACACATCCGCGAGACCCTAATTATACAGTGGTCGTAAAACGGTGGGCCGCTGCTAAAGCACAAGCTATCGCCGAAAGTGATTCCGCATTTACAGCTATTACGTATGGTTTAGGTTCAGTGGAAAGTTATGGATACAACGCCGGTACCTTAATCAATAACCTGGCAGGTATTGGAGATATCAGAAATGTGTTGGATCCCACATCTCCCAGCCACCCCTTTACTTGTACCAACACACCCTTTGAGTTGTCGGTTTTAGTTGGATATCAGCCTGACCGTATGGTATGGAAGCTGAGTCAGTTAGCAGGTATATTAACACCCAGTGTGGATGTGGTAGATAATGCCCCGGTTTCTACTGGTACTGTTGTTTTAAACGGCATCACCTATTACAAATACACTTTACCGGGAACGTACATGTTCCTGCAGGAAGGAAATCATACTGTTAAGATTGATAATACCCATCCGTCTATTGACAACTGTAACAATACCGAAGAAATTCGTTTTGTGTTGGAAGTAAGAGGTAAGCCCATTGCGGCATTCACTACCTCCAGTAGTGGTTGCGGTTTAGACCCTGTGAGTTTCAATGCCCCGGATACAAGCCAGCAGGGCTACGATTTATCTGTTTATAATTGGGATTTTGGAAGTGGCTCCACAGCATCCGGACAAACAGCTACCCATACGTTTACTACTTCGGGGACCTATCCAGTAAACCTGGAATATATTGCTACGAATGGTTGTGTGGCTGATACTACCATGGATGTGAGCGTGGGAAGTCCACCGACCAGTGCTTTCACCGCATCGGATGTTTTGATTTGTGAAGGAGAGGACGTAACCTTTACCGATAACTCCTCTTTTACCGGTGCAGCCCCTATTGATTCCTGGTACTGGGATTTCGGAGATGGAACTACACTGAATGCTCCGGATGGCAACCCGGTTACACATACTTACACCACTTTTGGCACATTCACGGTAAAATTTGCAGTAGGAGTGGGTGCAACTTGTCCGGGTGATACCGCCACACGCACCATCACCGTAAGTGCCAAGCCGATAGTTGATATGGGATATCCGAATGGTTGCTTACCGGCTGACGGCATCATTAACTTTACCAATGAAAGTACAGTACCTGATGGCCGGGCAATGACTGGTTTTTCCTGGGATTTCGGCGATCCAGCGGCTACACCTCCGGGCAACCCGAATACTTCTACTCAAGAAAACCCATCACATACATATGCTTCTTTTGGAACCTATACCATCTCTTTAACCGTAACTACAGTAGATGGTTGTACGGCAACCTTAACAGAAAGTCCTACGTTTAATTTAAAACCCACATTTAGTTATCCGGCATTCACACCCGTGTGCGAAGCAAATGCGCCATTCTCTGTAGCCAATGCTACCGTGACCAATGGCGTTCCCGGTACGGGTGTGTATCAAGGCCCGGGTACCAATGCAGCCGGTTTATTCGATCCCGCCGCAGCAGGTTTCGGAACACATGACATCAAGTATATCTATACAACCAACGCCGGTTGTGTGGATAGCGTGTTAAGCAACATAACGGTGAGGGCTAACCCTGTAGTTGATTTTGATATTGCTTCCGGCACGTGTTTACCGGCAAGTGGTCAGGTTCAGTTTGTGAATAATACTACTATCGCTGACGGACAAACGCTAACGTGGTTATGGGATTTTGACGACCCGAATGCAACCGGTGGCAACCCGAATACTTCTACAGCTCAAGCACCTACACACAATTATCAGGATGGAACATACGATATCAAGCTTACCGCCACTACCAACAATGGTTGTGTAAGTGAGACAACCATCACCAAAACATTGAGTGTTACCCCTGCTTTGAGTTTTCCTGCTATAGCCGATCAGTGTGAAAATATCACCACCCCGGTTTCTATCGCTACCGCAACGGTAACCAACAGCGTACCCGGTAGTGGTGTGTATAGCGGTCCGGGTACCACATCGGCCGGAATGTTTAATCCTTCAGTGGCCGGTGCAGGCACCCATACCATCACGTATGATTTCACATCAACATCGGGTTGTACGGCCACCATTACCAGTACCGTATTGCTACGCGCAAAACCGGTGGTAGATTTTACAGATAACGTAACGGGTTGCCTGGGCCCGAACGGTACGGTGAATTTTACAAATAACTCTACTATCGGTGACGGACAAACGCTAACGTATGCTTGGGATTTTGATGATCCGAATGCCACCGGTGGTAATCCCAATACTTCCACCGTATTGAACCCATCACACAATTTCCAGGAAGGAACCTACAATGTGAAATTGACCGTTACTACCAACAATGGTTGCGTAGAAGAGTTCACCAACACTCTCACGTATGGGGTTACTCCGGTTATCAACTTCCCGGCACTCACCGGTGATTGTGAAAATGTTTCCACACCACTGTCTATTGATGTAGCTACCATTACCAACGGCGTAACCGGAACTGGTGTATATAGCGGTCCGGGTACAACAGCCGCCGGTTTATTCACTCCTTCCGATGCCGGTTTTGGAACACATACCATCACCTACGATTTTACTTCTGCAGGAGGTTGTACTGCCAGTGCCTCACAAACCATTCAGGTGCGTGCAAAACCTACTGTTGATTTTACCGATAATGTAACCGGTTGCCTGGGGCCGAACGGTACGGTGAACTTTACAAATAGTTCAACTATCGCAGACGGGCAAACGCTGACCTATGCATGGGATTTTGATGATCCGAATGCCACCGGAGGAAATCCCAACACCTCTACAGCACAAAATCCTTCGCATAACTTTGGTGAGGGTACGTATGATGTAAAACTCACGGTTACCACCAACAATGGTTGTACCGATGAAAAAATATCCACCTTCACCTATGGCGTAACTCCGGTGATTAACTTCCCGGCGCTCACAAGTGAATGTGCCAATATATCAACTCCGGTATCGCTGGATGTAGCTACCATTACCAACGGTGTAACCGGAACAGGCGTGTATAGTGGTCCGGGTACAACAGCCGCCGGTTTATTCACGCCTACCGATGCAGGATTTGGTACACACACTATTACGTATGATTTTACATCAGCAGGAGGCTGCACCGCCAGCGCCTCACAAACCATTCAGGTGCGTGCCAAGCCAACCGTTGACTTTACAGATAATGCGTCCGGATGTTTGGGAACGAACGGTGCAGTAACGTTCAGCAATGCTACAACCATAGCCGATGGACAAACACTAACCTATGCATGGGAATTTGATGATCCGAACGCAGACGCCTCTAATCCGAATACATCTACCCTTCAAAATCCATCACACAATTTTGGAGAAGGTACATATGATATTAAACTAACCGCTACCACCAACACGGGATGCGTGGATGAAAAAATCATCTCGCGTACCTATGGGGTTACACCGGCACTTAATTTTACCGCACTCACGGCACAATGTGCGGATGTAAGTGATCCTGTATCAGTAGCCACTGCCACGGTAACCAACGGTGTTACCGGATCAGGCGTGTATAGTGGTCCGGGTACATCCGCCGATGGTATGTTTACTGCATCAGTTGCAGGAGCCGGATTACACACCATTACGTACACATTCACTTCAACAGGAGGATGTGTTGCAACCATTACCCAATCCATACGTGTGAACCCCAAACCGGTAGCTGCATTCAACGCAACCCCGGATGTGTGTTTGGGAGGAAATACCACACTCACCAGTACATCTACCATTCCTTCAGGCACCATCCAAACCTGGAACTGGATACTCGGTGATGGAACTTCGGATAGCCGTAACAGTGGGGCTACTTTCAGTCATACGTATACTGATTTCGGAAGCTACACCGTAAAGCTGGTAACCGTGAGTGCGTTAGGATGTGTGAGTGATACTGCATTTCGCACCGTGAATGTACATGCGATACCCGAGCCAGGATTCACACCTCCGCCATTTATTTGTATGCCGGGTGGAGTAGCGGCTTTTGTAAATAATTCCACAGCACCGGATGGCGCGTCACTGACGTATCAATGGAATTTCGGTGACGGTTCGGCAACGTCAACGGCATTGAATCCAACCCATGTGTATGGCAGTACAGGTCCGTTTGATGTTACCCTCCGCGCTACGTCCGGTTTCGGATGTGTAGCAACGGAAACGCAAACATTATCTGTTTTCTACGATCAACCCATTGCTGCATTCGATGTTACTCCGGATAATTTATGTCAGGGGAACGAAAATGTGTTCACTGACAACAGCACGGCACCGGGCAGCACCATCAGCAACTGGTTATGGAATTTTGGGGATGGCACCACATCTGATCAACAAAATCCGGTGAAAGTGTATCGGAATGCCGGAAATTATACCGTAACACTCACTGTTGAAAATGAATTCGGATGTGCTTCCGAACCGGCAACGGCCAATGTAACAGTGAACTTCCAACCCATCATTGATGCAGGTCCTTCTTTTGCTGTTCCGCTGGGGGCTACTATACAATTGAACCCTACGGCCAATGATTTCTCTGTAACCTCATTCTTGTGGACTCCACCGGGAGACATTACTGATCCTGCTGTATTTAATCCAAGATTTATAGCACGACAGAACATGACGTATATTCTAACGGCAACGGCTGTGGGCGGATGTTCAGCTACCGATAGCCTCACGGTTCTGGTGCAACGTGGCATAGTTATACCCAATGCCATTTCACCCAATGGAGATGGCATCAACGACCGCTGGGTAATCAAGCATATTGAAGATTATCCGAATGCAGTAGTACAGGTGTTTAACCGGTACGGACAAAAACTCTTTGAATCGAAAGGGTATCCACAGCCATGGGACGGAACCTATAAAGGAAGTCCGCTGCCGTTGGCCACATATTATTACGTAATTGATG
>JAHBTM010000027.1 GCA_019638635.1 Ferruginibacter sp. | reverse complement strand
TCGTCTCCGCAAAAACTCTTTTTTTTCATTGTATCAAGGTTCGAATCTTCCGACGACTACGTGTCGGAATGCCGACTACTAACGTCGGCACCTTCGTCTCCGCAAAAACTCTTTTTTTTTCATTGTATCAAGGTTCGAATCTTCCGACGACTACGTGTCGGAATGCCGACTACTAACGTCGGCACCTTCGTCTCCGCAAAAATCTATTTCCTTTTCCTTTGTTACAATAGTTCATAATTCAGCAGGTAATTTGAAAAATTTTTCTTTTTCCCGCAGACGGGCGCGGAAATGAGAACACATCGTCCCGAAAATAATACTCTCGCGAATAGGTGCTGAAAATATCTTTTATCTGTTAATAGACTTAGTAAAATATCCGTGTATTCAATCCACGAAATTCAGCTTGTAGTTTGAATTGTATTTCTTTCTCCCGCAGAATGGCGCAGAAAATATTCAGCAAGAAAATAACATATCTGTTTTATTCAACTACTCCTTTTAGCACCCTGTCCGTTTACTTAAAAACCTTCAGGGCATTTGCAGATGTTATTTTCTGCACGGTAGCCACATCTATATGATGTATCTCGGCAATTTTTTCAGCCACAAATTTTAGATACGCGGGTTCATTTCGTTTACCCCTGAACGGTACCGGAGTTAAATAAGGCGCATCTGTTTCCAATACAATATGTTCCAGGGAAATATCCTTCAATACTTCCGCCAGCTTGCTGTTCTTGTAGGTAACTACTCCCCCTATACCTAATAAAAAACCATGACCTATTATTTCTTCCGCCTCTGCCCTCGTTCCTCCAAAGCAATGAAAAATACCTTTTAGTCCTTTAGCGCTGTATTGTGCAATCACGTCAATGCATTCACGGGTTGATTGGCGTGAATGTATCACAATCGGTAACTGAAACTGCAACGCCCATTCAATTTGTTTGTGAAATGCATCAAACTGCTCATCTCTATAGGTCACATCCCAATAAAAATCTAATCCTATCTCTCCTACTGCAGCAAACGTTCTTTTACTTAGCCAATCGTGCACTTTGTCTAATTCAATTGCAACGTTTTCCTTTACATAACACGGATGTAAACCCATCATCGCCCTACACATACCCGGAAACTGTTCTTCGAGCGCCAACATACCGGCAGTTGAACTGCTGTCAATGGCCGGTAAATAAAAGGCATTAACCCCTTCATTATTAGCGCGTGCGATAACGGCTGCGATATCCTCCATAAACTCTTCCACATATAAGTGGCAATGCGAATCAATCATGCTCATTTGTTCTCCTATGATATAAATTTATATTACTAATTAGTTGAATATCAATGCTCGTTTAGCCATTCATTTTAAAAATAATTTGGGAAATATTAAACTTTCACTTTAAATTAGCCCAAGTTTTCATAGGGTACGGATTAAAAACGGGCCAGGGTTTCTACCCAGGCCCATTTTATTTTCAATCATTCAACGAAGCAAACATATATCCTTCATCCTGAAAATGTTTCAATATCACCGGTAATACTTCCCGGATAGTTGGGTAAGACTTTTCGCTATCGTGAAATACAACAATAGAACCATCCTTACTGTTCAACAACACATTTTCTATACATTTCTGAACCGGTAATTTCAGGTCAAAATCACCGCTAAGCACCGACCACATCACTAATTCATATCCGCGTTGCCTCAACTGAGCTGCCTGAAACGGCGTAATTCTACCATAAGGCGGCCGGAACCATTTACTATGTATCACTTCAGCAGCTAGCTGCACATCCTCCAGGTATTCTGCATCTTTTACCTTCCATCCATTTTTATGATGTTGTGTATGGTTGCCCACGGCATGCCCCTCATTGAGTATCCGGCGGTAAATTCCTGGATGAGCTACTACATTTTTGCCTATACAAAAGAAAGTTGCCTTTGCATTATACAACTGTAACGTATCCAGCACAAAAGGAGTAGCTACGGGGTGCGGGCCATCATCGAAGGTTAAGTACATCTTCTTTTCACCCGCGGGTTTATTCCAGGTATAATTTTTGAACCATGAAGCAATGAACGGGGGTGTTTTCACGAGGTAGAACATATTCAAAAATAAATTTTTTTGATGAGTAAACTTCGTGAATCACCGTTGGTCGTACTTTAACTTAAAATATTAAAAAAAATGAAAAAAGCACTTTCCACCTTCACCCTTTTGGCCGGATGCGCCTTATTGTTCACGGCCTGTAAAAAAGATGAGAGTTCGGGTATGTCTGACGACATGGAAAAAACTGTTCAGTTATCCGAAGATAAAGCCGTAGCAGATTACCTCACCGAAGATGTGCATCAAATAATGATGGAAGCCGCTGCCGATGAAGATCTGATGGGCAATCGTCCGGCATTGGGCACCCTCAACGAAGCCAGAATTACCAGTTGCGCTACAGTTACCGTAACACCATTGGTTGGTTTTCCAAAAACTATCCTGATTGATTTTGGTACCGGTTGTACAGATCCCCGTGGTATCACCCGCAGCGGATCTATCACGGTGGTAATTTCCGATTCATTGCGCCGTCCCGGATCTCAATCGGTTATGACTTTCCAAAACTATTTTGTGCAGGGTTTTAAAAAAGAAGGAACCATTACATGGACCAACACCAGCATTCCCGGAAGAAAAAGCTGGAGCCGCGAAGTGGACAATGGAAAAATAACTGCACCCAATGCTACCCGTTACTGGATGCATGAAAGTATGAGAGATGTTATTCAGGTAGCCGGTGTTCAAACACCACGTTTAATTCTTGATGATGCGTTTACAACCACCGGTTTCGGTTCTGTTACCAACGCTGCGAATATCACAAGAACAGACTCTATCATAACTCCGCTGCACAAAGCCGTGAGTTGTGATAACATTGATCGAGGATCGGTTCGCTTCGACGGCCCCAACCACTATGCCATACTCGATTTTGGGAATGGCACCTGCGACAGAATCGCTACAATTTCTATCAACGGATTTCCACCACGTACCATTCTGTTGAGGTAATTGATTTCAAAATATATAATACAACCGTCCCTAGTAGACGGTTTTTTTATGCGCATATCATAAAGGTTGTGGCTTTAGCGGGCAATAAAACCACCGGTGACTACTATCTTTGCGGCAATGGAACAACAACAATCTGTCAGGGTACGCTTTGCACCCAGCCCAACCGGTGGCCTGCACCTCGGAGGCGTACGTACCGTATTATTCAACTACCTGTTCGCAAAAAAAAATGGTGGACAGTTTATCCTGCGCATTGAAGACACCGACCAAACCCGTTTTGTAGAAGGTGCGGAACAATATATCTATGATTGTTTAACGTGGTGTGGATTACAACCGGATGAAAGTCCGCTGCAAGGCGGATCGTATGGCCCCTACCGCCAAAGCGAGCGTAAAGCGATATACAAAACCTATGCAGACAAACTGATACAGGCGGGCAAAGCGTATTATGCCTTTGATACACCGGAAGATTTAGAGCAAATGCGTGAAACATTGAAAGCCACGGGAAGTGCAAGCCTGCAATATGACCACCACATACGGATGAAAATGAAAAATTCGCTGACACTTTCTGCGGATGAGACAAATGAACACATTCAAAAGGGCACACCTTATGTGATACGCCTGCGTGTTGAACCGGGCCAGATATTGGTATTAGACGATATGGTGCGTGGCCGAGTGGAAATGGATACCACCTTTACGGATGATAAAGTTCTAATGAAGGCGGATGGAATGCCTACCTATCATCTGGCAGTGGTTGTAGATGATTACCTGATGAAAATTACCCATGCTTTTCGTGGAGAAGAATGGCTACCCAGTGCCCCGGTGCATGTATTGTTATGGCAACATTTGTTTGGAACGGATGCCATGCCTCAATGGGCGCACCTTCCGTTGATTCTTAAGCCCGACGGTCATGGTAAACTGAGTAAACGAGATGGCGACCGGCTCGGCTTTCCCGTGTACGCCATGAACTGGAAAGACCCGGTAACAGGTGACATGACCCAAGGGTTTCGTGAAACAGGTTTTTTACCGGAGGCATTTAATAATATGTTGGCCATGTTGGGATGGAATGACGGCAGCGGCCAGGAAATATTTTCCATGGAGGAACTGATTCAACATTTTTCGATGGAGCGCGTGCATAAAGCCGGTGCCAAATTCGATTATGAAAAAGCGAAATGGTTCAACCACCAGTGGATACAGAAAACTAACGTAAACGAATACTCGAAAATTGTGGCAGAGTATTTCAACAAGGAGGGCATGACAGTCGAGAACAATACATCCTTTTGTGAAATACTGGACCTGGTAAAAGAGCGTTGCCATGTACTGACTGATTTCATTGAGCATGCAGGGTATTTTTATCAGGATCCTGCCACACCTGATATTGACGCGATTCGCCCAAAATGGGGAGCGGACAAAAAGCAATACTTTGAAACCCTGGTCACACATTTTCAAAATGCCTCAAACTGGAGTGCGGAAGTATTGGAACAAGATGCCAAACATCTGGCCACAGAGCAATCGGTGAAATTTGGAGAGATACAGCTGATGCTGCGTGTGATGCTGGTTGGGAAGAAGGCTGGCATCGGCGTTTTTCAAATTGCAGAAATAATTGGCAAAGACGCTACATGCAGGCGCATCCTCCATACTATGAACCAATTGTGAATGAATGCTGCTTAGGCTTTATTTTTGTACATCAACACAGAATACATGAAAAGACCCATACGTGTTTTAGTAGCTAAAGTAGGGCTGGATGGCCACGACCGCGGTGCGAAGGTAATAGCCACTGCCCTGCGCGATGCCGGAATGGAAGTCATTTACACCGGTTTACGACAAACTCCGGAAATGGTGGTTCAGGCAGCCTTGCAGGAAGACGTGGATGCAATTGGCGTTAGCATTTTAAGTGGTGCCCATCTTACCGTATTCCCCAAGATTATGGACCTGATGAAGCAGCATCAAATGAATGATGTATTACTCACCGGCGGTGGCATCATTCCTGAAGACGATATGCTGCAACTCAACCAACACGGAGTAGGAAAACTTTTTGCACCGGGCACTCCTACTCAACATATTGCTGATTATATCCGTGACTGGGTGAAAGAAAACCGTAGCTTCTAAACCTTGCGTTTCTATTCGAAATCTGAACACGGAATTGTAATTAGTTATTCACCATTCGAACTCATCATTTCTAATTCGTAATTAAAATAATCTCCTCATGGCATATCAAACGATACTCACAGAAATTCGTGACCGCATTTGTATCATCACCATCAATCGTCCGGATAAAATGAACGCCCTTAACAAAGAGGTGTTTACAGAACTGGAGATGGCGGTTGATGAGGTGAGCAACAACCCCGACATTCAGGCAGCGATTATTACAGGTGCAGGACAAAAAGCATTTGTGGCCGGTGCGGATATCAGTGAGTTTCAACAATATCAACGTGCAGAAGCGGAAGCTTTGGCCCGGCGCGGACAAAACATATTCTTTAAAATAGAAAATAATCGTAAACCTATCATTGCGGCAGTTAATGGCTTTGCCTTAGGTGGAGGATGTGAACTGGCCATGGCTTGTCATTTTAGAATTTGTAGTGATAACGCCCGGTTCGGACAACCCGAAGTGAATCTGGGGCTGATTGCCGGATACGGAGGTACACAGCGGTTAACGCAACTAGTAGGCAAAGGCAAAAGCATGGAATTGCATCTGAGCGGACAAATGTTGAATGCGGCAGAAGCCCTTGAGTGGAAACTGGTTAATTATGTGACTCCACAAGATGCACTCATCCCTAAAGCCATTGAAATACTGAACGGTATCATTTCGAAAGCACCGGTTGCACTCAGTCACGTAATTTCAACGGTAAACGCTGCTGCGCTTGGTGCAGGTTTACAGGGTTTTGAAAAGGAAATATCCGCCTTTGGTGCGTGTTTCGATACAGCTGATATGCGGGAAGGCACCCAGGCATTTCTGGAAAAAAGAAAGGCCGTATTCACCGGTAAATAATCAATCAATCACCATATACAAGCCAATCGTAGGTTAAGGTGCATCAAACAAATGGTGCACCTTATCTTTGCGCAACAAATCAAAATACCCATTTATGAGTCAGTTCAGAATTGAGAAAGACACCATGGGCGAAGTACAGGTTCCCGTGGATGCCTATTATGGTGCACAAACACAACGTAGCATCGACAACTTTAAGATTGCTCAAGACATCAATCGTATGCCAAAGGAAATTATTCGCGCCTTTGCCATTCTGAAAAAAGCAGCAGCCATCACCAATATGGAAGCCGGTGTGTTACCGAAGGAAAAATCAGACCTGATTGGTAAAGTGTGTGATGAGATTGCAGATGGAAAACTGGATGATTACTTTCCGCTGGTAGTATGGCAAACCGGAAGCGGTACACAAAGCAATATGAATGTGAACGAAGTAATTGCATACCGTGGACATGTTATGCAAGGAGGTCATTTACAAGACAAAGAAAAAGTTTTACATCCCAATGATGATGTAAACAAATCACAATCGAGTAACGACACCTTCCCTACGGCTATGCACATTGCGGCATACACCATTTTAATACACTCCACCATTCCTGCTATTGAAACCTTGCGCAACACATTGCAAGAAAAAAGCAAAGCGTTTATGCATGTGGTGAAGATTGGTCGAACCCATTTGATGGATGCAACACCGCTTACGCTGGGTCAGGAATTCAGCGGGTATGTATCACAGTTAGATCATGGATTGAAAGCCATAAAAAACACCCTGGCGCATTTAAGTGAACTCGCGTTGGGTGGAACTGCGGTTGGAACCGGAATCAATACACCGGAAGGGTATGCTGAAAAAGTTGCACAACACATTGCCCGATTAAGCGGATTGCCCTTTGTAACGGCTGAAAATAAGTTTGAATCGCTGGCGGCACACGATGCTATTGTGGAGGCACACGGTGCACTGAAAACCGTAGCAGTGAGTTTGATGAAGATTGCGAACGATATTCGTTTACTCGCCAGTGGACCCAGAAGCGGCATTGGCGAAATTTTTATCCCGGATAATGAACCCGGATCTTCTATTATGCCCGGCAAAGTAAATCCTACTCAGTGTGAAGCCCTCACCATGATTGCTGCACAGGTTATGGGAAATGATGTGGCCATTTCTGTAGGAGGATGCAATGGTCATTTTGAGCTGAATGTATTTAAGCCGGTTATGATTTACAATTTCCTGCACAGTGCAAGACTCATAGCAGACGGTTGTATTTCTTTCAATGATAAATGTGCAGTAGGCATATTACCCCTGGAAGACAACATTAAAAAACATGTAGACAATTCACTGATGCTGGTTACTGCATTGAACATTAAAATTGGTTACTACAAAGCAGCAGAAATTGCACAAAAGGCACACAAGGAAGGCACTACTTTAAAAGCCATGGCAGTGCAACTTGGGTATGTAACACCTGAGGAGTTTGATGCCTGGGTGGTTCCGGGAGATATGGTGGGGAAACTCCACTAACCCGGCGCTTATTGTACGATAAGTTTTTCAGTGGCGATGAGTATATCCCAACCATTGTATAACTTGAACGAATAGACGCCTTTTTTAAGCGTGGTGATATTCAGGGTAAACCGGGTATCATCACGCTTTCCTTTTAGTACAGGCCTGCCGAGCATATCATATACTTCGTAATACACAGGTTTAGAAACATTCCGGCCTGCATCAATGATAACTTCAGTAGAGGCAGGATTGGGGAACATCCTGAAAGTTCGATCGCCCGGTATTGGAGTATACCCGGGTGTTTCAATAGAAAGTAATGGCCCGGTATAAATATATTCCACCACTGATCCCCGGTTGGTCAACCCTCCGTCCATTCCCGCTGAAGGGCCTGATGTACCTCCTACACTATCCGTTAGCAAATAAAATGTAATTCCATCATTTGCAACAACAATGTCTCTGTAACGGTTCAACTGTGCTTCTTTGAAAAACCGCACAACAGAATCCGAAACCGATTTTGAACTTTCTCCGGAAGCGTCTAACCGTAACAGATATACAGAGCTGGTTTTAAGGGTACTGATGAGCAGGCTTTTACCCCAACCTGGAATTTTATCGGTGTACGGATAGTACACAATACTGGCCGGTGCCAGTGTAGGGTTCGTTAACCAGTTGCAGGACGTGCCTCCACTGGGTGTACCCGGATATAAATCGAAAATGGGATTGGTATGCTGCATGGCCGGAAAAGAATTTTCTGCCAGTCCGAAATTTGTTTGAGTGCTCGAACACTCCCCGGGATATGAGCCACAACTTCCTGAATTGGACCATTGATAATATTTATACCAGTTGTTATCCTGTTTACCTGCAACCCTGGGCCATCCATAGTTTCTGCCGCTGTAAATGATGTTTACTTCATCATTGGTGGCCGGGCCCTGTTCACTGGAATACAATTTGCCGTTGGGTATCAATTGATTGTTGGCATCACGTTCAAAAGCAAGCCCCTGTGGGTTCCGGTGTCCGATGCTGTATACGTGTGAGCGTCCAATTCCTCCAAAATCAGGATTATCACTAGGAATACTACCATCCAGATTCAAACGCAGGATTTTTCCGTTATAACGGCGAAGGTTACCTGCAGATATTTGTGCGTACGTGGGTATGTATTGCGATTCGATGGAATCACAAGTATTTCCAAACTGATTGGCTCCTCTATCACCGCAGGTATATATCAATTTGTAATCGGGCACATCTGCCGTACCGAAATTTCCTATAACCAGCTTTCCGGCATTGTGATCGTCGCTGCCATGAATACCTCCTAATAATGTTACTTCACTACCGAGGCTGGCGGTAGCCCGGTTGTAAGTAAAGCGAACGATGCGTACCCGGCGATGCCCCGAAGAATCATACGTATAGGCTGTGTACACAAAATTGCTTCCGGGTTCATGTAAGTTGGGGTGAAGGGCAATTCCAAACATACCATCCTGTTTAATAGAACCGAAGGAAGTGGTGAACCGTACTTTATTTCTAATATCGAGCAGTTGTGTTTTACCGCCGTTGAAGCGGTTCATGCGTACAATGTATCCGCGGCGCTCTGTAATCCACAGGGAGTCGTCGGGCCCCAGCACCATAGCAAAAGGATGGCGGAGTCTTCCGGCTACGGTGTTGGCATTCACAACTCTTTTGGTGGTGAAGGTTTCTGTTTGTGCAAACAGGTCGTTGCTGAAAATCAGCAGGGTAGTCAGCGCACAGATTGAAAAGGTTCTCATAGGTGGTGATTGTACGTTGTACAAATGTATTTACACTCTTAATTGGGGGTCGGTTCTACCGATAACGTAAAGCTGAAAAAATTATTATTCACAAAGTGATTTTACTTATTCACATCGAGGGGAAATACGGACAATAATAAAAAAACAGAACCGTTTAATATGATATAAGAACGATGCTAACCCTGAATTCTTATCCGTACACCCCTAAAAAAACAACCTATGAGTAGAATGCTACCCCAATATTGCGTTTTACTAACCCTCACAGCTTTGCTCATGGCAACTGCAGGTTTAGCCCAGACTAACCGTGTGGATGCCGCCAAAAGTGTCGTCAACGTTTCCAAGAAAAACGGAGGTGGCACCTTTGAACCCGGAGACACATTAGAAATTCGTGTAACCGTTGCAGTACTACCGGTAAGTGGTACCCGAACAATTATTGATCAGGCGCGCATCTTTGATAACGTTCCTGCCAATACCACTTATCTGAATGGTAGTTTGCGTGTAACCACCAACGAAGGCATTCTTTATAAGGGCCCGTTCACCGAAGCCATTGATGCGGATCAGGGAAGCCATGTGGCCGGCAACATCAACATCAATATTGGTAGATATGCTACCGGTACGGTTGGAGGCCGATTGCGTTCAGATTCCAGTCGCCCATCATTCTTTGGAACTACTGTAATTATGATGGCCAGTTATCGGGTACGTATCAATCCGGCGCTGCCCTTAGGTACTATTATTACCACATCTACCGGTTCATTTACTTATCGTATGCGAACACCTACACCGGTGGTTACTCATACGGTAAACTTCCCCTCTTATAAAATCATCCTGAATGAAGAGAACAATGCCTGCGCTAACGGTATGTCAGTAAGTGCAGCGAGTGATTTTCAGGGAACATTTGGAAATGGCAGCATTCAAAACAGAGCGACTCCACTGGCATTTACCACTACATATACTAAAATGAACGTAGCCGCCAATGCCCCAAATGATTATTACTATGCCATTGTAAATAATAGTTCACCTACTGCATCTACCAATGTGAGCTTGGGAATACCGAATGCCAACCGGGTGTTTCAGTTATGGGATATTGCCGGAGATCATACCGGTGCTGCCGACCCGGTAATGGGTAACCCTCCCACCGCATCCGGAGCCGATGGAGGATATATGGTATTGGTCAATGCGAGTTATAAAACAGACACCGCCTATCGTGAAACACTTACCGGATTGTGCCCGAACACTTACTATAATTTTAGTGCTTGGATCAGAAATGTTTGTGCACGATGCAGCAGTGACAGTACAGGCAAGGGAAGTGGAACCACCGGTTTTATTCCGGCTCCGGGAAATGACTCCTCCGGTGTTCGACCTAATATCAGTTTTGAAATTGATGGAAACATTTATTACACTTCCGGTGATGTGCCTTATAGCCGTTCCACCCCCTGGAGGCAGTATGGCTTTACCTTCAGAACGGGGCCTACTCAAACCACAGCTGATTTTCTTATAAGAAATAACTCGCCGGGTGGTGGCGGAAACGACTGGGCATTAGATGATATCACCATTGCACATTGTGGCCCTCAGTTGAATATGAACTATGCACCCATCGCCCTCGGATGTTCAGCCAATCCGTTTTATGTAACCTTGTCAGATACGGTACGATATGTATTTGCCGACAGCTATGTACATTTTAAATGGCAGAAAAGCAATGTAGGCGGAACTGTTTGGACGGATATGACGGGCCCCGGCACCTCCGGTGTGGGTACACCCAGTGTAGTGAATGGTGCGTATCAATATGTAACCAATTTACCGCCGTTTCTGGCAACATCGGCCGACAGTGGTGTGTACTTTAGAGTGATAGTGGCAACCACTGCCGACAATTTACACAACGAATGTTCTTATACCGATGGAAGTGTGCGCATGGTTTCTGTAATCAACTGCGGAGTGGTACTCTCTGCCCGCTTCAACCGCTTTCATGGCGAACTTGTAAACAGAAAAAGTCATTTGAAATGGCAGGTATCCGACGAAGCCCAAATCAGCGGATATGAAATTGAAAAAAGTTATGATGGTGTACAATTCAACAGCATAGGGAACGTATCTGCATTACACCGGCAACCGGCGCTGTATACATTCGTTGATGATGAAGCAGTGCACGGTGATGTGTTTTACAGAATCAAAATGTACAATGAAGAACAATTGTATTCCTACTCAAATATCATCGCCCTGGGAGATACGCGCACTTTTCAATTGAGATACATTGAGAACCCCATTAGCAATCAATTAAAGGGAGAGTTGATTGTTCCGGAAGATGGACCGGTTACCGTCAGTTTGTTCAATACAAAAGGCAACCGAGTGATGTTGAAAAAAATACAATTTCAAACCGGGTTAAACAATTTTACTATTGATGCCGGCGTTTATTTACCAGCTGGGATATACATCATCCACATGCAATTGGGTAATCAGCAAATTAGAAAGAAACTGATTAAGTTTTAAAAAAGGCGGCACGCCGCTTCACGATATGTATTCATGCTGAATCCGTCTTCGATTCCTTCACCGGAAGAAGAAGTCGGATTTTTTTATGATACCTGCGATTGGTCATCTACCGTTGCCTTCGTTTCTACGGTGCCGTTAGTAGATCGAGCGGTTTCAGGAAAGAATCTTTTCTGATAGAGGAAGATGGTTATAATTCCCACAGAAATCGAGGCGTCAGCAATGTTAAAAATAGGCCGGAAAAACTCAAAATCTTCTCCGCCCCATATAGGAAACCAGTTGGGGAAATGTCCTTGTATCAAAGGAAAGTGCAGCATATCCACCACATTTCCATGCAGGAATGAACTGTATCCATCAGACGAGAAGGTGGCCAGTCCATTATATGTTCTGTAATCACCCATAGCCGCATCATAGATCATGCCCTTATCAAATATCATCCCGTAGAAGCATGAATCGATCAGGTTACCGATGGCACCGGCATAAATCAATGTAGCACAAATGATGAATCCCTTATGGCGTTTATCACGGATAATTTTTCCGATGTACCAGGTACCAAAAATTACAGCGATGATCCTGAATACAGTTAATGCCACCTTGCCCCACTCTCCTCCGAATTTCCAGCCATAGGCCATCCCGGGGTTTTCAACAAAGTATAATTGAAACCAGGAACCCAGTACTTGTACAGAATCGTGGAGGTGAAAAGTAGTTTTAATATATAGTTTGAGTGCCTGATCAACCAGTAAAATCATCAGAACAATAATGCCAATATGCTGTTTCTTCATGTATCCGATTTAGTTTTCAAAGATAGGTTTTAAGCCGTAGCCTGAATTATTCATGATAGTACACCCTTTTGATTCGTTGTGAAATGCCGGTTAAAATTTCGTAGGGTATGGTACCGGCCCTTGAAGCCACATTTTGTACCGTATACTGCGGCCCGAATAAAATGACAGTATCGCCTTCCCGCGCATCGATTCCCGAAACATCCACCATAGTCATATCCATACAAACATTTCCAACCACCGGTGCCATTTTACCGTTAATATACACTTGTCCGTTACCGTTACCTAACGACCTCGGATATCCGTCGGCGTAACCGATGCGGATGGTAGCGATGGTACTGTCTTTTGTCAGGCGACCGGCACGATTATACCCTACGCTATCTCCGGCTTTTACCATCCGTATCTGCGAAATAGTGGTTTTGAGTGTACCTACTTCCTGCAAGCGTGCAGCTACTTCAGGGCGGGTGTCTATACCGTACAATCCGATACCTAATCTCACCATATCATACCGAAGTTCCGGATGCCGTGTAATGGCTGCAGAATTTCCAAGGTGTCTCAGAAAAGAATTACCGGTCACCAAGGCAATTTCATCACACATTTTATTAAACCATGTTGCCTGTTGTTTTGTAAATGAATCCAGCGACGGATTTTCACTCCCCACGAGGTGAGAAAATACGGACTGCACTTTTACTTGCGGACTTTCCCGGAGCAGCATGCACACATTACTGATATCATTCCATTCAAAACCCAGACGGTGCATACCGGTATCCAGTTTCAGGTGGATGGGGAAAGCTGTGATGTTCCTGGCTTCCAGGTAACGTATCCACGCAGTGGCTATACGAAAAGAATAAATTTCCGGTTCCAGATTATAGGTCACCATGTTGGCAAATCCGGCTTCCTCCGTGTTCATAACCATGATGGGTAAACGCACTCCTGCCTGCCTCAGTTCTACTCCTTCATCCGGATAGGCAACGGCTAAATAATCAACTTTAGCATGTTGTAAGATATTGGCGATTTCAAAACTACCGGTGCCATAACTGAACGCTTTCACCATCACCATCAATTTGGTATTGCGCAGCTGATGCTGGTAATAACGCAGATTATTTCTTAACGCGCTCAGGTTTATTTCAAAAATTGCGTCGTGGGTTTTGGTTTCGAGTAACGAAACAATTCGTTCAAAACCGAACACCCTGGCCCCTTTCAGCAGGATGGTTTCATGTTGAAAAGTAAACTGCGGATACGCCTTCAGGAAAGATGCTGTGTCCGGAAAGAAATGCGTTTCCGGAATCTTGGCAAACCAATCCCTTCGCTGCATCAAATCATCTCCAATAGCAATCAGCCGGTCAATTTTTTTCTTATTCAACAATGCCGACACATAACGGTAGGTAGTATCCTTATCTTTTCTGAGTTGATAGATATCACTGAGAAAAACGGTGCGTTTGGGGTGCTGATGTTGCTGTTCCAGAAAATCGAGCGCGATGCTGAGTGAGGTTAGGTCACTGATATAACTATCGTTAATCACTGAACAATGCTGTATACCTTCCTTCATTTCCAGTCTCATTTCTACAACCGGTAAATGATGCAGGTGTTCGCGAATCAGGCTCTCGGGAATATTCAGATAAAGCAATACGGTAATACAGGTGAGTGCATTGGATACGGAAGCCACATCGGCAAACGGTATATTGAAATGCAATAAAGCTTTCTTATAACGGCAATGAATAGCGGTAGTTGTGCCCTGTGTAATCGTTTCCAGCACACAAAGCGTGTTATCTTCATGGCTTCCCCAACTCAGTATTTTCATTCCGGGGTGTTGGTGTGCATATGCTGAAACCTTCTTCCTGAGTATCGGATCGTTGGAACCGTAAATCAGAGCATGGGCTCCTTCGAACAACCGAAGTTTCTCGTCTATCTTTTCTTCTACGTTTTTAAATCCGGAAGCGTGGGCTTCTCCGATGGAGGTGATAACACCCAGGGTAGGCCGAATCATTGCATTCAACCGTTCCATTTCATTCGTTTGCGAAATACCGGCTTCGAAAATACCCAGTGTATGTTGGTTATTGATTTGCCATATACTCAATGGCACCCCAATTTGAGAGTTATAACTTTTCGGGCTCTTCACAATTTGAAACGAGTGATTCAGCAGATGGTACAGCCATTCCTTCACTACTGTTTTTCCGTTGCTACCTGTGATTCCTATCACCGGAAGCGAAAACCTGACCCGATGTCTTTTGGCAAGCTTTTGCAGTGCATCGGTTACATCAGGAACAACTATAAACGAAGCCTCAGCACATGTAGCCATTCCATGAAAAGATTCATCCACCACAAATGCCCTTACACCTTGTTCATACAATGCTTCTACAAAGGGATTGGCAGAACGTCCTGCAGAGTGGATGGTAAAAAACAAGGTAGATTCAGGGGCCACCAACTTCCTGCTGTCTGTCAATAACATTTCTATCAGCGGATTATGGGGCGCCTGCACAGGAGTAACCTGCAATATATCGGCTATATCTGAAAAAGTATACACGGTTTATTCCTTCATAAATTACTTTCGGTCGGTTGTGGTTGGCAAACTGCTTTTCCTTTGAAAATATACGGATAAAATCATAGACCCTCCGATACAAAAAACAATCATCAATAAAGAAATCCATACAGGAACATGATAGAAATCGGCAATCATCATTTTTGCACCAATGAATAAGAGTACAACAGCAATCCCTTGCTGTAAATAGGAAAACTTTTCAGCTGCACCGCGCAACAGGAAAAACAAACTGCGCAAACCCAACACCGCAAAAATATTGGAGGAGTAAATCAATAATTTATCATTCGGGTCAGGAATGATAGAGAACACCGCCGGAATAGAGTCAATCGCGAAAACAATATCGATTAATCCTAACATAATCACTACCATAGCCAATTTGGTGAGATAGGTTTTTCCGTTGTTCTTGATAAAAAACCGGTTGTTGGGTTCTTCATTTGTTGTCCGCAAATATTTTGTCATCAGTTTAAAAGCCCAGTTCTCTTCCGGATTAAACTCATCATCATCTTTAGCCACAAACATCTTAAATCCGGTAAACAACAGAAAGGCACCAAATACATACATAATCCAGCTGAAGCGTGCCACCAGTTCACTGCCTAGTGCAATAAACACAATCCGGAACACAATAGCCATCAGAATTCCTAATAATAGTACCCGTGAAAAATTATTAGGCTTCACCTTGAAGAAGGTAAAGATGATGATGAACACAAAAATGTTATCGATGGATAAAGACCACTCTAGGAGATAAGCCGAAATATACTGTATGGCATCTTCCCTGCCGTGCTCATACCAGATGAATGCGCAAAATCCGAGGGAAAGAGAGACCCAGAATATGGTTTGGAATAATGCTTTTTTGGTACTGATGATTTCATCTTTTTTACTTAGCAAACCCAGATCGAAAATCAGGGCTACAATAATAACAGCAGAAAAAATCAGATAGATGATACTATCGCTCATTGGAGGGTTAATTTAATTTTGAGAAACGTCTTTTTCGGTTCCATTGAAAGAATATGGCAAACACAATTACAATACACACCGGTAAGGCAATATTGAATAACTGCCATCGGGTTTTTTCATCTGCTACACGTTTCGCATCGAGTAACCTCAACTGATAATCCTTTCCTTTGGCCTCGCTCAGTTGATATACGTCGAGTAAATATTCCAGTGCATTTCGAACGAAATCCCGATTGGCAAACGGATAGGCTCTTTGAGATTCGAAGGTATATGGATTCATCCCCATGGGGATCGGTTGATCTCCACGCACCACATCATTCAATACCATGTCACCATCGCTTACCAGGATAATTTTATTGTCTTTCAAGCAACGAGGGAGAAATGTGGCATTGTATTTCTGTAATGAATCGCGCATGGCATTCGACAGGCGATTGGCATAGAGTGAAGTGAACCGCCCTTCCAGCAATACCGCAACCGGTATGTTTGATTTCCGGAAACGTTCATCTTCCGGTGCATTTACATTTTCTTTTCCGCTGATGAGTGCTGGTGTGGCTATAGTTCTGGAGTTGGCTGAGCTACTGAGGAGGATAGTTTTTTGAATGCCTTCAGCTTCCACGGTATCCATGCTGTTGATGAAACGTGCTGCAACCAGACCCATATTTTTATTGACGGGATGGTTTCCCGGAGATTCCAGCACGGGGAAATAATTCCAGGGAAGCAACTCAAATTGCTGGTTGCCATTTACGTCAAAGGGCAGATAATCGCATTGCAAATCCATCAATAAATCCGCATTGATTCTTGCGCCATATTTAAATACCAGATCGTTCAGTTCCAGACCTCGGTCATACGCAATGACCTCATTCTTTATCTGTAGGCTATCCATTTCCGCCTCCAGTCTGTCAATAAACATCAGCAGTTTACCTCCGTTCATTACGTACTGATCCAGTTTCAATTTTTGTTCAGGCGTAAAGGGGATGGTAGGTTTAACCACCAGCAGGGCTGATATTTCTGACGGAATAACCGGTTGCTCCAACAAGTTGAAGGTAACGAGGTTGTAATCGGTTTTCAATACATTCTCTACCAAATCATACACATTGGCCCCCATCGGTTGTCCGTTACCGGTAGCATATCCTACCACAGGACGTTTATCCACACTCAGGCGTGCAATCGCATCAGCAAAGTGATATTCCAGCATGGCTTCGGCACTATTCAGTTCATCATGACTGATCATGGCCGATTTACCGTTGTACAACGCCACAGGCATCGACGATTCTTTATAATGCACAAACGCCCATGGATATACGAGTTGTTGTTGCTGACCTTCCTTGAGTTGCGACGTCAGGTTGATGGGATACATCTGCAATGCAGACAATGAATCACCATACGTGATATCAGTATCCGGAAAATTTTCTTCGGGAGCAATGAATTTCAATTCCAGTTTGTTACCGGCTACTTCACGGAATTCATGCAGCACATCTGTTACAGCGCCAGACAGTTTTCTAAATCCACTCGGAAAATTTCCTTTCAAAAAAACTTCAATGGTAACCGGCTCATCGAGTTGATTCAGCAGTTCCCGGGTTGAATTACTAAGGGTAAATCTTTTTTCATTGGTAAGGTCGATACGTGCATGCCAACGGGAAGCTGCCCAGTTTACTGCAACCAGAACCAGTAACACCAACGGAATAAACAATCGGTTTGATGTGCGTTGTTGAGTCATCGCCATTACTTTTTATGTACATTTTTAATGGTGATAAATAAAAACAACACAATCATGCTCAGGAAGTAAATCACATCTCTTGTATCCAGTACACCGCGGCTGATGCTTCGGTAATGAAAATCGATACCGAGCATTTCGATATAATAGTCGGCATTACCACTAAACACCGGAAGTGCACTCAATGCATTGAAACCATAATATACAATGAGGCAGGCAAACGCACTAACCAGAAAAGCCACCACCGCATTTGAAGTAAAACTGCTGCAACACACGCTGATGGCTGCAAAAACCGCTGCCAGGAAAAACAAGCCGAAATAACTGCCTGCAATTCCACCACCATCTATTTGTCCGGTTGTACTCAACGACTGAATCGTGAATACGTACAAAAAAGTAGGAATGATTACCACCAGCATTACACCGAGCACCGAAAAATATTTACCCGATACAATTTGGGTTGCGGTTAACGGCCGGGTTTTGAGCGTTTCAAAAGTTCCGGTTCTGAATTCATCTGAAAAAGAACGCATGGCGATGGCCGGGATTAGGAACATGAGTACCCAGGGTGCGAGTTGAAAAAACTGATCGAGGGTGGCATACCCGTACTCAAGGATGCTGCTATCCTGCAACAGGAAAAGATACATTCCGTTCACCAGTAAAAAAAGCAATAAGGCAATATATCCGGTCAGGTTGCTGAAAAATTGCCTGATTTCCTTCATGCAAATACTCCACATAGCACAAAAAAGTTGATGCAATTTACAGTATCGGCACGTAAGAGTGAATGAACCCGCATAATTTAAGGAAAATAACCGGCCCGTGCAGCATTAAAAGACGTTTATCCGTCTGTTATATTATACCAATCACCCATCTCTTAGCCAAAACTTACCTTTTCGATACGCACCGGATGATGCAGTATATGGGTAACTGATATCGTCACCCGGGCATTTGAAATCCCCGCTCCCGCTGCGGGGTTTCTTTTGAAAGGGTTTATCGTTTTCTCTGAATGTTTATATCTTTCAACAAAGGATGCATATATGAAGGGATTGCTTTATGTGATTGTATTTTGTATCAGCACACAGGCGCAAGCCCAAAACGTAGTGTATTACACACCGGTATCATTACCCAAACCGTTTGAGGATAATTACTATGCAGTATTACAGCCGGAAATATTGGCAAAAGATGCGGCTGCATTGTTAGGGCGTGCCACCGGTCAAACTTTTTCTGTTCGTCCTTATCGTGGAGAAACAAGGGGTGTATTTCTGTTGTTGGATTCCACTTTGATATCAGAAAATCATGAAAGTGGATGGGTGCAACAAAGTGCTACAGCGGTGGTGATACGTGCCCGGTATGCAACGGGATTATCATATGCGTTGTATTCCTGGATGCATCAATGGGGCTTTCGGTTTTATCTGCCCACAGATGCATGGATTCACATCCCGGCCATCCAAACCATTTATGTCCCCACCAACGATACAGTGTATGCACCCTCATTTAAACTTCGGATGTTTGGGGCCAGTGGGGGCAATTTTGCGGTGGAGGGTTTAGACCCGAATCAACAATTCCGCAATGATTGGTTTACATTTTATCGCAGGAATCGTATGGGCAGCGATTATTTAAGGATTGACGGCCACATGGGTGAAAAATTCAATCTTGCACATCGTGAAGATATTGAAAAAGATACATCCATCCTAGCACCGGTGAATGGGGTTCGGAAATATAACCTCAGCGGAAAGCTGGATCCCACCTATGCGAAAGGAGTTCAATTGTTTGTCCGGTTTATCGTAAACCGATACAAAACAGAGCAACAGACTTTCCCGGAATTTCTACCATTTAAAAAGTACATGTCGGTTGATCCGGGTGATGGGCTTCATTATTGTGAAACGCCTGCCTGCCGAAAAGCATTCCCTACTATTTCGGATCAGATGTTTTACATAGCCAAAGAAACATTAAAAGCACTGCAACAGGAAAACCCAATAGCAGGTGTAAGCACATTGGCCTATTCTGAACGAACCGATACGCCGGTAGCCCGTATCCCTACGGGGATTCACACGATGGTGGTTCCGGGTGCATTTCAAACCATTACCACCCCGGCTGAAATGATGTACCGCTGGTCAAAAAAAACAGCGGCTTTCAGTCAGTACGACTTTTTAAACATTGGAGTTTGGGCATACGACCACCCCTTTTTCAATCTGTCGCAATATGCTAAACACATCCACTACCTGAAACGCATAAACGCAGATGGAATCAGCATGGAATCCACACAATCGGCATTTGCATCCGGTATTCCCACCTGGTATATTTTACAACAATATGCGGATTCTTCCCTTCAACCTGAAGCAGCAATTCGGCAAATGTGCCGGGATATGTTTGAGGGAGCCGCAGAACCGGTAGAGAAAATATTCAAACTTTTTTATTTCAGTGAGGCGCATTTAAAAACACAGCTCGACCGGCCGGCTTTTTATGCAGATGAACTGGGTGCAATCATACATTATACAAAAGAAGCCGCTCGTGTGCCTCAAGTAAGCGATGCGGTTCAATTCAGGATATTTCAATTAAAGGGCTATGTGTTGTACCTGTGTAAATTCTATGAACTATTCCACAGCATCCAACACCGTGAGCAGATGGATAAGGGGCAACTCAACCGTGCTGCAGTAGCAGATAACTTGTTGCAGTTGGTGTGGCAGATGTATGATTACCGAATACTGCATTACACACAAATCAATGACCTTTTGAAAAAGCTGGTAGCTGATCCGGATACGTGGAACTATAGAAAAAATGATTATGCCTGTTTTAAGGGCAATCACCGCAAAAACATTGAGCGCGCGTTTGATACCCTTTCAACCCACTACCCTCATCAACCCCATAGATATATATTGAACGATGACATGTTTAAAATATTAGCGGCTTCCACTGCCGACAGTCTGCGGTTCATGACGCAGGACGAAGAAGCCTTTAAAAGTTTCACTTATGCGATACCGTTATATGCACCCATAGCCTGTACCATTACCATTAAGTATGTTACCGGTAAAAACGGAATTATACTAAATCAACCTGCTCAATACGCCCTCATGGGAATAGAAGGCAATGATTACACTTACATGGAGCATCACTTTGTGCGGCGAACCTTGGACAGTGGAACCGTTACCTTTTACCTGCCGGCTGGAGGGCATTACAAACTATACCTGGCACAATATCAATCTACTCCCGTGCAATGGGTTGTACACCCTGGTGGCAGTTTGTTGTATCTGAACAAAAAAGCATTACCACACAATGGTATTTTGTTGCAAGACGAACCGGGATCTGTGTATGACAATGCCTACATCAGTATATTTAAACCATTATCCGGAAAACCCGGTTACAGATTATCGCATTACTCATCCAAAAACACCATAAAACTCTATAACGAAAAAGGGATGTTGTTAAAGACAGATGAAAGATTATCGCCCCACCTGCTTTCGGTTGAGGCGGAGGGTGGTTCCGAGATATTGTATTTTACCAATACGGTAAGACGATGGCCTCCGGTATTTTATTATACAGAGCCCTATGTGTTTTTCTTAAAGAAACCGGGAATGAATACTGCAGAAATTAAGAAGCCATTTTAACAGGATGCTTGTGGCGGTAATCGCGGATGGCATTTCGTATAGCTTTTACCGCGAGTTTGCTACAAACATACTTTACCGGTGGAAGTTCGAGTTCATAATTAATTGCCTGAGCGTCGATTTGCAACGCATCTTCGAGGCTGAGGCCGGTGAGCCATTCGCACAAGAGTGAAGACGTTGCAATTGCATACCCGCAACCGTAGGTTTTAAACCGGGCTGCTTTGATCATTTGTGTATCCTCATCCACGTGAATCTGTATTCGGATAACTGCACCGGTAAGGGGTGAGCCTACCAGGGCCGTTCCGATATGTTGCAGCGGTTCATCGAGTGAGCCGGCACAACGTGGATGCAGGTAATGATCCATCACTTTCAATGAATAGGCCATTACATAGGTGTTTTAAAAGGTTAACCACATTTACCCCGGCCAGTTGAACTGATCGAGGTCCATCCCTTCTTTATACATCTCCCATAAAGGGCTGATTTCTCTTAACTTCATAACCGTGTCACTTATTGCCTTAATGGCAAAATCTATTTCCTGTTCTTTTGTATAACGTCCAAGACTGAATCTTAGTGTACTCTTGGCCTGATCGGCTGTGAGGCCCATTGCTATCAGCACATGGCTGGGTTCTGTAAGGGCAGAGGAACAGGCCGAACCACTGCTCACCGCTACTTTTTGGTTGAAACCTAACATTAAACCATCGCCTTCTATATACCGGAAGGTGATATTCGTTACATGCGGGAGCCGGTGGTTTGTATCTCCATTCACCTGCACTTCTTCCATTTGAAGAAAAGCATGTTCCAGTTTATCTCTGAGTTTCGCCAAGCGTTTGGTATCTGCGGCCATTTCCTGTTTACAGATTTCTGCTGCTTTCCCAAACCCCACAATGCCCGGCACATTCAATGTGCCGCTCCGCAATCCACGTTCATGTCCGCCCCCATCCAATTGTGCCGTGAGTTTTACACGGGGCTGTTTTCTGCGCACATACAATGCACCAACACCTTTAGGGCCGTACATTTTATGCGCTGAAAAAGCCATCAAATCAATGCCGTCCTGCTCTACCTGTACCGGTATTTTTCCAACGGCCTGTGTGGCATCCGTAAAAAACAACACACCATTTTTTCTGGCGATTGCGCTGATAGCCTGTACCGGCTGAATGACTCCGGTTTCATTGTTGGCATACATAGCGGCAATTAAAATAGTATCCGGGCGTATAGCCGCTTCCAGCAAATCCGGTTGTATCATACCATTGCTTTCCGGTTTAAGGATGGTAACCGCTGCGCCTTTTTTCTCAAGGGTTGAAGCCGTATCCATCACCGCTTTATGTTCTGTTTCGAGGAGGATGATGTGGTTCCCTTTAGACGCATAGGTTTCAAAGACTCCTTTCATGGCGAGGTTCACTGATTCCGTTGCTCCGGAGGTGAATATGATTTCTTTTGCTTCCGCACCAATCAATGAAGCAATCTGTTCACGGGCAAACTCTACGGCATGCGCAGCTTCCAGTCCGTAAGGATGGCTTCGGCTCGATGCGTTTCCAAAATGTTCAGTGAAATATGGCAGCATGAATTCCAGCACCCTCGGGTCAACCGGTGTGGTGGCGTTGTGGTCGAGATATACCGGTTTTTCTGCCATAGTGTTGATATACGCGGGTAGTTTATAATCTCAATAAAAAAGTTCGCACATTTGTAATACAAACCCATTCATTAGCTTCAACGTAAAATACAGAAAAAATGTTGCATATCGAACACATTGGCATTGCGGTTAAAAGTTTGGAAACTGCTGTTCCCTTATTTGAAAAGTTGCTCAACACTCCTTGTTACAAAACAGAAACTGTTTCAGGAGAACAGGTGCACACGGCTTTTTTTAAAACAGGCATCAATAAGATTGAATTACTGGAAAGCACTTCCGAAGATGGAGTGATTCAAAAATTCATTGAGAAGAAAGGAGAAGGTATTCACCATATTGCTTTTGCTGTAGAGAACATTCAGGAAGAAATGAAACGTTTGCAGGACGCAGGATTCAGGTTGTTGAATGAAATCCCCAAGCAAGGTGCGGATCACAAGCTGGTTTGTTTTTTACACCCCAAAGACAGCAGCGGTGTTTTAATTGAGTTGTGTCAGGACAGAAACGATTAATCCGTTAAAAAAGGATTGCTTTTTTTCTCCTCACCAATTGTGGTTGCCGGTCCGTGCCCGCTGTACACCATCGTTTCATCCGGCAGGGTGAGCAACTGGGTTTGTATGGATTCAATCAGTTGATTGTAATTACCGCCGGGCAGGTCTGTGCGGCCAATACTGCCACTAAAAAGCACATCGCCGGAAATCACAAACCGATTGGTTGCGGAGTAAAAACTCAGGCTTCCGGGGCTATGGCCCGGGGTGAATAAAATATCGAAGTGGTCATCACCCAATTTGATTTGTTCACCTTGCTGCAAATGCTTTACCGGTCCGGAGTACATATCAAACGGAAGCCCATACATTAATCCGCTCGAAGGCGCCAGTTTAAACATCTCCTCTTCATTCGGATGAAAAAACGGCATCAACCCATACCTTTCACATACAAAATGATTTCCGAAAATATGATCGAGATGACAATGTGTATTCACCAGTTGTACAGGGCGCAAACCGTTTTCCGATATAAAATCAGCTAAAGTATCCTTTTCGTGATCATAGTAACAACCGGGGTCAAAAATGATGCATTCTTTATGTTCATTATATATCACATACGTATTTTCCTGAATAGGACTAAATGTGAAAAATTGTACAGTTAACATGTGTTGAAATGATAATATTTTAAGGTTAACAGGTAATCAGTTAATTTTAGAACTCAATTTATACTCCGTATGGCAAAGTTCTGCAGAATAATTTTGATTGTGTTAGGAATATTTTCTTTGCTTCCAGATGTTCACGCTCAGGTAAACGCCGTTACATTCGGGAAAAACAGGTTGCAGTTTGAAAAGCGGAAATGGTTTTATTATCAGACAGAAAACTTCAATGTATACTATTACGAGGGAGGCAAACCATTGGCAGAGTATGTTTTGCAGGTGGCGGAAAAAGAATTGGAATCCATTGAAACAGCGGCAGAGTACCGGTTACAAAAAAGAGCCAACATTGTACTATATAATAATTACAGTGATTTTCAACAAACCAACATTGGTTTGGAAACCGATTTGCTGAATACAGACGGACTCACCAAACTGGTGAACAATAAAATGCCGATATATTTTGATGCCAATCATGCCAATCTCAAGCGTCAGGTCCGCGAAGGAATTGCCGGTATCATCACGCAAAATATATTGTTCGGAGAAGACCTGGGTGAAATTGCCGGGAATCAGGCGTTACTCGATTTGCCCCAGTGGATGGTTGACGGATACATTTCTTATTTGGGTGAAAACTGGAGTACAGCCCTGGATGATGCACTCAAAAACGAAATCCTGAGTGGTAACTATTCAGGTTTTAATCAACTGGCTTTTCACAAACCCCGCCTGGCCGGCCATGCCTTTTGGTACTTCATTGAAGAAAAATATAAAAAGGAAAATGTTACCTACTTCTTCTATCTCACACGTGTGAACAAGAACGTGAACAAGGCCAGTACACAAATTACTAAAATGAGGTTCAAACCTTTGCTGCGTGAGTTCATGGAATACAATGAAGACAAATATTACAAAGACCTGATGCGCAGAAAAGCCTATCCCAAAGGAAGCTATGTAGAAGGTTTCGACATCAACAAAAGAAAAAATTACTTCCATTTCAATGTGAACCCCAACAAGAGAAACAACTCCTTTGTGGTAACACAATACAAGCGTGGTGTAGTGCGGGTGTTGCTCAATGAAGATTATGAATACAGAACCCTACTGAAGTACGGTGCGCGTAAAAGAGAAAACGAAATTCATCCCAACTATCCAATGATGGCCTGGGATCCGAAGGGCACCCGTATTGCCGTAATTTATCCGGATGAAGGTAAGTTGAAACTGTTTGTGTACGACCTGGTAAACCGCTTCAAAACACACCGGATAGATTTAAGTGAGGTGTTTGATCAGGTGCAGGATGTGAAGTATATGCTCGATAGCAAAACCTTGTTGTTATCGGCAGTGAAAGACGGGCAAACCGATATTTTCACCATGGATATTGATAAGGAAAAAGTGATTCAGGTTACCAATGATGTATATGATGATCTGGATGCGTCTTTCGTGGCTTTCCCTAATAAAACAGGAATCATTTATTCAAGTAACCGCCCATCCGCTGAAGCTAAATCAGGAGACACCGTGTTACCATCAGACAACCGGTTCAACATATTTCTCATCAACAATTTTGGCGACAAACCCGAGTTGAATCAGATTACGCAATTGTCGGATTTAAAATACGGGAACGCACGTTTTCCGATGCAGTATAATTCGAACCACTTCACCTTTGTAAGTGATGAAAATGGTATTGCAAACCGTTATGCCGGATTTTTTACCACCCGTAAAGAAGGATTAGACACACTGGTACTCATTGGAGAAGAAATTTTGAGAAACCCGGGATTGGCTGAAATTGACAGCACCTTAGCCGCCATGGGAAAAACCGATATCGACTCCGTGGCTATTGTAAGTATCTCTTCTGATTCTGCGTATACCTTTCCATTAACGAATTATCCTTCAAATTTGGCTGAAACACGCATTGCAGGAGACAACAACCAGGTAAGTGAGGTGACCCAACAAAGCGATGAGAAGGTGTTATACAAATTAAAAATTGATGAAGCCACCCTTCGAAACAGAAACGTTACTGCGCGCCCTACTGTGTATATGCAAAAATTGATGCGGGAAAGTAAGCGAACGCAAGTTGCGCCTTCGGCAGCCATAACCACTCCGGTTCCTCCGGCCGTTAAAGATACCCTTGCCCCTGCCAATGAATTCCAAAGTGAGTTTGAACCAGAAGGAGATGTTGTATTGCAACCATCGGATATCACTACACAAACAGCAAGTGCAGCTGACCTGTTAGCTTCGGCTAAGCATTACCGTTATAAGCCCATGAAATTCTCCGCTGATTATGGTGGAATCAATTTCAACAACAATGTACTCATCAACCGCTACCAGCCTTACGCGGGTGGTTCGGGCCCGGTTCGTTTGAACAGCGGTACTCCATTAAACGGATTGATTCGATTGGGCACCACTGAACAAATGGAAGATTATCGCATCACGGGCGCATTCAGGTTGAGTACCAATTTGAAGGATAATGAGTGGATGATGAGTTTCCAAAATTTGCGTAAACGCTTCGATTGGGGTGTCACCTATTATCGGAATGTGGTGAACATTGGGGTGCAGTTGGTGGATGGAGGAGGTAATCCGGTGGGTGGAGTGTATCCAGGTAAAACCATAACGAATTTATATCAGGCCAATATCAAGTATCCGTTCAATGAAAACATGAGCATTCAGCTCACATCGGGTATACGTTCCGACAGGGTGCTGGTTTCTGCGGTAGATCCACTCAGTGCTGCGGTAGATGATGTGAAAAATCTCTATTCCGTTTCACAGGCGGCCTTTGTGTATGATAACACGCTGAATCCTGCCATGAATATTTGGGAAGGACTTCGGTACAAAGTTTTCTTTGACTGGTATCAGCAGGTGAATAAAGGACAAACCGCCAATAAGCCACAAACATTCAATGCCGGTTTTGATGCCAGGTATTATCATCCGATTTATAAAAATGTAATCTGGGCAGGTCGTGCTGCTGGTGATTTCAGTTTCGGAACACAAAAAATGATTTATTATTTAGGAGGTGTGGATGGCTGGCTGATGTTTGGAGATAATCAACGATTTGATAACAACGGGCAACTGATTAAAGAACGTTTCTTCAATACGGGTAACAGCCCTGATCCGGACCAATCGTATGCATTCCAAAGTTTGGCAGTGAATATGCGCGGGTTTATTCAAAATGTAGCCAACGGAAACAATGCGGTGGTCATCAATAGTGAAATACGGGTGCCAATTATGTCTACTTTCTTTGAGAAGCCCGTAACCAATTCATTCCTTAAAAATTTACAAATTATACAATTCTTTGATTTTGGAACAGCATGGAACGGTACGTATGATGCCATAAAAAGGCCGGAGGTAGTTTACGGAAATGATCCGGTGTCTGTGCGCATTAAGGCGGGTGGTTTAGGGCCATTTGCCGGAGGATATGGTTTTGGTGCCCGCAGTACGTTGCTGGGCTACTTCCTTAAGTTTGATGCCGGTTGGCCCATGAATGGATTCTTTAGGGGAAAACCGGTGTTGTATCTCGCACTCGGACTTGATTTTTAATTTTGTTCCTTATATGGGTTCATGATGGGGTAGTAAGCCGTAAGTAAACGTTTAAGAACGGTTGTTTTAAAAAAAAATCCGTATGTTCAACATAGGGGGAAAGGATACGTGTATCCCCCGGGGGAAATGTAAAAAACGAGGCAAAAAAAATTCCCCTTTCAGGGCATATTTCATTCATCATTTCAAGCTCTGATTATTTCCTTCACCGGTGTGAGATGCATCCACATTGGAGATCAACATACGCCCATCATCCCTACACGAGTATTTCGAAATGCATTGAACATTGTTTTCTAACTTATATGCTTACCCGATAAAAAATCCGTTTCATTTTTCCTCTTTATAAAAACGAATACCTTCTATCATCATAAAATAATTGGGTAAACAACTCAGGGTTTCGGCATCTTCAATGGTTAGATCAATCCCTTTGAAACTCACTTGTTGAAGAGATAGATTCAATGTTGCCGTAAACCGGTTGTTCTGATTTTCCTTGTCTTTAATGAGCGAAACCACATCCGGATAAAGGGCATGCTGCGCATATATTTTATCGCATGGATGAAGCGGTATCTCCACCACACCGTTGGCATCGGAGAAAAACTCCTGCCGTTCATCGCCTACAAAAACCAGACAACGAATGTTTGATAAGAGGTATTTCTGTGGATGTTCAAATTGTATGCGGTATCCTTTTCCTTTCTGTTCAGCTTGAGTAACGGTAAAATCTTTGCCGGGTTCCTTATCACTTTTCAGTTTAATTACATTTCCTTCCTGAGTGTATGTTCCACTGGCATATCGATCCACTGCACCATAGCTATAAAAGAAATTAAACTGATGGCCATTACTAAAGGTGAATGTAGCAATCATTTCGCGGTTGCTGTAATGGTAAGTACCATCTACGGAGGGTTGTGCCATAGCTTTAACGTTTAGGGAAACCAATAAAATGAATAAAATCATACGCATGAGATTCATTTTTTGAATTGAACACAATGCATACATCGTTATTACGCCTTGCCAGACTGATCCAGTACTTCCAGCAACAATGCACATGACGTACGAATATCCTCTTCAGAAATATTCAGCGGGGGCACTATCCGAAGGGCATTTGATGCAAACAAAAACCAATCCGTGAACACCCCTTTTTCAATCAGTGCATCAATGATGCTTTTGTTTTCTTCAAAATGGTTAAACCAAACTGCCATCATCAATCCTTTGGAAGAAACCCGTTGAATGCGTTTATGCTTCAGCAAGGATAAAAAAAGTGTCTCTTTTTCTGCAACCTGTGGAATCATTTTTTCATTGAACAGCGCCTGCATAGCTGCCAGTCCGGCCGCACAACTTACCGGGTGCCCGCCAAAAGTATTGATATGCCCCAGCACGGGCTGGTGGGTCAGGCTTTGCATAATGCTCTTTTTGGCAATGAATGCGCCCAATGGCATCCCTCCACCTAACGCTTTTCCTAAAAGCAATACATCGGGTACAATATCGAACAACTCAAATGCCCATAATGAACCGTTTCGGCCGAATCCACACTGAATTTCATCTAACACCAGCAACGCTCCCGTATCTGTACATCGTTTACGCAGTGCCGTTAGCCATTCCTGTTGAGGTACGTTTA
>JAHBTM010000026.1 GCA_019638635.1 Ferruginibacter sp. | reverse complement strand
TCCTCATTGCTGTTTATTGAAGTAGATGGCATTGGCCTGAGCGGTGCAGGTAATGACCAAATCGTTGATGCATACATTTTCAGGCAATGAGGTGCAATAGTACACGGTATTCGCCACGTCGGCAGCCTGTAATGGGGTAAAACCGTCGTACACGGCTTCAGCGGTTTTTGCATCACCCTTAAACCGAACCAATGAGAATTCGGTTTGCACTGCCCCGGGATGTATGGCTGTTACTTTGATGTTTTTGGAGAGGAGGTCGATGCGCATCGACTGCGACAGGGCATCCAGTGCAAACTTGGTAGCACAATACACATTTCCTTTTTCATATACTTCCTTACCGGCAACCGATCCGATATTTATAATGTGTGCCGATCCGGGTTTCATCAAGGGGAGCAAGGCCCGTGTTACATACAGCACCCCTTTCACATTGGTATCAATCATCACTTCCCAGTCATTCATGTCTGCATCATCAATGGTATGCCTGCCCAATGCCAATCCGGCATTATTTATCAATATATCTACCGAAGTATTATTTTCTTTAAGCTGTACAGCCACCGCATCTGCAGCTTGCCTATCCCGCACATCAAAGCAGTATACGGTTACGCGTACACGATATGTATCCTCCAGGCTTTTTTGGATGGCTTCCAGTTTGTCAGCCCTCCGTCCGGTGAGCAGGAGGTTATGGCCATGTGAAGCATACAGTTCAGCACATGCCGCACCAATACCGGAGGTAGCACCGGTGATGAATACATTTTTAATCATAGTAATGGTAGAAATGAAACGATTTAACGAATGAGTATGACGGTTCCTTTTTGCTGCCGGATTTGTCCGGAATAGGTTACCCCTTCAGCCATCCATACAAACGTACCGGTATCCTGCGGTTTACCTTCAAACACCCCATCCCAGCCTTTACCTTGCTGGCTGGTTTCAAATACCAATTGTCCATACCGGTTGTATATTCTGAAATGTTTCAACTCTTTCATGCCCAGCAGTATGGGACGGATGATATCATTGAGTCCATCACCGTTAGGCGTAAACGCTGTAGGAACAAACATACCCGGATATACATTGTACAAAGTGATTTCTATACTGTCTCTGGCCTGACATCCGAACGCGCTGGTACCGGTAACTGTGTACACAATATCATTTTGAGGCAATGCGGTTGGTGCGGATACTGTTGGAGACGATAACCACAAAGTAGGAGTCCATTCATACGTTGCGGCACCGGTGGCAGGGATACGGAGCGGTTGGCCCCGGACGATGGAGGTATCCTGCATGTTGATGCGCACATTCGGCAATGGTTCAACCCGTACGATTACGGTGTCGGATACGCCTTTCGGACATCCTAGTGTATCCCTTACCGTTACGATGTATCGGGTGGTTTGTTGTGGTTGAATAACCTGAGGGTTTGCCACCATCGGGTTAGATAAATACGTGGAGGGAGACCATTCATATACACTGCCCCCACTGGCCGATAAATGGGTGTTCTTGCCAATACATAAGATGGTATCTCCCAAAGCCCGTGCCGCAGGATACGGAACAACCTTCACCAGGATATCGGATTGCTTTTCGCATTTTCCAATGTTGGCACGCACCACATACCGTGTGGTAGTAGTGGGGTTGGCAACCGGATTGCGCAAGGTTACATTGTTCAACCCGTCGGGCGGGCTCCATTCATGGCTGATGGCATCGCCCGTAGTAGGAATGATGAATGTATCCCCTAAACAAATGGTGGTATCCGCTCCGGCATCTACCGTTACATCCGGTCGTACATCTATGAAAACAGAATCTTCCCGGAAACACCCATATACATCCGTCATGCGTACATAATAACGTGTAGGCACATCCGGACTAAACAGCGGGTTGGGAGATGTGAGTGAATGAATCATGTAATTGGGCGACCAGCTATAAGAACCGTTACCCACCGGATTGATCTGCACGGTATCAATGATACAGATTAGCGTGTCTTCAATCAGTTCTAAGTTGGGTTTGGGGCGTGCAATCACCACAATGGTATCCGGTACGGTTCTCGCACATCCCTGCACACCTACCTGCACCACGTAGGTAGTTGTTACGGCGGGTGCAGCTATCGGATTGGAAATATTGGCATTGCTCAGCCCGGTCGCAGGTGTCCACCGATAGGTATCACCTCCCGATGCCTGTAAGGTTACGCCTGTGCCACCAATACAATACGCGGTATCTAGGCCGGCCTGGGTTTGAGCGAGTGGTGTTACAGGAATATCAATGGTTTCTGTTACCCGGCAATGGTTTCCCCAAAAGGTGGTGAGCGAGTATTGTGTATTGCTCATCGGATAGGCGCGGGTTTGCACTGCATTAGGGGTTTGCAGGGTAGAGGACGGCCCCCATAACCATCGCACATTGGATTTATTGCTACTACCCCTAAGCGTTAGTGTATCGAACTGGCAAATCTCCTGTGGTGTGGCGGTGATGCTGTTGGATAAATCAAACAATGGGTTGAGCCGAACACTATCCCTCGAAATACAGCCAGACTGTTCAAGAGATACAATGTAGGTGGTGGGCGCGTTGGGAGAAACCAACGGCGATGCTGTGTTTGCTCCACTGATGCGCGTGAGTGGCGACCATGAAAAATTGCCCGTACCCGTTGCCGTTAGCCGGAGTGTATCTAGCCCGCAATACGCAGTATCTGCCGAAATCATATTCAGTACCGGCGACGAAAGGATTTGAATGGGTTTTCTCACTGTGTCTACACAACCTTTACTATTGGTTACTATAAGCTGCACATTATAGGTTCCCGGGTTGTTATAGGTGTGTTGAGGATTTTTCTGATCGCTGGTATTATTGGGAGAGGTGTTATCTCCGAAATTCCATCGCCAGGAATCTACTACACCATATTGTGTGAAGGTAGTATCAGAAAATTGTACCGGAACACCCGTGCAATACGGTGCTGCGGCTTCATAGCCGGGGAAAAAGCCCGGATAAACACCCATGATAATTTCTGCTGAATCGGAACAGGATTCTCCGGGGTTGATGATAAATTTTACAGTATATCGACCCGTATCGGTGTACACATACACCGGATTATCGAGGCGAGAGGTATCGTCAATGGTTGCACCGTCGCCAAAATCCCAGAAAACACTGTTGGCACCGGAGGAATTATGATCGAACTGAATATTAAATCCATCACAGGTAGTGAAACCCGGGTTGGGTACTGCATTGGTGGCTATACAACCCGAAACTTCTACAATCAAATCCTTACGATGTGTTCCAATACGAACACCGTTTCGGTACACATCCACACACACACAAATTACGTATTTGCCGGGGCCGGGAGCCGTACCGGAAATAATACCCGTGGAACTGTTGATGGCGGCCTGGCTTCCTAAGGGTTGTGCACCCGAAAAAGGATTGATATAACTGACCGAATTGTATGGAGGGGCTTGCGTATTTCGAAAGTCGGCCTGATCTGCCGGTCCACCGTTTAAGGCATTACAGAAATAATATACCAACGAATCGCCATCGGCATCTATTGCACTAAAATCGAGTGTGAATGGAGCATTGTTGCATATTACCGAAATAGGTAATCCAAAGCGGGGAGAATTGTCGTTTTGTGCAACAGCCAATTGATTGCTTCCTGGGATAACGGTATAATAATTTGCTCCGGTATCATTGGTAATGCTGTTGCTGTTCTGGCGGCTGAAGGTTTGAAATGCCACAGTGTAACCGTTGTTGTTGTTGGGCAATTCAATTTCAAAAGAATAGGTTTTGTAGGTGTAGTTCAATGTAGGTGCCAGTGAAATACAGGGATCTATGTTGATGGGAACCGGCAGGGGTGTTACAAAATCATTTACCGCCAGCCAGTTTTGGTTTTCGGCTGTACCAATTACTTTGGCGTTGTTATCGTTATTATACACTCCAACTACATACTGATTGATGAGTGCTGCTCCTGTGGGGCCCCGAAACAAAATCATCCGGATTCGGTATCTTTTTGAATTGGGTGCTACACCTTCCCCAAGGTATTCATACGTCATTTCACCACCAATAATGTGTGTGGCATCTGCACTAAAATACAAGAACACCGTGAGAACAAGGAGTAGCCATTTTTTCATACCCGCCATTTGGAAGAGCCAATTTACTTATTTTATTTCAAGTATTGGCTAAGAGATAAGGCTTATTTGATGAGAATAACGCTGCCTTTGCGGGAAATTTTACGTCCCTGATAGGTGATTCCTTCTGCATACCAAACATAACTTCCTGCATCCTGTAACACTCCTTTCACTCTGCCATCCCAGCCTTCGTTGGTGCCTCGTTCAGTGAAAATCAATTGTCCCCAACGGTTATACACCCTGAAAATGGTGATAGATCGCATACCAATGGGGATTGGGCGGAAGGTTTCATTGAGGCCGTCTCCATCCGGACTAAACGCACCGGGGACATATAAATCAGGTTCTACATTGAAAACATGCACACGTATGGTATCGGTACTGGTACATCCGATATCATTACGAACTGTAAGGGTGTAGGTGATGTTGCTGGAAGGAGTAGCCACCGGGCTTGCAATGTTTGCATTAGAAAGAAATGTGGAAGGTGTCCATTGATAGATGTCACCCCCAATGCCGCCTAATTGCAGCGGCTGGCCGGTAACGATAGACGTATCAGAGGGTCCCGCATCTGCCACTAAACGAACAACTTCTACCCGTACAGTATCCCGAACCGGTTTCGGGCACCCGAGGGTGTCGCGCACACTTACAATATATTGCATGGTGCCACCGGGAGATTGTACAGTCGGGTTGGCAACATTCGGATTATTCAGATACAACACCGGACTCCATTGATAGATACTGCCGCCGGTAGCCTGAAGGGTGGTGCTATTGCCAAAACAAATTTTACGATCGCTTCCCGCATTGGCCACCGGATAGGGAACAGGACGAACGGTGATATCCCGTTCTGTAAAGCATCCACCAATTTCACCCCGCACACGATATGTAATATTGCTTTCAGGTGTGGAAACCGGATTTTTAATGTTGGGATCGCTGAGAAATGCAGGGGGCGACCAGGTGAACCGAATACCATCACTTTGTAGAGGCATCTCAAATGCATCAGTTAAACAAATGGTGGTATCCCTGGGTAAATTCATACTCACGTTATCGACTACACGAATGGTAATCGTGTCGGCTCCTTCACAACCAGAGTTGTCGATATAGTTGGCAATATAGGTGGTGGTAACATCAGGGCTAACCAATGGGTTCGGGCTATTCACATCACTGATGTTGTAGTTCGGTGTCCATCGAACCGTACCGGGGTTAGAAAAAGTGGTAGTTAATTGAACCGTATCTATAGAACATATAAGCGTATCACCCGTAATAAAGAAGGATGGTTTATCTACTATAGTTACTTGCTGAAAAATAGTATCTCTGCAACCTTTATCACTTGCAACAATGAGCGAAGCGGTATAGGTTCCTACGGTATTGTAAATCCAGGTAGGGCTTTTCAAGCTGCTGGTATCGTTGGTAATTCCGGCAACCCCGAAATCCCATCTCCAGAAATTGACATTTCCATAATTCGCGCGTGTAATGTCGTTAAACTGAACCGGTGCACCGCGGCAAATAGGTGAATTCTGTGTGAACTCCGGAAAGTAACCCGGAAATACGTGCACATTGGCAAACGCAGTATCGGAGCACTGAAGACCTTTGTTGATGATCAGTGTGAGGCGATAAATGCCGGTGTCGGGATAGGTGAACGTGGGTGTTTCTAAAATGGAGGTATCATTGAGTTGACCGGGAACACCGAAGTCCCAAAAGAATGATTCGTTCAGAGGTGAAAAAGTTTGGTTTGTAAAACTCACGGTGAAACCATCGCAACTGAAATAGTCAGGATCTAATTGGGCATCTGCCAAATCGCAAGGAGCAATGGTGAGGATAAAATCTTTGTAATGGGTGCCAATGTAACGGCCATTCCGGTAGCTATCTACGCAAACGGAAATAACGTATCTGCCCGCATTGGGCGCAACACCCGAAATGATTCCGGTTCGGGAATTGATGTTTACTTGCGGACCCAACGGGGTAGTGCCCGTAAATCCACCGATGTACGATACACGCGGATATGGAGGCGGAGCGGGAGTGGCAAAGCCTGCATCTGATGCGGCACCACCATCTAAAGCAGAACACATTGAATACACCAGCGAATCCCCATCCGGATCAAAGGCACTGAAATCCAGCTCAAAATACTTTTCAAAACATACAACGGAAATGCTTCTGGCAAATCGTGGACTATTGTCCAGGCCGGATAAGGGTAAAGTACTAGATCCGGGGATGGTAGTGCTGTATGTGGCACCTTCCATATCTGCCACATTTTGAATACCCGATATACGGCAACAGGTTTGATACACAGCCGTGTAGCCGCGGATGTTGTTGGCCAGATTGATTTCAAAAACATAAAACCCTACACCATAGCGTAAGTTCGGTGGATTGGTGATGCAGGGGGAAATGTTCACCGCTTCCATCGTTTCGATCCGATTCACGGAGATTTGCTGGTAGCCGCCAATTTGTGAATTATTATCGAGGTTGAAAATACCGATCGATACTATACCGGGCATATCAGCACAGTTAAAACAGTTTTCATCCCTGAATAAAATGAGTGTAATACGGTAGCGGGTAGTGAGCGGGCCGGCGTTCCCCAATGTTTCATAGTACATTTCACCTCCGGTGATGTGTGATGCCGAGGCGTTGAATGAAAGAGACAATAAGAAAAGGAACGTAAAAAATATTTTTCTCATGTACGGTTTTACGAAGCCACAAATTACCTAAAAACCATGAAAATCTGTTGCATTTAACACATCATTCACCAATACATTCCAATAGAGTACGGGTAGATTTTTCAGGTTCTTCAATCATGCCCATGTGGCCTGTTTGCCTGAGGATGGTGAGGTGTGCATGTTTAGGTAGGTGGCTTTGCTGTAAACCATGTTTAAAAGGCACCGCTTTATCGTGTTCGCCCAAAATGAAATACACCGGCACCAGAATTTTTTCCAGAACGGCTGTAGTATCGGTACGGTTGATCATAGCCTCATAATATTGAATCAATGCTTCGGGTGTAAACTGAGTGGCCTTTTCCAACAATGATTCAATGTCGTTTTTATGTTTTTCAGTGTCGTGAAATAAACCGGGGATGGCTGTTTTCAGGAATACCATGCTGCCTTTTTCACGAATCAGTTGGATGGCTTTTTGGCGGGTTTCCACTTTCATCGCATCATCGGCATAGGCACTTGAATGGAAAAGGCACAATGCCCTGAGCATTTCCGGATATTTTTGGGCAAAGGCCAGGGCAATGTATCCACCCATACTATGACCAATGAATGTGCATGATGCAATATTTTCATACCGGAGCAACTGGTGAATCACTTCTGCAAAATCGTGGATAGAAGGATGTCCGGGTAAGCAATTTGTACCGCCACTGCCGGGTATTTTTGGTATGATGCACAAGCAATGTGCGGATAAAGTTTTGGCAACATCATCCCATATGGTGTCATCTTCTCCAAAACCGTGTAACAGCACTACGGGTTTTCCGGCACCTCGCAGGGTGTATACAATTTTTGTTTCTCCGTGCATGAATTGTTTAGCCTGCATGTGAAATATATTTTACGGATGAACGATAAATCACCAACAATACCCAGGGCAGTAAAGCAGGGTTCATATGTTGAGGTAAAATAAACCAACATATGGCCAAAATACCGGTGACGAAGGCAGTGGTTAAAAAGTAAAATTTAACCCAACGTGCAGCGGAATTTACCCATAGGGAAATGACCAAATGCGTTGGAAGCGCCCACACCAGATTGTAATTGTTTTTCGTCATGGTATGGTCTGTGGCCACCCACATAAATACAAGTATCACGCCAAGAAATCCGGTTACAAAAAAAATCAGGCGGTCTGTCCATGCCGCAAATGCTTTTTTACTTCTTGTGGTGATGAAGGCAAACAATATAGAGATTAGTCCAATCGCCCATCCGGGTGTAACCAGTGGTGCATCAGGTATTGTTGTTTCCAGATGGTAGGGGGAAGTGGTAAGCAGTACCCGGTTGTTTACCGTGGTGGTGTCCATGGCTGTCATTAGGTTATCGGGCAGGAAAAGTTGTTGCATAGGCTGCATGATGACATCGGTGCGTGCGCCCAGCAGGATATCAATACCCAGTTTACTCCAGTATTGTTTTCCGTGGTTGAGGTAGAGGTGGATGGCTTCACGGAAAGTGGTACGTGTATCCATCACTGCGGGCAATTGTGGTGCAGGATGCAGGTGGCTAAGGAGCAGGTCTCTGGGGCGTGTAGTGCAGTTGTCTAGAAAGAAATCATAATGGTAATACCGGTTTTCTTCACGCAGGTTAGAACGAAGGGCCTGGTGTATATCCATTTTTTCCGATTCGGTGGCATTCAATACCTGTTCACGAATGGTCCGGCCTTCATAATAATAACCGGCTGCAAAATCATTGTATCGTTCGGCACTGAGGTAATACAGCAATTTACCCCGTGCAAATTTGATATAAAAATTTGGGTCGCTAAAGTTGAAAGTGCCGTAGTTGTAAACAATATCGGTTAAACTAACGCTGTCGGTTACACGAATAGCGGTGTGTCCGAATAGCGCATACAGATCTTCTCCCGGGGAGCAGGTAAGCAGTGAAATACGCAATCCGGATTTGTCTTGCGTATATGCATTAACGTTACCAAGTAACAACAGGGCGATCAGTAATGCAATCTGAATTTTTTTGGTCGATATATCGTACACTATCGGCTATAGTTTGGCGCTTCTTTAGTGATCGCGATATCATGTGCATGGCTTTCACGCATGCCCGCATTGCTGATACGGATGAAACGGGCTTTTCGGAGTGCCTCCAGGTTGGCCGCACCGCAATACCCCATCCCGGCTTTCAAACCACCGGTAAACTGATGGGTTACCTCACTCAGCTTGCCCTTGAAGGGTACACGTCCTTCAATACCTTCCGGCACAAATTTCTTAATATCGTCTTCCACATCCTGAAAGTAACGGTCGCTGCTGCCTTGTGCCATAGCGCCCAGCGATCCCATACCGCGGTATTGTTTGAATTTTCTTCCTTCGTAAATAATCGTTTCACCCGGACTCTCCTCAGTACCGGCAAATACATTGCCCATCATTATGCAGGTGGCACCAGCTGCAAGGGCCTTTACCATGTCACCTGTATAGCGGATTCCCCCGTCGCTGATGATACCGATTTTTTTTCCTTTCAGCGCGTTGGCAACTTCCATAACCGCGGTAATTTGGGGAACACCGGTACCGGCTACTATGCGTGTAGTGCAAATAGAACCAGGACCAATACCTACTTTTACGGCGTCGGCTCCCGCATCTGCTAATGCTTTGGCTCCTGCTCCTGTACCTACATTTCCGGCGATCACCTGCAAGTGTTTGAACGTTTTTTTAATATGTTTCAAGGCGTCGATAACCCCGCGCGTATGCCCGTGGGCACTGTCTAAACAAACCACATCCACACCGGCTTTTTGAAGGGCTTCCACGCGATGCATAATATCAGATGTAATACCGAGTCCGGCACCCACCAATAATCTTCCGAAGCTGTCTTTTACGGCCAGTGGGTGGCTCTTGAGTTTTAAAATGTCTCCGAAGGTGATGAGTCCGGCAAGTTTCCCTCTCTTATCCACCACCGGTAATTTTTCTACCTTATGTTTTTTAAATATCAGTTCTGCTTTTTTAAGGTCGGTGCCTTCGGGTGCCGTAACCAGATTTTCAGCAGTCATGGCTTTATGTACCGGCATTTTCATGTTGGTTTCCAGACGCAGATCACGGCTGGTGAGGATGCCCACAAGGATGTGATTTTCATCTATGATGGGGATCCCGCCAATTTTATTTTCCCGCATCAGTTTCATGGCCACTCCTATGGTATCGTTCGGGTGCAGGGTGATGGGATCCAGGATCAATCCATTTTCGCTTCGTTTCACTTTTTTTACATGATCAGCCTGCTCCTCAATGCTCATATTTTTATGCAAGATGCCCAATCCGCCCTGTCGCGCCAGTGCGATGGCGAGGTCAGCTTCAGTAACAGTATCCATTGCTGCACTCAGCATGGGAATGTTCAAATTAATTTTGGGGGTGAGCAGGGTGGTGATATCTACATCACGGGGCAGCACCTGTGAGTATGCCGGAACCAGCAAAACATCATCGAAGGTTAATCCTTCTGTCATGGCTTCGGTTGCAGCAGGTTGCGCCCATTTTTTTTGTGTTGCCATGCGCAAAGATACACCATTGAAACATCCATCCCAACCTTTGCTTTTCGCATTTCAATCTATTCGGAATTATCCCAGCCATTGGTATCTTTTACCGGGCAATGAAATAATCCAACCTTTCATTTCAAGAGATAACAACAATGCAGACAGGCTACCCGGAGTGAATCCGGTATCATTCAAATCATCTATATGTACTTCCGATGATTGAATACGTTGGGCAATGCGTTGTTCATCTTCAGAAAGTTCAGGAAACAAACTGCGTTGTATGGGCGTGGCAGGTTGCGGGGTGTTCCAGTTCATCCAGTCTAAAAAATCCTGTGTGTGCCGAATTAGGACTGCTTTGTGGCTTCGGATGAGTTCATTGCACCCTTCACTGAAGTAGTCGTGTGTACGTCCGGGAAACGCAAATACATCCCGGTTATAACTGTTGGCCAATGTGGCGGTGATGATGGAGCCTCCGGATAAACCAGACTCAATCACAACGGTTGCATCGCACATGCCGGCCACCACACGGTTTCTTTTGGGGAAGTTTTCTTTATCGGGTTTGGTGTTTGAAATAAAATCAGTGAGCAACCCTCCCTGATCCAGCATTTGTTTGGCGAGTGCCCGGTTCTGACCGGGATAGATTCTATCGAGCCCATGCCCCAGTACACCTACCGTTTGTAAATGTTGCTTCAGGGCTGTTTTATGGGCGATGCTGTCGATACCATGGGCCAGTCCGCTCACCACCAGTACATCTTCAGGCAGTGCTGCCACAAACGATTCACATACCTGCCTGCCATACATCGTGTTGTGTCTTGTACCAATAACGGCCACCGTTTTATCAGCATTGAGGGTGGCGTTTCCTTTGTAATATAAAATGAGGGGCGCATCATCACAATGAAGCAACCGTTTCGGATAATCATCATCTGTAATGTGCAACACTCGGATGTGGTGTTTTTCAATGAATCGCATTTCGTCTTCTGCGCGTTCAAAATCAGTAAAAGATTTTATGTTACGCGCTCTCACTTGTCCGATACCTTCTACTTTTTCCAGTTTAGATACACTCGCTTTGAATACATAACGGGAATCATTAAACGCAGTTATCAGGTTGCGTGCATGTACCGCTCCAATACCCGGTACCAGGGTGAGGGCGATGGAATACATGAGGGAATCAGTCATGCGCAATAATACGCTACGGACTGTATTGGTGGATGTGTAATTCAGTCCTGCGGTTACGTGATTTTCCTTCTTCGGTGTTGTTGGAATCCACCGGTTTTGTTTCACCAAAACCCTTTGCATGCAGCCTGTTTTTTTCGATGCCTTTAGTGATGAGATAATCCACCACGGTTTGTGCCCGTTGGGTACTGAGGCGCAGGTTATCGGCAGGCGTTCCCGTGTTATCTGTGTGGCCTTCAATCCTGATATGCAATGCAGGGTTCTCTTTCAAGAGATGAACCAGCTGATTCAGTTCCTGTATTGATTCTTCTTTCAATGAAGTGGCATTTACATCATAGAATATATTATTCAGAATAATGGAGGCGCCGGTTTCCAGTGGTTGAAGCGGAATGTTTACGGTGAGTCCGGATTCGGGCGTGTGTTGATTCAGGGCGTAATGTGCAGAGAAAAACAAATACCCTTTTCTGGAAACATTGAACGCATACTCTTTTCCCTGTGGCAGGGTGGCGAGGTAGTTACCGTCTTCATCGGTTTGTAGCTTGAAAACAATTTCATTATTCGATAAGTTGGTCAGTTCTACGGCAGAGGGTAATCCTTCATTGGTTTTTACATCATATACTTTTCCCCGAACCCAACGGGTAGGCGTAGCCTGCACAGCGCCGGGCAATTGAAACGAAAAGAGGTCGAGTCCGCCAACCGTCTCTCCCCGGTCACTTGAAAAGTAGGCAGTCACCCCATCGGATGCCACTACCAGTGAACCTTCGTCGTCAATAGTATTCAAAGGATAGCCTAAGTTTAAAGGCTCGCCCCATCCTGCTGCTGTTTTTCTGGAAAGAAAGAGGTCGGTGCTGCCGTAACCGGGATGTCCGGTACTGTTGAAGTACAAGGTTTCGTTGTCGGCATGTATAAAAGGACAACTCTCATCGCCGGGTGTATTGATGGTGGGACCCAGGTTTTCGGGCTTGCTCCATTTCCCGCCGGATAGTTTTCTGGTAACCCAAATATCTTTTCCGCCAAAACCACCCGGGTTGTTACTGGAAAAATACAATTCACTTTTATCAGGGGATAGTGATGGAGTTGATTCCCATCCTTCAGTATTGATGTTGAGGTTTTCAGCTTCACTCCAGGTGCCGTCTTTTCGCAGGTAAGAAATGTACAAATCGCAACTGCCGGCTCCTTCTGGATAGTTACAACCTGTAAAAACCAGCAGGGTTCCATCTTGTGCAATATTCTGTGCACCTTCATTCAGGTTGGTATTCACTTTTCCTTCGAGGGGTTTAGCTCCCTGCCAGGCACCATTTTCCAACACACTGTAATAGAAATCTTCATCATACTGATTCAGCCTTCGGGTAAACACCATTGTTTTGCCGTCAATGGTTAATGAAGGGAAGTATTCAGAATCTTTACTGTTCACACTATCGGATAAATGGACGGGTTTTCCGGGCAGAATTTCAGCGCCGTATTGCTTTTTCCAGCCGAGGGCAAATTCGTATGTGCCTTTCCGGTAGTTTCCGGCTTTTATACTCTGTTCATTCAGGGTTGGAATTTCAAGGAACCGGTTAATTTGTTCAAGGGCTTCTTCAAATTGTCCGTTGCCTGCGAGGGAAATGGAATAGGGTAATCGGAATTCTGCTGCATATGGTGCATCCACTTCAAATGCTTTTTTAAAATCGAGGATGGAGGCCACATAGTTTCTCATATTGGCATGGATGCCTGCACGGGTGAGGTATACATCTACAAATCCGGGTTCTATTTTTAAGGCCTGTTCCAGAAAGTTTAATGCGTTGGTGTAGCGTCCATCGATGGCTTCTTCATAGGCACGTTCATTTAGCGCACGTGCTTTCTTGTTCATTTTATCAGGATTATATTTTTGAGCATACACGCTGGTGTTGGAAATTGTCACCATGTACAGGGTCGTCAGAAACAGGAATCGGATCAGCTTCATGCAATACAATTAAAGAAACAAGATAGTGCAGAAATCGGGATATGGATGGGTTGTGTGTGTTAAAATGGTGGAGGGTCAGGGTACGTTGATGTACTTATGTATCTGAAGGCAGAGTGTCCATTCAGGATGTTGCTTATTATAGTCTACAATAAGTGGGGTTACTTTTTCTCTTTTGCTCCATTCGGGTTGTAAATATTTTTTGCATCCATCCGGTATAGATGTGGCATGTTGTTCTGCCCACTCAAAATCAGATGGATGATAGATCACTACTTTTAATTCGTTTGCCGCCTGAAGAACTTCGGGTAAAGGGGCTTTGAATTTTTTGGGAGAAACACAAATCCAGTTCCAATGGCCCGACAATGGATGGGCGCCAGACGTTTCAATGTGGGTAGCAATACCGGCTGCCTGCAAAGCTTTTGTCAGCACATCCAGCGGGTGCATCAGGGGTTCACCTCCGGTGATGACCGCCATTGGTGCTCCGGATGCTTGTACATCCAGCACCAGTGTATCCACCGATACCATGGGGTGTTTGGAGGCATCCCAGCTTTCTTTTACGTCACACCAAACACAGCCTACATCACATCCACCCAAACGAATGAAATACGCAGCTTTTCCTTGGTGCATCCCTTCGCCCTGCAGGGTGTAGAATCGTTCCATCACCGGAAGTGTATATCCAAGCGGCCTTTCCATTATGCAATGTGGTTTAAATAAGCTTGGTAGGTATTTTGTAACAACGCGCCAATGGTCATCAATCCAACGCCTCCCGGTACCGGAGTAATATAAGAGCATAGAGGGGCAACTGCATCAAAGTCTACATCACCTTGTAACCGAAATCCGGTTTTTTTGGTTGCATCAGGAATGCGGGTGATGCCCACATCCATCACAACCGCACCGGGCTTCACCATATCTTTTTTCAGGAATGCCGGTATACCCAGGGCGGCAACTATAATATCTGCATTTCTGGTAAAAGAAGGTAGGTCATTTGTACGGCTATGCGTTAACGTTACTGTGCAGTTTCCCGGGTTGGCATTTGCGCTCAGCAATACGCTCATAGGTCTGCCCACGATATTGCTTCGGCCGATAACCACGGCATGTTTGCCCGATGTTTCAATGTTATAGTATTGCAGTAAATGCATGATACCTAACGGTGTGGCAGACACGAAGCCGCCTTCGCCCAGCATCATTTTTCCTGCATTCACGGGATGGAATCCATCCACATCCTTATCAGGCGATATGGTTTCGATGATGCGATGGGTATTCAATTGAGCAGGCAGCGGTAATTGCACTAAAATGCCGTCGGTTTCCGGATGGTTGTTATGGTGTAGGATGGCATCCACGAGTGTTTGTTCTTCCACATCTGCCGGAAAACGGATCAGCGAACTTTTGAAGCCGGTTTCATTGCAGTTCCTGATTTTACTGGCTACATAGGTTTCTGAAGCACCGTCATTTCCCACTAAAATGGCTACAAGGTGAGGCGGACGCTTCCCGAGAGCCACGTGCCCTGCTACCTCTTTTTTCAGCTTTTCCCTGAGTGCCGCTGAGGCTACTTTCCCATCCAGTAATTGCATGGCGCAAAAGTACCAAAGTATGGTGACAATTGGGGTATAGCGATATTTCTGCATGTATATCACTTTAATTTCAATATCAAATACTTCCCATGAAAACGTTTTTACTCATCATCTGCCTTTGTGCAGCGCGGGTACATGGCCAAACACAACATGCCATTTTTGTACAACCTGCTTACAGTACACTTTCTTACCGGCAGCATATACCCGCATTATCTTTTTCGGCCAATCAGGCGGCTATGGCCCGGGTAACTCAACCCATAGCCGGGGTGTATGGCGAGCAACGTTATATGTTACAGGAGCTGGGGGTTTATTCCGCTGCGGCCATTGTACCTACCCGAAAAGGCGTGTTCGGTGGAAGTGTATTTTATTCGGGAAGCCAGGCCTATCATACCCAGGGGCTCGGGGTGGCCTATGCACACAGTTTGGGTAAAACACACGCCGGCATCCAATTTCATTATATAGGGAACAAAGTGGGCGGTTATGAAAATAACGCTGTGATGGGGGCCGAGGTGGCCCTGCAATATGAAGTGAGCCAACAGTTCATCATCGGCTTTCAGGTGAGCCACGAAGGCATGTTTTCGATGGGGAAGCCAACCCGAACAACACCCTTATATCGAATGGGCGGAGGATATCAGGTATCAGAAGATTGTTTTATTGGTGTGGAGATGATACGCAACAACCTTCAATCAGCATACATGCAATCGGTTTTGCATTACAGTTTTATGAATGCATTTCACGCATGGGCAGGTTATTCCTCTGGCAATGGAAGCGCTTCGGGAGGGGCCGGATACACCAAAGGAAAATTACGAGTAGACGTTAACGTGAGTTACCATCCATTTTTAGGAATAACACCCGGAGTGGGAATCAGTAAAGTGATGAAGCCATGATGCGTGTATTATTTCTTTGTTTGTTTTGCCCTTTGTGTTCAAATGCGCAGGAGTTGCCGGCACGTACGGAAGAACTGCTGGAACAGATGGCCGACCTGGATGCAGAGGAAGTAGACATCACCGAGCAAGAAGGTGTATTTGCCTACCGGCTGAAACATCCGGTTAATATCAATGAGGATGATGGTACCGGACTAGCTGAACTGGGCTTGCTGAGTCCGTTGCACATTCAATGGCTACTGGAACACCGTAAGGTGTTCGAGGCTTTTCTACATGTGTATGAATTGCAGGCAGTGCCGGGGTGGGATGCCACCATGTTTAAACAGTTGCAACCTTTTATTACAGTGCGTTCGTATGAACCCGCGCTGCCATGGCGCACTTTGTTTAAATCGGGAAAACATCAGTGGATTGTACGATACAGAAGGGTGTTGGAACAAGCAGCCGGCTACCGGTTGAACGGACTGGAAACCACTCCGTATGTGGGTTCCCCGGAAAGTATGTTGTTTCGCTATCGCTATCAGGTACAACCGGCGTTACAAATGCACATATTGGGTGAAAAAGATGCCGGTGAACCTTTTTTGAAAGGCCGCAACCGTACAGGGTTTGATTTTCTTTCAGCGCATGTTCAGTATCGCTCTAAGGGAATCCTCAGAAAATTAGTAGTCGGCGATTTTACAGTGAGTATGGGGCAGGGACTTGTGCAATGGCAGGGTTTTTCTGTGGGTGGCGAAATTGCTTCCCTGAAACAACAAGGTGAAGTGGTTCGTGCGTATGGGGGTGCGGGTGAGTTTGCCTTTTACCGGGGTGCCGCCATCTCCCTTCAAAAAAGAAAATGGCACGGGAATGTGTTTGGTTCATATCGTTCGCTGGATGGGAACCTGAAAGCAGACAGCAGCGGAAAGTATGTAACCTCAATTCAAACAGGAGGATATCACCGAACCCCTTCAGAAATGGAAGATAAAGGGGTGTTGAAACAAATGGCATGGGGCGCCACACTTCATCGAAAATTTTCTAAAGCAATACTGGGTGTAAACTGGATGCAGCAACGATACAGTATACCCGTTATGCCTGAACCTTCGGTGTACAATCGCTTTTATTTCAGGGGAGATGCCCTGCAATCAGTGGGTGTGGATGGGGAGTATTACGGAAAGCATTATCAACTGTTTGGAGAAGTGGCGCACACCAACGGAGTGCTGGCATATACAGGCGGTTTGATGATGAGTACTTCAGCTAAAAGCGATGTGGGCTTTCGTTTCAGACATGTGCCCGCAGATTTTCATGTTTCCGGACAATCGCGTGCGGCGCTTCAAAGCAATGAAACCGGTTGTTTGATGTTACTGAATATTCGTCCAATACAACGGTTACGAATAAACGCAAATGTAGAATTGTTCCGGCATCCGTTTTTTAAGTTCAGGACTAATGGTCCTTCGCATGGCCGAAGATATGGTATCCACCTATTTTACAAGCCCAACAAACAGTTTGAAGCACTTGCATATTATACGGCTGTTCACCGGGCACAAAATGAAGAGGATGTATTGGAACGCATTGCCCCTGTGGCTTTTCAATCTACCCAACGATTCCGCATACACGTACAATGGGTGTTGAATCGCTCATTTAAAATACGAAGCAGGTTTGAAGCGAAATGGTTTCAATCGGAAAACAGCACAACTGAATCGGGTTCGGTGTGGTTTGGAGATGTGTTGTATCAGCCCTTGGGCAGCCGTTGGAAAGGTTCAGCACGTATCATGTTCTTCAATACGGATTCATATAATACCAGGATTTACGCCTATGAGCAGGATTTACATCCCGGTACGGTAATACCTATGGTGTACGGACAGGGCGTTCGCCTTTATCTCACAGGACAATTTAAATTTACTGAACACGTTTCCTTTTCATTTAAATTGGCCAGAAGCATGTACCAAACTAATGAGGGGATTGGTTCCGGTTATGAAAAGATTGAGGGCAGCAGTAAAACACAAGTTGGCATACAGGGCACCATTACTTTTTAAAAAGGTGGCAGCAGATTATTTCTTAATTTTATCATTCAAATAAATCATATCGCATGGAACAACAGAACAATAATAACAATCAAATCAACATTGAAATTTCAGAAGAAGTTGCAGAAGGCACCTATGCCAACCTGGCGATTATCACGCACAGTCATGCAGAGTTTGTAATCGATTTTGTAAGTGTGATGCCCGGCACTCCCAAGAGCAAGGTGAAGAACAGAATCATTTTCACTCCGTTTCATGCCAAACGTTTTATGAAAGCTATGATGGAAAATGTAAAGAAATTTGAAGCGTCACACGGCACGATTCAGGATATGGAGTCTGTTGAAATTCCTTTTAATTTCGGAGGCCCGCCAGCGCAGGCCTAACGTTTTTTTAAACTACTTTCCTGGCTTTGAACTGTTGAATTTTTCTCCAGTTTCCTACAATCCAGATAATATCACCCCATTCAAAATGTGTGGTAGATTCGGGGTTCAGCATACGTTTGTTTTTCCGCTCAATGCCAACAACCAGTCCGTCGGTAAACTCACGTATGGATGAGGAGCGGATGGTGTGTCCTTTCAGCATGGTGTGTTCATCCACCACAATTTTTTGAAGGGCAATGTCATTGATATTGGTGGTTTGTGTGGAAGGGATGGTTTTACTGTCGAATAATTTTACAAACTGTGCAACCTGTTCATCGGTGGCAATGATGCCAATTTCATCGAACGGTAACAGCATTTCTGTTTTGCCCGGAGCCGGAATGAGTTGCTCTCCACGCTTGATGTAAACGATGTTGATGCCGAATCGTTCTCTCCATGCCAGATCTTCCAGTTTTTTTGCCAGATAAGAGGCGTTTTGTGGCACAATCAAATCTACCATATGTGCATCCCAGGGAATCAGGTCCTGCCGCATACCTTCCATACTCATCACATCTGCATTTCGGGTTTCCGATCCGCGTCTTACCAATTCACGTTCATTCAGATTGGTGATGAAGCGGCCTTCGAGGCGACGGTAAAATTTTTGAATGCGTTTGGAGAAAAGATAGTACACTGCAATAACCATTGGTACTGCAATGAAGGTTACAACTAAGGGTGAAAAATAGTTTTCAATCCAGAAACCAATGATGAACAATCCGAGGATAATGCGTAAAATTTCCATCACTACCAATGGTCCGTGGTTGTATTTATCATCGAGCCACATTTCACGATAGGCCATGTTATCCGGTTTGCGTGTCATGAATGCCCAGATAAAAGGCGAGGCAATGATGAGCGAAATGGATAGAGAAACGATGGAAGTGAGTGTTGAATTTTCTATCGTCATTTCAAGGAAGGGATGCAGGAAACGGATAGACAATAGCATAATGCCAAGAATAATCACACCGTTGATAATGCAAATACGGGCATAGGCATTGAATACCATTTTCCAGGTAGATTCGGCTTTAATACTTTGAGCGCCACTCGAATACCGGTTGATACGCTGCAGCCATTTTTCAGGTATCACCCTTGTCAGAAAATGATATGTAGGTTCTGATAATTTAATGAGATAAGGGGTAGTGAACGTTGTAATGGCAGAAGCTCCCACGGCTACCGGGAAGAGGAATTCTGAAATAACACCAAGCGATAAACCGAGGGTGGCCACAATGAAGGCAAATTCGCCGATTTGTGCCATGCTCATACCCACCTGAACTGATTGCTTCAAGGGTTGGCCGGATAGCAATGCACCCAATGTAGTACTAAACAATTTCCCGAAAAGGGTAAGCAAAGTTACTGCCAGTACCATCCATTTATATTCAAGGATGGCTTCAGGGTTAATCATCATACCTACGGATACAAAAAATACTGCACCAAACAAATCTTTCACCGGTTTTATGATGTGCTCAACTTTTTCAGCATAGGTGGTTTCAGCAATGATGGAGCCCATGATGAACGCTCCTAACTCAGCAGAAAATCCTACCTGCGTTGCCAGCAAAACCATTCCCAAACACAATCCGATGGAGGTGATGAGTACGGCTTCATCATCCATTAACTTTTTTGCCTTTTTCAAAAAAGTAGGTAACAGGTAAATACCGGTGATAAACCATAAAGCCAAAAAGAAAACCAGTTTGCTGATGGTTAATAAAATTTGTGTGCCTTCAAATTGTTGGGTAACGGCAACTGTGGAGAGCAATACCATCAGTAAGATGACCACAATATCTTCTACTACCAGAACCCCAAATACGATGCTGGCGAATTTTTTTGATTTCAGTCCTAATTCATCAAAAGCGCGAATGATGATGGTGGTTGATGAACTGGCTAACATACCGCCGAGGAAGAGGCTGTCCATCGTACTCCAGCCCATGGTTTTTCCCAACATATAACCGGCGATGGTAATAAAGATGATTTCTACCATAGCCGTGATAGACGCCGAGCCACCTACCCGCATAAGTTTTTTAAAACTGAACTCTAATCCCAAGCTGAACAATAGAAAAATAACCCCGATTTCTGCTAGGGTTTTCACATTGGCTGCATCTGCAACCGAAGGGGTTAGTTTAAAATGGGGCCCCACCAGAAATCCTGCAATGATATACCCCAGTACCAATGGCTGTTTGATTTTTCTAAACAGCAAGGTAACGGCCGCGCCGGCCATCAATATCAATGCAAGATCTTCTATCAGTTTCGGTAAATGCCCCATATTCTATCCGTCTATCAATGTGCCCAAAAATAATCTATTCCGTCGAATTTTTTATTGGTTCCAAGGTGTAACACATTCTATTTGAAAAGGAGGTGTCATTATTTTCGAGGATAATTCCGCTCTTATCAGGATGGTAATTTCTACACTACTTACAGGGTAATCGCATATGCTTAACCGATATAGCCTGAAAATATGAATGGTTGATTTCAGCCTTCCGGTCAGTCGTGGTGTGGCTTGAATGCATGATGCCGTTTTTTAAAAAGTAAAGATTTGGATATTCTCCACATGTATTTTTCATTTGCAGGATGGGAACACCTCCAAACGCAGGGGTGAAATAAAAGCCACATTACTGCGTTTACTTGTAACCGGTAGCAACCGGTGATTACCTTCAGCTAACTACAGAAAGACACATACCAGAACCGGTGGATGTACTATTGCATTCCCGGAACATCTGAAACGCTCTCTTCCGGATGAATAGTTGAGTAACGGAATAGTTTCAGTGAACGGAAGCTTCGTAAGATTTTACGGGGCTTTTTGTTTTATGACCACGTCTGCTAATAATCCGTAGTGATCGCTGCCGGTTGTTTGTATACGTTTTATTTGCACAGATTCCAGCCATGGGTTGATGAAGAGATAATCTATCCTCAGGGTTGGGGCAATCTTCCGGAATGTTCGGCCCAGACCACTTCCTTGTTTCAACCATACATCACTGAATTGTTTTTTCAGTGTATGATAGGCGTAACTGTTGGGAACATCATTTAGGTCTCCTGCAAAGATGACCGGCCTTTGAGGTTGGTGAATGAGTGCATAGGTGATGTCTATTTGTTCTTTTCGATTCTGATATCCGTATTTAATTTTTTTAAACAAACTTTTACTGCCATCGAGCGCTTTCACATCGGCTGATTTTAATTTATCGAAGATGGCATATTCGTTTTTATTGAAGTTGAGGCTTTGTAGCCGCGTGGTGAATATATCTACCGGTTGACCATTTACATCAATAGTAGCGTGTGCCACACTGCCGCCAAAGGGTGGAGCAAAGGCGGTTCTGCCCGTATCCGTGATTGGATAACGGCTCATGATAAGCGTGCCACTGGTGAAGAACCCGTTAATGTTTGAGCGGTCAATGCAAAAATACCGGTACGGATACTGCATGGTTCTTTTAATTGAGTCCATGAAATTGTAATGTCCGTCAGGTATTTCAGAAGTAAGGAATTCCTGTAAACACAATACATCTGCATCCGATGTACGGATGGCATCCAGGATTTGAATATTTTGTGCGATGGCTTCCACCGTATCACGTGCCCCAAAACTCATCAAACCTACATTCCAACTCAGTACACGGATGCTTTCGGGAGATTTGGACTGAACAAATTGTTTACCCGTGTGCATCGGCAAAAAGCGCAGCATGGCAGGTACACACAATAACAGGGCAAGAAGTATAGCCCACCCGCTTCGGTTTCGGAGCAATAAGGAGATGAGGGTGAGGCATAAGGCAATCACAATAAAAATGGGGAAAAGTAATCCGAGGGCAGCAAACAACCACCAGGAATCAGGCGGAAAAAGCCATGAATACGCGCTGATTAATAATAATATAGCCAAGAATACGTTAGACAACTGCAACAGTTTCCGGAGGAGCCGTCGGGTATTATTCAACATAACCGTTCAGTTTTTAGGATGTATGCTGTTTTGTTATTCGGGTAAATATAAACACTAAACCCCCAATTGTTTAAGCTGTCAGCAATTGAATTTGTAAAATGCTTTTATTTATTGCATGAACAGATTATTTTGTTGCTCAAATAGAAAGTATGGAATGGATCGAAATTTTGAAGTGTCCCTATACCGGACAGGATGTTCGTTTGATGAATGCCGGTGAAATAGCTGAAGTGAATAAATTAATCGGTTTGAACGAATTATGGCAGGCTGATGGTAAGCCGATGACCACCACGGTAGAACAGGCATTGGTAACGCCCGATAATCAGTTTGTATATCCTATCATTGGCGGTATTGTATTGTTGTTGAAAGATCTGGCTCTGGTGCGTTCTTCTTCCAATATTCCGGGAGGTACCTTGAGTGATGACAAGAAACTCGTGAAAGATTTTTACGACAACCGCGGCTGGCATACCACATCGAAAGGGGATTATGAAGATGCTGATATTTTTGAAGACCTCCGCCCTTTTGCGCAAGAGTACATTAAAAAATGTCACGACCGCGTATCGAGGTATCTGCATCCGTCTGGAAAATATATGATGGATGCCGCATCTGGCGCTTTGCAGTATCCGGATTACCTGCAGTATTCAGAAAACTACCGGTATCGGATATGCGTTGATATGTCGTTTCAGGGTTTAAGTGAATGCAAAAGAAAATTAGGTGATAAGGCCATTTGCCTCTTGTGCGACATGACCAATCTTCCTGTAAAAGACAATATGATTGATGGATTCATATCGCTCAACACCATATACCACATCCCCAAAGATGAGCAGGTAAAGGCCATTACCGAATTGTACAGGGTAACACAAAAAGGAGGAAAAGGTGTAGTGGTGTATGACTGGTATAAGCATTCTCCCTGGATGAACATTTCCTTGCTACCGTTCAGAGGTTTCGCTTACATCCGTAATAAAATCAAAGATGCATTCTCTGGGGCACAGGGAAAGAAGCCTTCGCGCATGCTGTACTTTTATGCGCATCCCTACGACTATTTTAAACAACACCTGCCCATGCCTTTTCAACTGGCATGCTGGCGAAGTATCAGTGTACCATTTATGAAAGTGTACCTGCATTCCTGGTTGTTTGGAAAACAGATTCTTCAGGCTATTTACAACAAGGAAGAACGTGAACCGGAACGTTGTGGATTAAAAGGAGAATACCCGATGTTTGTATTCGAGAAACAATAATTTTATACGTTACGAATTACTTTTTTTGCGCGCAGCCCGTATAGCATATATAACAGCATATACGCAACCAGTGCAATCATAAATGGTTCTGCTGGGAATACATATCGCTGAAGTGCCATCATCATAATATGTAATCCCGTAATCACTACAAAAGGAAATGCGAGAATGATAACCTCAAACCGCTTTCGGTTTTTCCAACAGGTAAACAAGCCACCTGCCAGCATCAATATATTCCCCAGGAAAATAATGGTACGTTCGGTGTTTCCTCTGGTGCCCTTGGCCGATGAAGGATAGCCCCACATCTCCCAAAAATTCAGCCAGCGGTCTTTAAAGAAGGGGCCGGGTTCATTTCGCATCCGCTTGAAATAGAGCTGCAATGCTTCTTTCTCGGTTTTAATTTCCGGATGTTTGTCCACATAATCCCAATCAATATTTTCACCTGAGGCTGTAACAGAAAACAGGATGTTCACTTTACTGTGTCCGGCAATGGCAAATTTTCCGGTTTTGCTTTTACAATACATGCCGGTGAGGAAGAGTGGAATGAAGAGGGTAATCATCAACCGCCAGTTTAACCTCTTTTTGCGGATGAGTTCAAAGAACAACAGCAATCCTACAATAAAAATAAATTCGGTGCGGATGAGGGTTGCAAAGGCAAAGAGCACCCCGCTGGCGTAATGGTTTTTTTTCAGGTAATAGTAATAAGCCGCCGTTAGAAAAAATGTGGATGATACTTCAGAGGTTAACCATCGGGTGAGGTTTACCTGTGTGGGAAAAATCGCTAACAGCAATAATGCCAATAGGGCTATCCAATCGTTTCGGAAAACGACTGTACAAATTCTATAGATGAACCATCCCGTGCCGGCAGCCATGCATACATGCAGCCACAACAACGTTTGATCAGTATGATGGGGCGTGATCCATTTTAACAGGGCTATGATGGCCGGTAACCCATTGGGAAAATAGTTTACATATCCACCGGCAAGGAGTGCATCGGCCTGACTAAAATAATCGCCGGTATCTCTGTGCCAGTTGGGTAATCCTGAAAAAAAACACACATATAACCTGAGTCCGATCAATAACATGAAAATGACAGCTAATGCAATCCGCAACTGTTTGCGCGGCAAATGAAAAGGAGGTATGAGGGTTTGATGTTGCATGTGGTTAGAATGTTTTCGGTTACGGGTTCACGTTATCTTTTTCCAATGCCTCAATTTCTTTATGATATGAATGTTCGGTGGCTACCGAAAACTGATTGGCCTTTCTTGCTTTTACCAGTGAATATAGCTGAAGGCCGATAAACTTTGGTGCATACAATAAGGCCATATATAATTTTTTCTCCGCCTTCATCTGATACAACGCCCAGAAAAATCCGCCTGCAAATAACATGCACAAGCCGCACCAGATTAAAAACATCTTCATAGATACAAACACATTGATACACATGATTACCGACACCAATCCCAATAAAAGGAATAATGGTGGGCGGAACAATATAAACCCGAACAGTAAACGATTCAAGCTAAGCCTGCTGAACCCTTTTGCCATCAACTGAAGAGAATACGGGAAGAACCTGAACCAGGTATTGTTCCAGCGGGCACGTTGTTTTACCAGTTGATCCGGTTGAGAAGTTTTTTCATCATACACTATGGCCTGCGGTGCAAAGGCAATGCGTTTGCCCATAGATACAATTCTTTTCTGCAGCACCTTGTCAAATCCGGCTCCTTCGGTATCCATCTTACCTAAGCAACGTGTATATAAATCTGTAGTAAAGGCCATACCAGAGCCTGATAACATGCAAGAAGATCCGATGCCAAACAATACTTTACGGTCGTAATACAGATAATACAGTTCGTTCACTGCATCCAACTGCGCATATACGGTATCGTGATTCTTCGCGGTGCGCACACCTTGTACGGCTTCGTATCCTTTTTCAAAATAGGGGTCAATGGCTTTTAACATACCCGGATGTGCCAGGTTATCGCTGTCGATGATTACAATCCGGTTATGTGCTTCTTTAAAATGACGGATGGCCATGAAGTGTGATTTCACCTGGTTTTTCAGCGGTGGATTAGGATGGAGGATAGTGACCCTGGTATCACCACCTGCATACTCATAATCTTCGCAATCATCAGCCACAACATAGATATGAAAATGAGGATAGTCCAGTTTTAGGAGCGATTGAATTACATGGTTCAGGTTACCACTGTATTTGTATGCAGTAACAATGAGTGCATAGTTGCCATTGGTAGTGGGAGGGAGTTGTTTTTTATGTCTGCCCGCCAACAAGTACGCCCCTGCTGAAATCAACGGGAATACAAACACAACGGCTACCAATACCTGAAATACCAGCCAGATGATATGAAGGGTTGTATAAATGTGGATGTTCAATTGGTACAGTTTCAAATATACAAATTACACTTGAGGGTTAAAAGCGTTGCAAAGATTGATATAAAGCCAGGGTTTTTACCGCAGTTTCATTCCAGCTAAAACGTTTGGCGTTCATAATGCCCAGGGTTTGCATGTATTTGATCAGTGCTTCATCTTCCAATACCTGTCGGATAGCCCCGGCAATGCTTTCCGGATTTTCGGGGTCAACAAGCTTAGCGGCTTGTCCGGATATTTCTTGTAAGGAAGAGCCGTTCGAAGTAATGACCGGTACTCCGCACCCCATGGCCTCAATCACCGGTAACCCGAATCCTTCCTGTAAAGACGGGTATAGAAATAAACGGCTCATGCCGTACAACTGGGGTAAATCTTCAGCAGCAATATATCCGGTGATGTGTATTTTTTCCCGAAGGTGTTGCATCTGATGTTGCTGAAGTAATTCCTGAATAAATGTTTCACTGCATCCGGAAATTACCAACGGCAATGCATTGGGTTGTTGCTGACAATACAGATGATATGCTTTACACACATTCAGGGTATTTTTTCGCGGGGCGGTATTGCCCATGTGTAATATATATTCCGGTGGCACAGCGTATTTTTTTCTAAAGGCTTCCCGTGTGGATGGTTCATCCGTTGGTTTAAACACCCGGCTTACGCCATTGTACACCACGGTTACTTTGTTGTCGTTTATGCGTAACCGTTTACATATCTCTTCTTTCGAATATTCCGATACCGTTGCAATGGCAGTAGCTTTTCTGGCCACGGCGGGCACAATCCAACGGCGGTACAGGTTCCCAAATCGTTGATATGCACTACCGGCTACATCGGTTTTATCCATGAATATCAAATCATGAATGGTTACCAACAGCGTACCTTTGTACAACAGTGGCGCGGTGTTGGCTGTACAATGCAGCACATCAGGTTGAAGTTTTTTAACAAAACGGGGCAAGGTGATTTGTTCCCATTGAGGATACAATGAAGGTTTTAACCGGTGGATGGTAAAATTGGCTGTAGGTTGTAAGGCATCCTTATCCTGGTCATCTGCTGCTATGATGTGGTATTCGTTCTGCGTATCCAAAGCCTGTAAAGCACGGATGGTTTCAAGTGCTACCACTTCCATTCCATGTTTATTCGGACGAAACAGGCGTTGAGCTTCTATGCATATTCTCATGCGATAAAGATAAGCACCCCGGCTCTATACTTTTGATTTGGAAGAATGGTTCAGGTTCCAGTAAACGCCTTTTAAATACGCCTTCAACAAAGACCATTCTTTGCGTATACTGTATTGCAATATGTTTTTTGGGAATGTGAAAAACAAATAAAACAGTCCGAACAACACCAATTGTAAGTAATTAGAATTCCGGCGCATGAAAAGGATGCGGTTGCGGTGTAGGTAGTAGGTTTTCAGCGGGCTATTCCTTCCCACGGTTACAGATTCTTTATGGTATATCAATGCATCAGCCGTGTAATAAATAGTGTAGCCTGCTTTGCGGATCCGGCAACTCCAGTCCCATTCTTCATAATACAAGAAGAATCGTTCAGGGAACATACCGGTTTTTTCAGCCACGGTTCGTTTCACCATCATCGCGCATCCATGGGCTCCATAGGTTGGTCCGCTTACATCATGCTGCCCCTGATCGGTTTCATGGTCGCCAATGGTTACCGTTCTACCGGTGATGGGGTGCATACGTGCGAAACCGGCATATTGTATAGTATCGGGCTGATGGAAGTAGCGAATTTTCGGACAGGTAACACCCACATCAGGGAATCGTTGAAAGGGTTCCAGTAATTGATTTAGCAAATCGGGGGTTACTTCTGTATCGTTGTTCACAATAAAGAAATAATCCCCTTTTGCGTGTCTCATGCCCCAGTTGTTTCCTGCGGCAAACCCAAGATTTTTGTCACTCAGTAATACCCTGGTGTTTGGGATGTTCAGTAATTGGATTTTTTCAGCAGGACTTTCATCCGAGTTCATGTCGCAAACAAGAATCTCGTAATGGGGGTAGTTCAGTTTTTTGGTACTTTCCAAAAATTCACAGGTTACGGCAGTTTGGTTCCAGTTCAGGGTAATGATTGAAACCAGTGGTTTGTTTTCACTTTTCATGTTGATCAGATGAGCAGGAAATTACACATTTGCTTTCTGAATCAATACGGTAGGCGTTTTCAACAAAATTTTCAAATCGCCGGCAAGGGTACGATTGCGGGCATAGTCAATATCAATAGAAATTCTTTCAGTTGGGCTCATCTCTTCATTTCCTCTGCGGGAAATTTGCCATAATCCGGTGATGCCGGCCGGTGCCATGAAGCGCTCAGCCCATTCATCGGTAGTTAATGAGATGGCCTCATACAAAGGCAATGGCCTGTTACCAACAAAACTCATATCGCCTTTCAAAACATTAAAAAGTTGTGGGAGTTCATCTAAACTCGTGTTTCTTAAAAACGCGCCCACCTTGGTAATGCGCGGATCATTTTTCACTTTAAAGAAGGTTGGTCCTTCACCGGCAGCTCCATATTGATTCAGCGCAGCCAGTTCCTTTACTTTTTTGTCAGCATTTACCTCCATGGTGCGGAACTTGTAAAAGCGGAACACACGGTATCCTTTACCGGCACGCAGTGCATTGTAGAAAATGGGACCGCGGGATTCCAGTTTGATGGCGATGGCGATCAAAATATATACCGGCATGCAAATGATGATTGCAATCAGGGCCAGGGTAACATCAAAAGCACGGTGCAGGAAAGAATAACGGCGCACCGGATGCTTGCGTTGTTTCGGCGTATGGGCCTTACCGTTAGCAGTGCTGTTAATCTTTTTCAGGAAGCGTGCTTTTTCAGGTAATTTTTCGAAATGGCTGGAGAGTTGAACCACATCATCCACCCATCTGTTTTTAAACAATTGTCGGATGACGGTTTTGTCAAGTCCTTCGGCATTATACACCACAGGAACAAATACAGAGAATGTGTTTTGAAGCCATTGGCGAAAAGCGGATAACTCTTCCGTTTGCAAGGGAAGGTCAATCACGATAAGCTCGGGCATCTGGTTGAAGATGTCGAGTTTCTTCAATAGCATTTTGGCCTCATCAAACCCGGCAGTGAAGTAACTGTCGGTATAAAAATTATGATACGATTCAATTTTTTTATCGGCATTTTCAATGAACAACAGTGCCGGCTGCGCCTGCAACTGCATTTCATGGGCCTCCATTGATTTTTGAACGGTAAAATTAAACATGGTAACAGCGTTTTAAGGGTAAGCAAAAAAAAATCCGGGAAAAGGTTTCAGGTAAATCCGGATTAAAAAATGTTGAGGTTAAAGCGCAACTTTCTTTTTCCGGCAGGTTTCTCACCATTTTCATAAATCAGGTCTTTCACTTTATCCGACAAATACACCGGATCAAACGGTTTGGTAAGAAAAAGTGAAGCGCCCAGTTCCACGGCTTTTTCTTTCAGTGTGGGGTCATCAGAGTTAGAGATAACAACCGTTGGTATACCGTTTAAAACGGCACTGGTATGCATATGTTCCAATAAAGCCAGATTATCAGAACTGGAATTTGGAATATCCAGGATAATCAGGTCTTTTTCATTTTCTTTTTGCAGGTGTTCGAAGGCTTCTGTACAATTTTCGGCGTTGGTAACTGCATATTCCTTGCTCAATACGGAACTGATTACGTAGCTCATTGCATCACATCCTTCAATGGTCAAAATTGCTTTTTTCATCTTTCTACAGGTTAATTCAGGTTAATACGAATGGTCAGTTCCTCACATGGAAATAGGATAAATCAGGCAATTCCAAAAAAGCAATAAGATATTAGTAGGATTGAGATGGTCTTCTCATGGATGGATGAAACAGATTGGAACCATTTCATCAGGAGATTGATTGAGGTGTAAAGCTATATAAAAATTATCTAATTCAAAATTATTTAAAATTTTTTTTTCAAAAAAAATGGAGCATGTCGTTCCTAAGCCCGGCAACGTAGCATTGGAAAGGCTTGCGGAGTGTTGCAGGATTAGATAATAGGGTATAATTGGGGCTTATTCTAATCAGGAAAAGAACCCTTTTTTATTGTAAGGGTGGGGCAGCCTGGCGTTTAGCCTTTTCCCATAGTACCGTCTGGGTTTTGGAAAAAAAGCGTTTCATACCCAGAAACATTGACACATTCATAAATACAAAATAATATGGAACATAAAGGAGTTTCACTTTAATATTATTGAGCGCAAACACCCATCCACCTATAGCTGCCAGATAAAATGCTGCCTGGGCTACCAATAGGGCCACATATAAGGGGTGGGGATCCCGAATAACTAATATGACATTCAGCATCAGGATCAATGGCAGCAGGAACGGACAAACAGCCCATCGCAACACACGATGGGAGATATATTGAAAGGAAAGTGCACCATACTTAAATATATTGAGCAAGGGCAACAACATGAGAATAGATTGAATACCTCCGGCACTGATGCGGATTTTTCGTTTTTGTTCTTCCTTCAGGTTGAAAGAAGGAGCTTCACAGGCATAGGCCTTAGGTTCATACACCACCCGGTAGCCATCCTTGCATATATTCATGGAGATGATAAAATCATCCAGTAAAACGTCTTCCTGCACCGGTATAAATAGAGGCGTTCGTAGCGAAAACAACTCTCCGGCTGCGCCCACCACCGTATGAAATTCTGAATCGAGGCGCTTTAACAGGGATTCATATTTCCAGTAAAGGCCTTCACCGGCGCTGGCAGCATGCATGGCATCCTGCGAGGGATCCGACAGTTGGGCCACAACTTTCTTTTCGCCTGAAACGGCTCCCACATCCGGGTGTACATAATGTTTTACGATTTCCCTCAGGGCTTCCGGATTTAAAAACGTATTCGCATCACAAAAAACCGTAATAGGGGTGGATACAATTTCCATGGCACGGTTAATGGCAGCCACTTTGCCGCTTCTGCCGGGCTTGTGCAACAATTGTATGGAGGGATATTTTTGAATGATGTGGTTCGTGGCATCGGTGGAACCATCCGTTACAAACAAGATGCGCAGTTTTTCTTTCGGATAGTTGAGTTGAAAAGTATTTTCTATTTTTCGTTCTACTATATCTGCCTCATTGTAGAGTGCTACCAGGAGGGTGATTTCAGGGAGTTGATTTTCCTGTAATATAGGCTGGGCAGACTTTTTAAACACACGGCGGATCCGAAGCCAGATGTATAACAATATACCATAACCCACATAGCTATACCACACGATACACAAAGCCACCCAAAAAATTATTTTTACTATCAGCACCCGCCAGATATTTTAAAGTTGTTTAATTCTCATCCCCTTAACGATCAATGCTTAAAGTTATTTTATAGATTTATATAGAAAAATTTTCAGAAATGTTTGCAGATGCAAAAGTATTTATTAATTTCGCCTTCTGTTCTCAATTTAGAGAATTACCACTTTCCTTCCTGATTTCCTTTACAAAAACCACAAGATTGTAAGTCTGATTTCCCCAACATCCTATGCGTGTTTTACATGCGCCAGAAATGCCTTTCCCTTTACCCTCCAAGCCTCCCTGACTTACCTTAACCATAAAACACTTATTCAGGATGAAAAAGTTATTTACCCTATTTACTGTCTTGTTTGTACTGAGTGCATTTCAAACGTCATTTGCACAGTACCAGTATGGATTAAACCCAAACGACCCGAATGTGGTTTTCACCACCAGCAACCGTCCCGATGTTCCTGCATGGAATGATTACGGGATTGTGAAGTGGGGGCATACCAACCGCTTAGGATGGAATCCATATAATAAAGGATATAAGGCATACTTATACCGCGGAATGGCTTTCCGTTTGAAGTTCCCCAAAACCTATGTACATGGAGCGAACGACGGAAAAAAATATCCGTTGTTGATTTTCTTTCATGGTAGAGGAGAGGCCGGTACAGTGTACGACAATGAATACCAGTTACTG
>JAHBTM010000025.1 GCA_019638635.1 Ferruginibacter sp. | reverse complement strand
AAATGCCCAAAACCCATCTGCATATTTGCAGATACATTGCAGTGCATCCGGTGTAACTAACATGGATTCCGATGCCCTCGGTGCCTTGCACAACGAAGCAGTGACCTTTATGTTAACGAATACGCATGCACGAAAAGAAATGGCTGAGGCGGAACTCATACAAAGTTTCAATGAGCAGTTCGTTCGTTTCTTTGAATCTAAAGGTATGGGCGTGCAGGTGATGGTGAATGGTTCACTGATGCAGATATTGCAGGAAGAAAAACATTCCATTTGCATGCAAACCAACCGGTTGTCCGTTGAAGCAAAATCGTTGGCCTGCGCTATGCAACAACATATGGATAAAATGGCAGGAGGGACGTATGATATCAATGATTTTGTAAAGCAAATGGAGGAAATTCGTGTAAAGGCAAACGAACTGAAAGATGATCAGGAACGGCTCTTATGTGGTATGACTGCTTCCGTAGCGAAGCACTCAGCCCTGTTCTGGAGCAAACATGCCGATATGTATTATCAACAGTTTCATGGAATATTGAGTAGCACAAGCAGCGGTAAACGCGGACCGGATAGTGGTGAAGCTTTCACATATGAATCCGAAATCCCTCAGCAAAGGGTACGCTGGTGGGCTTTTGCTGCATCAGATGTGTACGGGGCCTGGAACTGGGGAAGATTTGGTGGTATGGGCGGAGGCTTGGGAGGAGTAGTGGCCTTAGGACTAACCGGTGCAGCCTGGCATTCGGGTAGTAGCCTGATTACGCAGGCGGCATACAATATTTTGAAATAACCCGAACAATATGATACGAAAATGGTATAACCGTTATATGGAGTTTTCACGCAAAAGCACCTTTGTGTTTTACACCATGCGAATCCTGGAAGCAATGGTAGCAGCCATTATTGTAGCATTGATATTTAACCTGAACCGAACGGAAACACTTGTTATCATCCTGACTGGCGGAATCCTCACACCGGTAGGGTATGCATTTTCAAAACAAAAAAAGAAAAAATAATCAGGCCGATTGATACAGTAATACCTGCCAGGCGCGGTCTACCTGATTGCTATCCAACAGTGTAGCAGCATAACGATGCAGCTCTTGTTCCATATCTTCCGGATTCATCGAAAAATACTGTGTAATGTGCGTTACCTTTTCATCAGTGAAGGCAGGGTCAATATCCGGGATGGAGTGTACATTAGCCAGTTGACCCAAATGGTTACCCCTGAGGAACTTACTGTTTCGAATAGACGCAGGTAGCTGATCTAACCCGATGCCCAGATTCGTGTTGGGTTTGGCTACTTTAAACAGGCTATGGTTGTCAACCTTGCAATACCAGTCTCCTCCCAAACGGGCCACATGTTCAATTTTTGTTTGATCAATTTTCTGGTGTTCGTCGAGGATGTTGTCGTCAATATGCATCACGAGCACTTCACAAATAACCAGGTTGCCCGCACCGCCTTCCGTACCCAAAGCTTTAACTTCAAGCACCCGGCATTCCATTTTTATTTTGCTCTCTTTAACAAGAGGCGGACGAATCGTCGTGCTTGGAATTTCAGTGAATCCTGCTTTTACAAATTCATTCACTCCCTTACCATATTCGCAACTGGTTAAAGACATTTGTTGCACCATGGCGTAGTCTACAATATGTATGGCCACTTCCGGTACTTCCAACACATTTTCCAGTGTATGCTTGGTGGTATTGTCGCGCACCCGGCGGGCAGGTGAAAAAATGACTATCGGTGGGTTAGAGGAAAATAAATTGAAAAAACTAAACGGACTCAAATTTACCTGACCGCTTGAATCTATGGTAGATGCAAAACAGATTGGTCGTGGAGCAATAGCGTGTTGCAGATAATTTTGAGCATCATGGGGTTTAAGATTTTTTAATATCAATTCCATAAGCCTTGATTAACCCTGCACGTTTTTTTTGAGTGCAAGAATGGAGAAGTCAGAATCTTCTTTCACAATAGTGTTCGATAATGTACCAAGGCCTTCAATGTGCATGTCTACCACATCACCCGGTTGCAGCCATTGTTCTTTGTAATCAGGATTGTTGAATTTGCCGGTTCCATTCAGTTCAAGAAAACAACCTGTACCTACTGTACCACTGCCGATTACATCGCCGGGCAAGAGGTTAACACCGTAACTGCAACGTTCAATGATTTCTGCAAATGTCCAGTCCATATCTCCCAAATTACCACGGCTTACTTCAATACCGTTCACGCGGCAAGTCATGGGCATATTCCATGATTTACCTACATGTCCGGTTTTCGGCGGAATTTCCAGGTTCACGAGTTCATCCAGCGTCACTAGCATAGGTCCGATGGCGGTAGCAAAATCTTTTCCTTTGGCAGGGCCAAGGTTGAGTTTCATTTCTTCCATCTGCAAGGTGCGTGCACTCATATCATTCATAATCATCAACCCACCAATATATGCATCGGCTTTATCAGCAGGGATGTTTCTTCCGGGCTGGCAAATAACCACAGCGGCTTCGAGTTCAAAATCCAGTTTATCGAAATGGTCGGGCATACAATAAATATTACCGGGTCCTTGAATGCTGTTGTGGTTGGTAAAATAGAAAATGGGATATTGATCGAACTCTTCAATCATATCCACCTTTCGGTTTCTGCGCGCAGCAGCTACATGCTGACGAAAAGCGTAACCATCGCGACAACTAGTAGGGTGTGGTACCGGGGCTAAGATTTCAGAGGATTGAAAAGGCACACCATGCAATTGTTGTATACCGCCCGATAGAATGCGCTTTTCACCCGCCAGCGCCAATGGGTAGCTTTCTTCCCAGAAATTCAGAAACATGGCCATGCTGATGGGCAAATTGGGGTGGAGAAGGTCAGTATCATATAACATCCCATTCACCAGAATGGCAAGTTGTTCCTGTTCATCTTTTAGGTAGGTAACTAGTTTCATACACGCGAGTTAAGGATGCAAATTTAATGTGGATACCTCAAAAAACCCCTTTTCGTATATTTGCACTAAATCTGTGCACATGGCGTTTCAAAAAATTCACAACAAGGGGCAGGCCCAATTGTTCAAGAATCAATACTTGGAATACCTGACAAAGACCCACCCGCTCATCATTTGGGGGATTTATACACCGGTTATTGTCTACATGTGTTACTATTCATACACTGAGTTATCGTTTACGGGTTGGACAGTACTGATGGTTTTTCTGGCGGGAATGTTTTTCTGGTCGTTCACCGAATACATTATGCATCGCTTTGTGTTTCACAGTCATCCGAAATCTGAACGCGGTAAACGCATTGCGTATGTGATGCACGGCAATCACCATGAATTTCCACGCGATAAGGAGCGTTTATTTATGCCGGCGGTACCGAGTGTGATACTGGCTTCCATTTTCTTTTCATTGTTTTATATCGCCATGGGAAAATTCGCCTTTTCATTTTTCCCGGGTTTTATGCTGGGATACCTGATGTATGGGAGCATGCATTATGCAATACATGCCTGGAACCCTCCTTTCAAATGGATGAAAGGTTTATGGCGAAACCATCATTTACATCATTACAAACATGAAGATCTTGGTTTTGGTGTGAGCAGCACGTTGTGGGACCATGTGTTTGGTACTATGTTCGATTTAAAGAAGGAGAAGGAAGATAAAGAAAAGGTAAGAGAGTTGATGTATTGATATGAAAACATTTTTTATTCTGAGCCCGCCTATGTGCGGGCTTTTTTTGTCACCATCTTTCCGCATCATTGTCAGGAGGGGGAGATTGTTTAAACGCCGCCTTCGATTCAAGGGTTTGGATGATTCTTTGGATGATGCTTTGCGCTATCACTTCGGCAGAGGATTCATGCGATTGAAGGAGTTTTTTCAGTTTAGACTCATCTACGTCTATGCGATAGAGTAACTGTACCAGTTGGTCAAAATCTTTGTTGATTAGATGCTGAATATATTGTGTGAAAGCTTCGAACAGTTCGGCATCGCGCAGTTGGTTCGGATCGGTACACTTGAATATTTGTTCAGGATGAAAGGGATTGTGTTGCATCATATCACACAGATAAAGCAGTACAAAAGAGGGTGTTTAAGTCGTTGAATTTTCTGAATACGTTTTTTTACTTTTCCGTAATGATTTCGCCACGAGGGCATAATCAATAATGAGGGTGGTGATGATTACTTCAATGTTTCGTTGAACGTTGGATTTGAAGGTGAATGCCGTGTTTCCGTCAAACAACCAGTCAATGAGTGTGTAAGCAATGAACAAAACCAGCATCAGGAAGCCCAGTCTTTTTTGGGCGGATAAACGAACATAGGCATCATACATCTTTTTCATAATATACAGGGTTATCTATTACATCATTTCTTTATTTTGGGGAAAACCATTCTCACATAATTCCAGTTGAAGAACAGCGTCCATACTATACCGATAGTAACAGCTTTTAGGATGACAAATTTTAGTGGTTTAGGATCAAAGATCCCAATCCACATGAACAATCCATCCAGTATTAGCCAGAGAACGATATTGAACAAAAAAACCAACAGAAGTTGCACCCATGCCGGTAACGAATTCAACTTGTTTTTCATATCTGTGTGATTATGCGTAAAGGTACTAAGCAACTGTATGATTGTAAAGATTAAATACTATCGGGTGCGTACAACAACCAACCCCAACGGGGTGTCATTACTCTAACCCCAATGTGTGCGTAAAACAAACCTAACCCCAACGGGGTGAAATTACTCTAACCCCAATGTGCGCGTAAAACAAACCCAACCCCAACGGGGTGAAATAACTCTAACCCCAATGAGTGCGTAAAACAAACCTAACCCCAACGGGGTGAAATAACTCTAACCTCAATGTGCGCGTAAAAAAACCAAACCCCAACGAGGTGAAATAACTCTAACCCCAATGTGCGCGTAAAGCAAACCTAACCCCAACGGGGTGTCATTACCCTAACCCCAATGTGCGCGTAAAACAAACCTAACGCCAACGGGGTGTCATTACTCTAACCCCAATGTGTGCGTAAAACGATTTAACCCCGAAGGGGTGACAATACTCTAACCTCAATGTGCGCGTAAAACAAACCCAACCCCAACGGGGTGAAATGAATAAATAATTGAAAGGTTCAATCCAACCAATCGAATAAATATTTGTCGTTGAATTCAATTTCAAATTCTTGGAGAAAATCAATATATTCTTCTTTGAATGTGTTTTTTCTATGATGAATTTCCTGATTGGCAATATACTGATATACATTTTCAATTTGAGAATGGGCATATGAAAATGCACCATATCCTCCTTGCCAGGCGAATTTCTTTTTCAGAAATTTTTGGTCGTTAATAAAGTTTGAAGAATTGTTTTTAATGTCTCGAACCAAATCGGAGATATTCATTGCAGGGTTTAATCCTACAAAAACGTGAACATGATCTGAAACACCGTTTACGATAATGGGCTTTTGATTTTTTCCTTTGATTATACCGGAGATATACTTGAACACTTCATCACGCCATGGTTTTTGAAGTAGGTTTTCTCTTCCTTTCACAGCAAAAACATACTGAATATAGATTTGTGAAAATGTACCTGCCATATTTTATAAATTTAAATTCGAATGGTTGTTGGGGTTGTAGAGATTACCAATCAACCTATATCAAAACGCTAATGAGTGATATATGTCATCCCTTCGGGGTTTTTATAGTTATGTCATCCCTTCAGGGTTTTTATAGTTATGTCATCCCTTCAGGGTTTTTATAGTTCTGTCACCCCTTCGGGGTTGTTATAGTTCTGTCACCCCTTCGGGGTTTTTATAGTTTTGTCACCCCTTCGGGATTGTTATAGTTCTGTCACCCCTTCGGGATTGTTATAGTTATGCCACCCCTTCGGGGTTTTTATAGTTTTGTCACCCCTTCGGGATTGTTATAGTTCTGTCATCCCTTCGGGATTGTTATAGTTATGCCACCCCTTCGGGGTTGTTATAGTTATTTCATCCCTTCTAGATTTTGTGTATGTAAATGTATGTTTTATCATCTCCATACCGAAGATGTGAAAGGGTAATAAATTGGGTATTATTGACATGCCTCAACCCCGAAGGGGTGACAATACTCTAACCCCAATGTGTGCGTAAAGCAAACCCAACCCCAACGGGGTGTCATTACTCTAACCTCAATGTGTGCGTAAAACGATTTAACCCCGAAGGGGTGACAATACTCTAACCTAAATGTGCACGTAAAGCAAACCCAACCCCAACGGGGTGTCATTACTCTAACCTCAATGTGTGCGTAAAAAAGCCAAACTCCGAAGGGGTGACATTACTCTAACCTCAATGTGCGCGTAAAGCAAACCTAACCCCAACGGGGTGTCATTACCCTAACCCCAATGTGCTCGTAAAACAAACCCAACCCCAACGGGGTGAAATAACTCTAACCCCAATGTGTGCGTAAAGCGATCTAACCCCGAAGGGGTGACATTACGCTAACCCCAAGTCTGCGTTAGGGATTGAAGTGGTTACCGAAGCAACCGAAGGTGCTGAGGTTTGAACGGAAAGCCCGACCCCCGTTCCGCCTGAAGAGCGACGGGACGGGGGGAACGCCCAAAATCGAAATTAGTAATTGCGTGTAACCATTACTGTGGGTGTTAGAATTTTTCAAGTACACCCAGAGCAAAGAGTGCGTAGTCGTATTTTACCGGATCACGAGGGTCGAGTTGTTTCAGGACACGGGTTAATTCTACAGCGGTGTTCCAGTCGTTCGCGTTGCGTTGGATGAGTTGAAAATGTCGGGCCACGCGGGCTACGTGTACATCCAGCGGAATTACGAGTTGATGGGTTTGAATGTTTTTCCATATGCCGAAATCCACGCCACGGCCTGCAGGACGTACCATCCATCTCAAAAACATATTCAGCCGTTTACAGGCTGCATGTTTGAAAGGTGCGGCAATGTGTTTGTGTGTTCTATGGGGCGCATCATCGAGTGAAAAGAAGGTATGGTAAAATTGATTCAGCGCCTGTTCCACATTTTCATGTTGAGGCTGTAATCCTTGCGTGAAAGCGGTTTCCAGCGTTTGGTGTTGTTGATAGTGTTGTCGGAAGAAGGCAATGAAGTACAACAGGTCGGTAGCATTGAAGGTGCGGTGCACGAAAGTTACAAAGGGCTTCAGGTCTTGTTCATGGTGATGCACACAAAAATCGTGTGGTGCATCATCCATCAACCGCATCACTTCGTTTGTTTTTTGAATAATGGTTTTACGATTTCCCCATGCGAAAATGGCTGCGAAGAATCCGGCGATTTCAATATCCTGCGGTGTACTGAAACGATGAGGAACACAAATGGGATCATCCTGAATGAAAAAAGGCTGATGATATTCATCAACCTTTTTATTCAAAAATGCTTCCAGTGATTTTATATTTCGATTCAACATTATCCGATGGCCTGTTTTAAATCTTCCACGAGGTCGTCGGCATCCTCAATACCAACACTCAATCGGATAAGCCCGTCTGTTAGTCCGGTTTTAATACGCTCTTCTCTTGGAATGCTTGCGTGTGTCATAGATGCCGGGTGGTTGATGAGCGATTCCACTCCGCCTAAACTTTCGGCGAGAGAGAATAACCGGGTTGAGCTCAATACTTTTTTAGCTGCTTCTACTGAATCATCTTTCAGGGTAAAACTCATCATACCGCCGAAGCCACGCATTTGTGTTTTAGCTATCTGGTGGTTAGGATGATCAGAAAAGCCTGCCCAGAATACTTTATCTACAGATGGGTGTTTGCGCAAAAAATGTGCAATTGTGTATCCGTTCTCGTTATGTTGTTTCATTCGTACATGCAGGGTTTTGATACCTCTTAATACCAGGAAACAGTCCATCGGTCCGGGTACAGCGCCGCAGCTTTTTTGAATGAAGTACAATTGGTCGTAAAGATCTTTGCTGTTCATCATTAATGCTCCCTGAATCACATCGCTATGGCCGCCCAAATATTTAGTAGCGGAGTGCATGACAATATCGGCACCGAGATCAAGTGGGTTTTGAAAATAGGGAGTTGCAAAGGTGTTGTCTACACAAAGTATTGCGCCTGCATTTTTTGTGATGGCTGATACAGCGGCTATATCGGTGATATTCATCAGTGGGTTGGTAGGTGTTTCAATCCACACGAGTTTGGTAGCGGGTGTGATAGCGGCCGAAACATTTTCAGCTACTGTAGTATCAACATATTTAAAACGGATACCAAATTTTTCGAACACCTTGGTGAACAGGCGGTAGGTACCACCATACATATCCTGCGCGGCAATGACTTCATCTCCGGGAGATAATAATTTAATAACGGCATCGGTGACGGCAACTCCACTGCTGAAAGCCAGTCCGTATTTTCCGTTTTCAATAATTGCATAAGCGGTTTCCAGGGCTTTGCGTGTTGGGTTTTGCGAACGGGCATATTCAAACCCTTTGTTTACACCCGGTGCTTCCTGCACGTAGGTAGAGGTTTGAAAAATCGGCGTCATTATAGCACCGGTGGAAGGATCGGGTTCGGCGCCGGCATGTATAAGCCGCGTTGCCATTTTTTTGCGGGATAAATCTTCACTCATGATGATTGAATTGAGGGACAAAGGTACAGATTTGCTGCTAAGGTGTGTGCAACATGTGTGCGGCACAAAGGTATCGCCAGTCGAAATTGTCGGCCTGATGCGCATCCATAGGCTTTATGGCTTTTTGCAACACAGTGGGCTTAAGAAGTTTTTCCTGCACAAGCGATTTTTTTGATTCATGAATAAAATCCTGCACGCGGGCATCGTTCATCCAGATTTTTTGCGGAGGTTCATAACCTACTTTGTCGGTTCTCCAAACAATGGAGTCGGGCAGTTTGTTTTCCATGGTTTTGCGGAGTATCCATTTGGTAAAGCCATTCTGAATTTTGAATGCGGAGGGTAGCGAGAATGCAAAGTTCACGATATCGGGCTGAAGGAATGGTAATCGAACTTCTATACCATGGCTCATGGAATTTCTGTCAGCAAAACGAAGCAATTCTTCCAGTCCGTTGCGCATGGTGTTAAAATAGAGGATGTCATTCAGTTTGGTGATGATGGGTTTGTGCACACCTTCCCAATCTCTCCCTTTGGCGCAGTCTTTTAATTCTTTGGTGATGAACGGGTGGTTCCTGATTCGGTTGTACTCTGCTTTTTCGAGTGCGATGGCCACGTGTGAGGGAAGAAATGCCGCGATGATGTTGCGCAAATCCCATCGTACCTGAATCTTGTTTCTGGCTATCAGTTGCCTTTCTTTTTTGTACTTTCCGAATTTATGTCTGCTGATTACTTCCTGTAAATACCAGTGCAGGTATTTATGATAGCCGGCGAATATTTCGTCTGCGCCTTGTCCGTCAATTAAAACTTTCACATTATTTTTCGCTGCCCGTTCAAATATTTTGTATTGTGCAAAAATGCTGGAAGATGGAAATGGTTCTTCCTGATGGTAGGCCATTCGGTTGAAATTGTTCAGCAATTCATCGGCGGTGGGTGTGGTGGTGATGCAGTGCATTTGTAATGCCTCGCATACGGTTTGTATGAATGCAGATTCATCTTTTTCATAACCGGGAAACACAGCGGAGAAACAGGTGTGTTGGCGAATATTTGCACCTTTTGCTTCGCGGATGTAATAGCTTAAGGTGGAGCTGTCTAATCCTCCGCTCAGACTGGATCCTGTGCGTACATCGCTGCGCAGGCGAAGTTTAACGGATTGTTGTAGCAGTTGATCCAGCGTGCGGATGGCATCGGATTCGTCATATTTTTTTGTGGTTTGTTTGTCCACATCAAAATAAGCGGTGATGTATAATTTGTATTGTGATGCATCTAGTTTTAAATAATGTGCCGGTGGAAGCGAAAAAATATTTTGAAAGAAGGTTTGTGATTTCTCTGCAGGATTTTGCACATAGCCGAGTGCAAGATAATTCAGCATCATTTTCATGTCGGCTGTTTTGGGTGTACCAATAGCCCAGAATGCTTTCATTTCGCTGGCAAAGGTGAAGCAGCCTACTTCTGCGGAATAGTAAAAAGGTTTTTCTCCAAAACGGTCTCTTGCCGCAAAGAGTGTTTGTTCGTTTTTATCCCAGATAGCAAATGCAAACATTCCGTCAAAATATCCCGTGCATCTTTCCTTATAACAATCGTACGCGGCAAGGATAACTTCAGTATCTGATTGTGATTGAAATGTATAGCCTTGTTTCAGCAGGTCTTCCTTTAGCTCCTTGTAGTTATAAATTTCTCCGTTATACACAATCGTATACCGGTTCATGTAGTGCATGGGTTGAGCGGCAGCGGGCGTTAGGTCGATGATGGCGAGCCGGCGGTGACCAAGTGCAATCATTTCGTTATCGCTCCAGAATCCTTCTCCATCGGGGCCACGGTGTTGGAGGGCGCGGTTCATCAACAGGATGTGTTCCCGGCTGCGCCTCGATGGTTGGTGGGAGATGATGCCGGCAATACCGCACATATCGGAATGATGGGTTTAAAAGGTGATGGGCAAAATGGTTTTCACATTATCCCAGGCCATAACGAGCTGGGCACCATGATCGGCCGGCAGGAACACCATGGTAAAATCTTCGATGGGAATGGTTTGTTCCTGTACGGGAACTTCTGCGGTTACTAGATTGGTGGAAGGGTCTATATGTAATCCCCAGGTAAATAAATTGCTGTTAAATTTAATGAGCCATTTATCAGGATAGGGGATACAATACATAACATAACGGCCACGGCTAATTGATTTTCCGGCCACCTGTACATCGCGGAAGAATTCAATTTCGGTAGCTTCGTTGGCACCGAGCCGCCACGGAATACCGTATTTGCAAATGCTTTGTGCACTGCTGCCAAAAACTGTCCGTCCTTTTTTGTGGGGGCGACTATAAATGACTCTGGCTATCAGCGGAAAAGTATCCTGTTGTTTCATCCGCTGCATGGGATAGTTCGGTGGAAAATAACTTACATCCAGGGGAGATTGATCCAGCGTTACGTAAGGATTTTTATCCTGGATTGTATTTGAAGGAACCACAATGTTGGTGGATCGAACGGTGTCTTTTGGGCGGCATGAAGCCAGTAAACACACAGAAAAGAGAGAAATCCATAGCAGTTTCATACTGCATATTACAAACTAATTGGAATTGTTACACGAACATTATCCCACATTATCATCAATCCGGCTGTTTTTCCGTTCTTTTCAAAATAGGCGTTGAAGTATTCAACCGGTGTTTCAAGTGTTTGTACCGGAACGTCGAAGCGTGCTACATCTTTTTCTTTAGAGTACTTGAAAGTGCCCCAGCTATCGGTGTCTTTATTGATGATGATGGTCCATTTATCGGGATGTGGGATAGCATACATGGTGTATCTGCCTTTTTTGATATTATTTCCCAGGATGTCTACATTTTTAAAAAATTCTATTTCGGTAGCTTCATTGGCTCCGAGCCGCCACAGTTTTCCATATTCTATCAGGTTGCCAAAGATGGTGCGTCCGTTTTTCTGGGGCCTGCTGAAAATAATTCTGGCCAGCGGAGTGCCGTTCACTTTATCCTGCACTTTCAGTAACGGATATCCGGAGGGATAATAACTCACATCCAATGGAGATTTATCAATAGCATCTTGGGCAGAAGCAGTTAGAAATAGGCAAAAGGTGAATGCGGTCAGCAGCAAGTATTTCATAGACAATATTTTTCCAAAGATAAAATTCAGCGTTTGTTAAGCAAAGTCAGTTGTTCGGATGCATACAATTTTAACAAAGCAAAAAATTCGTTGTATACTTCCTGTATGAGGGGTTTGTTTGTTTTGAACAGTTCGAAAGCTTTTTCTGATGAACCCATATACAGTGCACGTTTTTCTAACCCCTGCAACCCTTTCATTACACCCCAGTCTTCATGGTAATGATACAGCCAGTTTTGCTGTTTCATGTAAGGGAACATGGAATGAAAAGGTTCGGGAAACACGTGGTGGTGGGCAGTAAGGGTGAGGTAGGTTTGTTGTGCAAATTCCTGAAGATGTAAAGGGGTGGTAAATAAGTTTGGGTCGTTCGCCACAAAGTAATCCAGCACAATATCGCTGATGGGAGATGCATATAACCTGTAATGCGGTGCAAATGCAGCTTTTACAATTTTGATGGTAGGATGTTCATCGGTAAAGGTGTCGATGAGCCGGTGCAGATGAATTCCTTTCTGTACACCTTCAGAATATTGAAGTTTATTTTTTCCTTTTACAAAATCACTGATCATATTGCCCACCAGTATATCCGGAATGTTAAACGAGAGCACGGCGTGGGCAAGAAAATTCATTCGGTTGTGTTAATGTTTGACACGTCAGGGTTTCAGTACAGATTTCAGCCACTGATGCATTTCTTTCAGGGCTTTGTCGGAAAAGGTTTCTTCCAGTTGCATGTATTCCTGCACATTACAAGATGTGCAGTGTTGAAAGAGATGGTTTAGGCCGGGCAGGATTACAGTTTGGTATGAATGTGCTACACCTTTTTTCAATGATGTTTCAATTCCATTGATATTGCTGGTTGCCAGCACCTGAATATCCTTCTCTCCATTCAGGGCGAGGATGTGGGCGCGTACTTTCTTCAATACCGGTTGTGGATCGTATTGCAGGAAATAACGCATCCAGGGTTCGTTCATTTCTTCCGCCATATTTTTCGCATATGCGTTTACGTTATCAGGTGTATGTAGGTTCAGCATAGAAACAAAACGCTTGTCCATCCCTGATACATGTTTTTGTATGAGTGCAACGAGTTGTGGTTGTAGCTGAGCGGGTTCATTAGTATGGAGGATAGTATGGGTTATTTGACGATACATGTTGCCGTAGAGGTTAGCCTGAACACTGTCTACGCCTGCATTGCGGAAGAGCGCGGTGTTTTGTTCAGCCATCAGTTCCTGAACGGGAATTCCCGGGCCTGCCAGCAGGATGAGAAAGGCGATATCCTTTCGTGCAGCGGCCACCATGGGAGCAATCATGCCGCCTTCGCTGTGACCGATGAGTCCGAGTTGTTTTGTATTGACATCATTTCGATTCAGGAGAAATTGCACGGCCCCTTCCACATCTTTTGCAAAATCAGCACTCGTGGCATTTGAAAATACACCGGTTGATTTTCCAACACCCCGGTCGTCGAAACGCAATACCAGGTATCCGTTGCGGGTGAAGTAATCTGCAATAACGGCGAAGGGTTTATGGTTACCGATCTGTTCATCCCGATTTTGCGGACCGCTGCCGCTGATGAGGATGATGGCCGGATAGGTTGAGGTATTACCGGATGGTTTAGTGATGGTTCCGCTGAGGGTTACATTGGGTGAAATGCTGTTGAAGGTTACTTCCTCGGTTTCATACGGAAATGGAGCGACAGGGGTTTGTGGTTTTTCTTTCAGGGTAACACTACCGGATCGCACCCGCGTGAGTTTGAACGGAAAGGTGGCTCCCTGTGTCAATGAGCCGTCGATCGTGCTGTCGTTGATGAGCGTGCCTTTATACGACAAGCCATATTGTTTCAACTCTGTGAATACGGTATTTTCTGTCAGTGTTACCTGATCCATTTTAATCCCGTAGGCGCCCTGGTCAGGACTGTCCATTTTTGCGAGAAATGCACCGGTGGCATCTTTTTCAAAATGGAATACCAGGGTTAAACCCGCTTGTTCCAGTTTGCCCTCCCATCCTGCTAAAAATTTCTCCTGCGCTTTGGATGATTGAAGCCCCAAAAATGCGAGGATGGAAAATAAAACACTGTATTTTTTCATTGGGCAAAGATAAAACTTAGCCTTCGGAATACCCTGTGAAAGCCTATTTTTGCAAAAATTGTACGAAATGAAAAAAGGACCAGTTTCAGAGTATATTCAGCATCATTACCGACATTTCAATGCGGCTGCACTGATGGATGCTGCCAGAGGATACGAGGCGCATATGGATGCCGGTGGAAAGATGATGGTAACCCTTGCCGGAGCAATGAGTACAGCAGAGCTGGGATTGAGTTTGGCAGAGATGATCCGTCAGGATAAAGTATCTATCATCAGTTGTACGGGTGCAAACCTTGAAGAAGATATCATGAACCTGGTGGCACATAGTCACTATAAGCGTGTTCCGAATTATCGTGATCTGAGTCCGCAAGACGAATGGGATTTACTCGAAAACCATTACAACCGTGTTACGGATACCTGTATTCCGGAGGAGGAAGCCTTTCGGCGTTTACAAAAACATATTTATGCCATATGGAAGGATGCGGATGAAAAAGGAGAACGTTATTTTCCGCATGAGTATATGTATAAAATGATATTAAGCGGTGTGCTAAAAGAGTACTATGAAATTGATCCTCGTAATAGCTGGATGGTAGCTGCGGCAGAAAAAAACATTCCGATTGTGGTACCGGGTTGGGAAGACAGTACCATGGGAAATATTTTCGCATCGTATGTAATTAAAAACGAATTGAAAGCCTCCACCATGAAAAGTGGTATTGAGTATATGGTTTGGCTGTCCGACTGGTACAGGAATAATTCATCCGGAAAAGGCGTCGGGTTTTTCCACATTGGAGGAGGTATAGCGGGAGATTTTCCGATATGTGTGGTTCCGATGATGTACCAGGATTTGGAGTGGGAAGATGTGCCTTTCTGGAGTTACTTCTGCCAGATTTCTGATTCTACTACCTCATACGGTTCTTACTCCGGGGCCGTACCCAACGAAAAAATTACCTGGGGCAAACTCGATATTCATACCCCCAAGTTTATAGTGGAAAGCGATGCCACCATTGTGGTGCCGCTGATTTTCGCCTGGATACTGGGTTGGTAATAGTGAGGGATACATGTTTTGAATCCGGAACAACGTGTTTCGGATTTTTTTTATAATAGACTCACCTCAACGGGTAGACGTAGGTATTTCCAAATCCCGCACCAGTTTTTCTTCCCGGTTGGCCATTTCCCAGGCAATATGAAATACCAGCCTGGCCCTTTTCTCGTACAAGGTATAATTGATTTTTTCGTACGTGTCGGTTGGTTTGTGATAATCCGCTTTCAACATACCGTCGTAAAAGAATAGCACCGGCACTCCTTTGCGTGCAAAATGGTAATGATCGCTCCTGAAGTAAATACGGTGCGGATCTTCGGGATGGTCAAACTTATAATCAAAATTCAATCGGGCATGTTGGGTATTTACACCTTCACTCACCGATTTTAAATCCGTACTTATTTTATCGTGTCCTACGATGTAGATGTAATTTAATGTATCATCTTTCATGCGTTCGGTATCTACTCTTCCTATCATGTCAATGTTCAAAGCAGCCGAAGTGGCGTCCAGATTTACAAAAGGATGTTCGCTGAAATAGCGGCTTCCCAGTAATCCCTTCTCCTCTGCAGTAAATGCAAGGATGATTACCGTTCTGCGCGGACCAACCCCGGCGGCTTTAGCTCGGGCAAAAGCAGCACCAATTTCCATAATAGCCACCGTGCCACTTCCGTCATCATCGGCGCCGTTATAAATTTTTCCATCGCGTACGCCCAGGTGGTCGTAATGTGCAGTAACAAAAACAAACTCATCCTTCTTATCGCTGCCTTCAATCACTCCTGCAATATTTGCGGAGGGTAGAAGTACCGTTTGTTTTTTATAATTAAAGGTTACAGACTGTTTAAGTTTTTTTCTGTGCTCGCGTGTGAACGGTTGGTTGCCTGTAATATGTGTTAACCACATAGCACCCTCCTCTCCAAAATGCTTTCGTACAAATGCATGGCTCAGCACCGCATAACTCAGGGGTTTTTCTGAAGTGTTTTGCATAATGTATAATCTGGATTTTTCAGCGTTGGTAACAGTGGAAGACTGAAAAGATTTTTGTGTAGGAGAGATGATGAGGGCACCCACTGCGCCATGTTGTGCGGCCACCTGCAATTTTTTTTCCAATGCCCTGAAGGTACCCCATGCACTCGATTCATTTGAGCCGGTAATCACATAGGTGCCGTTCTCGTTTTTAGGTTCGTCGAGCACTAATAACACGGTTTTTCCTTTTACATTCAGCCCTTTGTAATCGTTGTATCGGGCATCTTGTATGCCATATCCGGCAAACACCAACTCCGCAGATTGAAAACGGGCATTTCGGTTATCCGTAACCGGTATAATAAAATCTTCCGGGTAACTGAGGGGTTGGTTATTCAGTGAAAGTTCAGCTGTTTCTTTGTTGTCGTACTTCAAGAGAAATACTTGCTGATAATTTTTTAGGTTATCCGGTGGCGTTAGTCCGTTTAGTTTAAACTGCTGCATCATGTATGTAGCAGCAAGTCTTTCGCCTCTTTTTCCGGCATCACGACCTTCCATTTCATCTCCGGCAATGGCTATGAGGTGATGTTTTAAACGGTCTGCCTGAATGTATTCGGCAAAATGTTGGGCAGATTGTTGGCACTTGCCCGCGAACGGAAGCAGTAAAAAAAATCCTGCCATCAATTTTTTCATTAGAATGGTTTAATGTTACAAGCAAATAATGTTTAATGCACGGAAGTGAATTAACAACTGATTTTGTCTACACGAAGCGCATGTCTTCCGCCTTCAAAGGCTGTATTCATGAAGATGTCAAGCATTTTTTCGGCATCGCCTTCACTCACAAATCGGGCGGGAATGCACAGTACATTCGCATCATTGTGTTTACGCGCCAGTTCTGCTAATTCTTCTCCCCAGCAAATGGCAGCACGTACTCCCTGGTGTTTATTGGCAGTGATAGCTACCCCGTTGGCACTACCGCATAACAATATACCGAAGGCCGCCTCTCCGTTTTCTACGGCAATCGCAACGGGGTGTGCAAAATCAGGATAATCCACCGAGTCCCGGGAATAGGTTCCAAAATCTTTAAACGTCATGTTTTCGCCTTCCAGAAAGGATATCAATTCTTCTTTAGTATCAAATCCGGCATGGTCGCAACCTATGGCTATGGGTTTGGTTGAATCAAATGCGTACATGGCAATGGTTTTAATTGAATAGGAAGTACGAAGTTACCGAATTTAAAAACGGGTTGTCAGCTCCATTCTTTTTCTTCCTTAATCTTTTGTCTTTCAATGCGTGATGCAATGAGGATGCTGATTTCCATCAACAGCAATAAAGGAATAGCTACTATGGCCTGGCTGGTCCAGTCGGGAGACGGTGTAATGATGGCCGCCAATACAAGAATAATTACAAAGGAATACCGGCGTGTGCTTTTAAGAAACGTACCGGTTACTATACCGATTTTTGCCAGTACAAAAGTAAGCACAGGCAATTCAAAGGCCAATCCACAACCCAGGATGATGTTGTTGATGGTGGAGATGTAATCATCCAAAGTAGGAATGTACGTGTACGCCCCCGTGGTACCCAGTGTAAAGTTGGCCAGGAAGTTAAACGTGAAAGGCGCCAGCAGAAAATAGCCGAAAGATCCTCCCAGCAAAAAACAAAAAGTTACCCAGAAGATACTGCCCCTGGAATATTGAATTTCTTTAGGGGAGAGTGCCGGTTTCACAAATTTCCAAAGCTCCCAGAACAACACCGGAAATGCAATGATTAATCCTCCAATCATGGCAATGGAAATAGCCGACATAAACGGACCGCTGATGGTATTCCCCTGAAGTTTTATTTCAACCGGAGGCATACAAAGTGATTCTCCCAGGCCTGCCCAATGACTGAAATCGCACAATACACGGTAGGTGATAAAATCAGAATGGGCAGGAGCGTAAATAATCCGGTCGAAAATCCAGTCAATAAATACAAAAGTGAAAATGGTGGCCAATAACCAGGCAATAACGGCGCGCACCAGATGCCAGCGTAAAGCTTCCAGGTGGTCGGCGAAACTCATTTCCGCTGATTCCTCATTGTATTTACTGCGGAAACTCCTTAAAAATTGTTTTCTAGCTGCTGATTGGGCCACGTATCTGATTTCGGGGCGTAAAGATACAAAACCACTATTTGTCAGTAAAGGAAAGAATGTCAGCTAATAAAATGTTAAGGACGAACAGTTGAAAAAGAAAAAGATGAAAGCGGGTATAATGAGGTCAGGTACTTTGTGCATTCCAATACATTGAAATACTTGAATTTACGGGTATTAGAAGGAGGAGGGATATCGATAAAAAAAGAAGCCCCTGTAGAAACAGGGGCCGTTTACCAAAACTAACTGCTTATGAGAAAATTGACTATTCTTAACTCTATATAGGATAAGGCAAATACAATGCCAAACCGCCGGGGCAGGGATGTTAAAAAAGGGTAAATAACAGGTTACGACTGCACCATTTTTTCGGCATTTTCTGCCAGTTGCAGTGCTTCGAGGAATTCATCGAGTGATCCGTTGAGTACATCGTTGAGGTTGTACACGGTGAGTCCGATGCGGTGGTCGGTTACACGCCCCTGTGGATAGTTGTAGGTGCGGATTTTTGCACTTCTGTCTCCGGTACTTACCAGGCTTTTACGCATGTGGGCGATGGCTTCTTCCTGCTTACGCACTTCTTCATCATATAATTTAGTGCGGAGCATGTTCATGGCTTTTTCACGGTTGGCCAACTGGGTGCGTTCGGTTTGGCACACCACTACTATGCCTGTTGGTTTATGGGTAAGAAACACCTTGGTTTCTACTTTGTTTACGTTTTGGCCGCCCGCTCCACCACTACGTGCGGTTTCCATTTTAACATCACTCTCTTTTAATTCAAAATCTACCTCTTCAGCTTCGGGCATAACGGCAACCGTTACGGCGCTAGTATGAACCCTGCCGCTGGCTTCGGTATCGGGTACACGCTGCACCCGGTGTACGCCACTTTCAAATTTCAGGGTGCCATACACATCTTCTCCGGTAACCTCAATCTGTACCTCTTTATATCCGCCTACGGTGCCTTCACTTTCACTCAGCAAACTGGCCTTCCATCCTTTGTTTTCACAGTATTTCAGATACATACGCAACAAGTCGCCTGCAAAAAGCGACGCTTCATCTCCACCGGTACCGGCACGTATCTCAAGGATGGCATTCTTCTCATCATACGGATCTTTTGGAATGAGCAGGTTGCGCAATTGTTTTTCAGCTTTTTCAAGCTGCTCTTCCAGTCCGGGTAATTCCAGTTTAGCCAGAGAACGCATCTCATCATCTTCACCATTCAACACTTCCTTGTTGAATTCAAGATTCTCGAGGGCTTTTTTATACAACTTTCCGGCAAGCACAATCTTTTCAAGCGAACGGTACTCGCGGCTCATGGCGCTGAAACGTTTATTGTCAGCCACAATTTCCGGGTTGGATAAGGCAATGCCAAGATCCGTGAATTTTGCCTCTATCGCCTCCAGTTTATCTAACATAATGTAATTTTATCAGCCGCCAACCGCTAACAGCATAGTTGAAGCCGGCGCAAAATTACTGCATAACTACCATCATTTTGTACAGAAAATTTACGGCTCCGCTCATTTTTAATGGAAAAGATTTCCTTGAACCGGGTTTATCGCTGGTTACCGACGAAACAGGAACGATCATTGACATTACCGCTGAAGAAGTATCAGATGAACGGTATGAGGGCATACTCATGCCGGGAATGGTGAATTGCCATTGCCATACAGAACTAAGCCATTTAAAAGACAGGATTCCGAAACACACCGGATTGGTTGGTTTTGTGCAACAAGTAATGCAACAACGTTTTCAACCTCAAGAAGTGAAAGAGGCTGCCATCAACTCTGCCATACACGAAATGCAACAACAAGGTATAGTGGCGGTAGGAGATATTTGTAACACGTCTGATACGGTGAGCCATAAAAAAAAATCGTCCATAGCCTGGAGAAATTTTATAGAAGTCACCGGCATGGTTGAATCAACTGCGGCTCAAAGAATGGCGGAGGCGGAAGCAGTGGCAGGTGCTTTTTCTGAGGCGGATATGGTACCGCATGCGCCTTATTCGGTTTCGCCGGCATTGTTTCATTTAATCAACGAGAAAAACCGAAGGCTGATTTCCATACACAATCAGGAAACACCCGGAGAAGATGAATTCCTGATGAAGGGTCAGGGAGATTTTTTAAAACTCTATGAACAATTGGGCATATCGCTATATGCGTTCAATGCTTCCGGTAAAACATCTCTCCAAACCTGGTTACCCTATTTTACACATGAACAGCCGGTCATTGCTGTACACAATACATGTACACATGATGAAGATCTTCAATTTGCATCTGCGTCAGCACATGCTATGTTTTACTGTGTATGTATAAATGCCAATTTATATATCGAACAAAAGCTTCCACCCATAGATGCGTTTATACGTAACCGGTGTACAGTTGTTTTAGGAACCGACAGCCTGGCCAGTAACTCACAGTTAAGCATACTCGAAGAAATGCGAACCGTGCATCGTTATTTTCCGCACATTCCGCTTGCAAGCCTATTGCAATGGGCTACCCTGAATGGGGCTCTGGCACTGGATTTGAATCATCTGGGCAGTTTCGAAACCGGGAAAAAGCCGGGTGTGCTTTTATTGAGGGGTTTGGAGAATGAAAAAATTGCAGCCCGCACATCTGTAGAGCGGTTGATTTAGCCCAACACCTGTTGTAACACCGGCAGGGTTTTCATTTGTCCGAAATCCTGAATGTGCAGATTGTAGTAATCCATGTACCGTTGCAGCAGGTCATTTCGTTTTTTACCGCTGAGTTTAAAAACCGATAATTCATGCGGTTGCATCACTTTCAGTAATTCCGAAGTGGTTAACACATCATCACCTTCCAGAAAATACGCATGGGCAGGAGGTGTGGTTGTGTAACGACCATCTGTTAAATCCAGAAATTTCATCTCATGGGTGTATCCTGCATCATCGAAACGGAATCCGAAAAAATGAGGTAAATGCAGCGCAAAGAACAACGCAAAATTAGCAACCACATCGCGTTCGGCTGTATCGAGTTGTTCAAATGCATCATGACAGAAATAATATAAATCTGTATTGGCTTCGGGTTGTTTTAACGAACGCAGCAAGAGTTCTATCATAAACACCGCTACGCAATGTTTGGTTACATCGCTGAAAATATGCCGGTAAATCATTTTCCATTCCGCTTCACGGATGTATTGAAGGTTTTTCTGCGGGTTGTGGTACACTACCAATTGCAGCATGGCTCCCGGTTGATATAACGCAGCCTGATTGCTCCCTTTTTTAGATTGCCTGACCCCACGCACCATATAGGTTTGCAAGCCGAATAATTCAGTGAACACCGTTACAACCAAACTGGTTTCGCTGTACTTCACGGCACGGAGAACAATCCCTTCGGTATGGTGCAACATAAGGCGCCAATTTAGTATTTGTGCGCAGATTATATAACAAACCCCGGTAAAAAAGATTTTATTTGCACTTCAAAAAGAGAAATATGTGGACGCGTTTAGGGCGATGGGTTTTAAAATACAGAAGCGGATTGTTGATTGCCCTGGCGATTATTACGGTCCTGATGGGTTGGTTTGCGTCACAGGTAAAACTGAGTTACGAATTTGCCAAAGCCATCCCATCTGATAACCCAAAGTATAAAGATTACCAACAGTTTCGAAAAGTATTTGGCGATGATGGAAACCTGATGGTGATTGGTTTTCAGAGTGATCATTTGTTTGAATTTCCGGCATTCCAATCCTACCGCACGCTGGCCGCCGAATTGAAAAATGTAGAAGGCGTTTCTGGTGTATTGAGTATACCGGGCGCTGTGAATCTGGTACGAAACGATGAATCTGAACGCTTACAGGCGGTTCCTATTTTCGAAAATGTACAGAACCAACAGTCGCTCGATTCTGCTGCCTCAGTATTTTTTAATCTGCCTTTCTACCAAAACAGATTATATCATCCTCAGAATAACGCATACCTGATGGTAGTGAGTATACAACCTCAGGTATTGGCTGATAAGGGTCGCACCCAGGTGATATCTAACATCCAGCAACAAATCCAACAGTTCGAAAAGCAATTGGGCGCGGAAGTGCACGTAAGTGGTTTGCCGTTGATACGTACGGTGGTGGCGGATAGAATTCAGGGAGAAATGAAAGTGTTCTTACTGGCATCGGTGTTGTTGAGTGCGTTGATTTTGTTCTGGTTCTTTCGTTCGTTCAGTACGATGTTGCTCTCAATGGGTGTGGTGGCAGTGGGTGTGATATGGACAGTAGCGCTGATTCATTTATTCGGGTATCAGATAACGTTACTCACAGCACTGATCCCATCGCTGGTGGTCATCATCGGTATACCAAATTGTATTTATTTCATCAACAAATACCATGTAGCCTTCCTGGAGAAGCAAAATAAAACGGATGCCATTGTGGAGATGGTGAGTAAAATGGGTATTGTTACACTATTCTGCAATATCGTAGCCGGTATTGGTTTTGCTGTTTTTGCATTAACCGAAAGTGCCATCCTGAAAGAGTTTGGTGCCGTGGCAGGATTGGGCATCCTGTTCATTTTTGTGGTGTCATTCATCATGCTGCCGGCCATACTCAGTTATCTTCCGGCTCCGCGTAACCGTGAGTTAAAATACCTGGAAAGTAAAATCATCACCTCCTTGTTTCAAACCATTCAGGGTTGGGTGTTCAATAAACAAAAATGGATCATTGGCATTACACTGGGCGTGCTGGCCTTTTCGGTGGCAGGAATTTTTAAATTAAAAACCGTAGGGTTTATAGTAGATGATTTGCCCAAGGGCGATGTCATCTATCGTGATCTGCGTTTTTTTGAAAAACATTTTAAAGGGGTGATGCCACTCGAAATTCTGGTAGATGCTAAAAAGAAAAACAGTTACACCGGTTTGCGGGCCTTGCCCATTTTTGAAAAAATTGATTCACTCTCGGCTTTCATTGCACAACAGGAAAATATGTCGAAGCCTTTATCGGTAGCCGAGGGATTAAAATTTGCCAAGCAGGCATTTTACGAAGGAGATTCCTTGCAATACTTAATGCCCAATAGTTTCGACGGTGCTTTTGTAGGGTCGTATTTACGTCCGCCTAAAAAAGGTTCCGGCAAAACCAATGCACTGGAAACCATGTTGCAATCTTTCATCGATAGTAGTCGCCAGATTACACGAATAAGTGTGAATATGGCAGATGTAGGTACGGCAAAGTTGCCCGGAATGATAGAACGAATTAAAACCAAGACCGATGCCTTGTTTGATACGGCTAAGTATCAGGTAACCTTTACAGGTACCAGTATAACGTTTCAGGAAGGTAGCCGGTTTATCATCAATGGTTTAACGGAGAGTATCCTTTGGGCATTTTTACTGATTGCGTTGTGCATGTTGTACTTGTTTCGCTCGGCACGTATTTTATTTTGTTCGCTGATACCGAATGTAATCCCCCTGTTGATTACAGCCGGTGTAATGGGCTGGGTAGGACTTCCTTTGAAACCCTCTACAGTATTGGTTTTCAGTGTGGCATTGGGGATAGCGGTAGATATAACCATTCGTTTTCTGGTTAACTATAAACAAGAGCTGCCGATGCATCAATTCCGCGTAGCAGATACGGTGAAAGCCACCATACACCATACAGGATTGAGTATCTTATATACAACGGGTGTATTAATTGCGGGTTTTATCATTTTCTGCCTGAGTAATTTTGGAGGCACTATTGCGCTGGGATGGCTCACATCTCTCACATTGGTTACGGCTACGTGCACCAATCTAATACTATTACCAGTTTTGTTGTTATACCTGGGAGGTAATAAGCGTGGGTAATGTTTAACTTGAGAGGTGTTTTCGTAAAAAAATTGTTAACAGGGTGCAGCATTTAGGGATAAGTGGTTGCCTACTAAGGGTATCTAAAAAATCACAAGCAGCTTATTAGATAGTTTAATTATATATAAACCTGTTGATTTTAGTGTGTTTTATGTTTTTGGGGAGGATAACGCCTTGTTAAACGTAAAATTATTTCAGGTTTAAATAAAAGTTAAATTATTTAGTACATTTGCGAACAATTAAACCAAATATTCGAATTATGAGAAAAATTCTGATGGCCATATCAGCGATGTTCCTGTTGCTGATGAATTCGATGGCCCAAACCAAGCAGATTAGCGGTAGGGTGACCGATGCAAACGGTACACCACTATCTAATGTGTCTGTACTGGTTAAAGGAACAACTGTGGGTACAACAACTGCAGCGGATGGTACGTACACTTTGTCGGTACCTCAAACTGCAAGACAACTCGTATTTAGCTTGTTAAGCTATGACGATGTGGAAATGAATATCGGTACACGCACATCTATCTCACCTGTTATGCAATTAGCAGGCGCGAAAGATATTGAAGGTGTGGTTGTAACGGGTGTAAGCAGAATCAAAAGATCTGAGTATGCCGGTGCTGCCACAAAAGTTACAGAGAAGCAATTGGCCGACAGACCAATGGGTTCTTTTGATCAAATCCTTCAGGGTCGTGCACCCGGTTTAACCGTATTAACCGGATCAGGTCAGCCTGGTCAACCGTCCACTGTAATTATTCGTGGTCAGGGTTCAATCAATGGTGGTACAGATCCTCTGTATATTGTGGATGGAATTCCGGTGGAAGCAGCTGTGTTCCAGTCGCTGAACCCGAACGACTTTGCTTCAGTAGATATCCTTCGTGATGCTGCTGCAACTGCATTGTATGGTTCACGTGGCTCTGCGGGTGTGATGGTAATCACTACCAAAAGAGGTTCTTCCGGTAAAATGAAATTGAACTATAGCGCTCAAATGGGTGTGAAATCTCGTCCGGAATTTGCTTTCCGTCCGATGAACACCACTGAAGTGTTAGCTGCTCAGGAAGCATATGGTATCATTGCGAATCCTTCTGACCCTGCGGCTACTCAGCAAAACCTGCCGGGTTACTGGTATTCACCCAATCACCCACGCTGGGGTTCATTAACTCCTCAACAACAAGCTGAAGAAACAGCTGTGTTGGATTCTATCCGTGGTATCAACACCAACTGGGAAGATTATATCTTCCGTAATGGTACATTCTCTAACCATCAGTTATCATTATCAGGTGGTTCTGGCCGCACTAGAATTTACAGTTCAGTTGCTTTGTATAATGAAGAGGGAACTACCCTGCGTACAGACATGGAGCGTATTACTTTACGTAACAACATCGACTATAACGATGATAAGTTCAATTTGTCTGTATCAACTCAATTGGGTTATACAAAGAGAAATTTCCAGCAGTCTACTACTTCAAACGGTTTGGCTAATCCATTCCTTTCATCTGCTGTTTCTGTTCCATATCATCTGCCTTATGATGAAGCAGGTGAGTTCAGAACAGGGGTAGGTGCAAAATTTGCGGCTACCAACCAGTTAGACTTAACCAAATTTGATTTGAACTACAACGATCAGTTGAAAGCTACTATCGGTATTACCGCTGCGTACAACATCACTGATAAAATCAATGCCAGCATTACAGCGGGTGCTGACTATCGTCAAACACAAGGTGTGAACTACGGTAGCAAACTGGCTTTCTCACGTCGTAACTCTACCAGTATTACCGGTCGCGCAGGATTCCAATCAGAAAGCTTAGACAGATGGTTCACCGGATCTGTTCGTCCGATGCTGACTTACCGTGATAAGTTCAAAGATCGTCATGATTTAGAGTTGAACCTCGTGGGTGAATACATCCGTGAATTCAGCAAGTTCTTTACTATGACCGGTTTCGGTACCGATCCTAAGCGTCCGAATACTATGGCTTCAATCATTGCAGCAAACGCTTCTAACCAATTGTTCCACACGGTGGGCGGTTCTAAAGGAGAAAGCGGATTGTTGTCAGGATTATTCATGGCTCGTTACACCCTGGATGGTAAATACACATTATCCGGTTCATTCCGTCGTGATGGTTCCTCTAAACTTCCCGAAGACAACCGCTGGAGAAACTTCTTCTCAGTGGGTGGTACATGGGATATGACTAAAGAGAACTTCATGAGTAAGCAAAAGTTCATCAATACCCTTCGCTTGAAAGCGAACTACGGTAGCGCGGGTAACGCGAACAACTTCCCTGGTGGTTTCTATCCTTATCAGGCAACTTACACCGGTGGTGCTTATCAAGGTTTGAACACTATCATCGCATCTTATCCGGGCAACCCAAGCCTTGTTTGGGAAACAACCTACACCCTGAACCTGGGTATGGATTTTGAAGTGTTGAACCGCCGTATTTATGGTGATTTCAACTGGTACGACAGAAGAACAAAAGACCTCTTCGTAAATAAAGCCTTATCTGCAACTGCAGGTTTCGGTAATGGTGCAGGTTTAGATATCAACGCCGGTGAACTGCAAAATACAGGTGTGGAGTTAACCATTAATGGTGACATCATCCGTAAGAAAGACCTGGTGTGGACTGTATTCGGTAACGTAGGTTACAACAAAAACAAAGTGGTTAGCCTTGGTGGTGAAGCTTCTTTCGAAGTTGGAACAGAGTTAGTAACCGTTGGTTTACCACTGGGTTCTCACTACGAAGTGAAGTGGGCAGGTGTTGACGCGGCTACCGGTCAACCTCTGTACTACGATCTCAATGGAAACGTAACCAACGTGTACAATGCTGCTAATGCAGTTCAGGAGTTTGGTACATGGGAAGCTCCATGGAGAGGTGGTTTCGGTACTAACTTAACGTACAAAGGATTTGATTTGAGCGTGTTGTTTACATGGCAGCAAGGTGCTAACAAGGTAGATAACCTGGAGTTCTTCTTGGAAAACCCTGTAGGATTCCTGGCTAATGGTTACAACCAGTCTTCTGATTTGAAATTCTGGACGCAACCTGGTGATGTAGCTAACGTACCAAGTCCGCTGTTTGGTCAGAACTTCTCTTCAAAAATCATCCATGATGCATCTTTTGTAAGACTGCGTGATGTGGTTCTGTCATATACTATGCCTCGCGACATCCTGGCTAAAACGAAATTCATCTCTAATGCTCGTTTCTTTGTACAGGGTTCAAACCTGTTCATCTGGACTAAATGGAGAGGTCGTGACCCAGAAGCGGGTGCTACTAACATCAACCTGAGTGAGTTCCCGAACCCACGTACTTTCACAGCAGGTATCGACATTACATTCTAATTAAAAACCTAAGTTCAAATGAAAAATTTAAAAAATATAATATTAGGGTGTGTGGCAGTAGCCGGTCTCTATAGTTGTGAAAAGGACCTGGACCTTCAGCCAACCGACACCTTTAGTGATGCGAACGCGTTCATCACGATTGATGATGCTCAACAAGGCGTAAATGGTGCTTTCGGAAGATACGGCGCTTATGCCAATGATATGTACGTGAGTGCTCTGATCTCTGACGAAGCTAAATTAGGTGCAAATAACTCCGGACAAGGAGCCCTGACCTATCGCTATCAGTTCAGTTCCGATGGAACAACGGGTGGTGACGTAATTGGCGGCTGGGGTGGTTACTATGCATTGATTGACCAATGCAACCGTGTGTTACCTAAAATTGCAACCGTAACTGCTCGTCCGGATGAAGAGCCTCGCAGAAATATTCTGAGAGCCCACGTATTAGGTTTGCGAGCATTAGGCCATTTCGGACTGTTGCAGAGCTACTCGAAAGTGTACGACTATAACGATCCTCTGGGAGTGCCTTTGATGCTGCAATCAAATGCTACCGGCCAGCCTGCACGTAATAGCGTAGGTGAAGTAATGGATCAAATCATTGCTGACTTGGCAGAAGCTAAAGGTTTATTACCAGATGTAACTCCTGCAAATTTCTCTGATACGGTGCTGAACAAAGTTAATATTGCTGCATACCAGGCACGTATTGCTTTGTATCGTAAAGATTATGATCAAGCTATTGCATTCGCAACAGAAGTGATCAACTCTAATGTGAAACCATTGGCTTCCGGACCTGCATTTGCAAGTATCTGGACAGACCAAAGTGCCAATGAAATCCTGTTCAAGATTCGTTACGAAACCAGCACAGGTATTGGTTCACTGTGGACTACCACTGGTGGTGATGTGTACATCGCTCCATCGGATAAACTCCGTGCTTCTTATTCCGGTTCTGATATCCGCGGAACAGTGTATATCGGCCAGGATGGAAATGGAAATTACTATGTTAATAAATTCTTCGAATCTGCAAGAGGTGGTCGTGTGGTGCATATGAAAGCTGCACGTATTGCTGAAATGTACCTGATTCGTGCGGAAGCCAATGCACGCAAGACATCTCCGGATATTGCTGCTGCTGCTGCTGACTTGAATTTGTTGCGTTCTAACCGTATTGCCGGATATGTAGATCAAACATTTGTTGATGTGAATGTATTGATCAACGAAATCATGGAAGAGCGTTTCAAGGAACTGGCTTTCGAAGGTTTCCGTTATTTCGATCTGAAGCGTAATGGTTTACCTGTACAGCGTTTGCTGTCTGATGCAAACCCTGAGTGGGCAGAATTACCTGCAAATAGTTTCCGTTTTGTGTTGCCTATTCCACGTGATGAAATCAACGCAAATCCAAACGTAGTTCAGAACAACGGATATAATTAATCCAATCAGTAACTTTTATAAAAAATCAAGCATATGAAATTGAATAAATTATTCACCTTCGGAGCCCTGGCAACTTTTGCTTTCGCTTTGAATAGTTGCGATAAAACGGAAGTTTATCCAACTACCATCCCGGAACCATTGGCGCACTTCGTAGGTCCTAAAGTACAGAACGTACTGGTTGACGTTGACCCGGCTCCTTCCTACAATGTAATTGTGGGAACAACCGATGTTCAAAATGCTGACCGTACCGTTACCTACAACATTACTTCTCCTTCAGGAGCAGTAGCCGGTACAGATTACACCATTGCCAGTGGTTCACCCACAGGTACTGTAACGATTCCTGCCGGTGGCGCTCGTGCTAATATTACAGTACAACCCAACGCTGCTTCTTACGGATTAGACGACAGAGACACATTGATCATTTACTTATCTACTCCTGCTGTTAACCCGGCAAGATTCCTGGATACTGTGTATCTGGTTTTACGTGGCCCTTCTTCTTCTACTTGTGATGAAGGCAACCCAGCTAATATCTCTGATTTATTGGGAGATTACGATAACACCATTGAGCGAATTGATGGTGGAAGTGCGTACGGTCCTTATACTACCACAGTAACAGCTGCTGCAGTAACAGGTCCAACTTCTGCTCGTGTGGCTATCAGCAACCTATATGACACCGGTTGGGGTAATATCCAGTTCGACCTGGATTGGTCTGATCCTACAGCACTTACAGCTATAGTAGTGGCCGGAGATGTACCGAACAGTGATGCCGGTGACCTGAGTGCTACTTATGCAGGTCAGGTTGTAGCCGTTCGTCCACATAGCAATGGTGCTGTTGGTACCTACAGCTATTGTAGTGAAACCTTTAACCTGGTGTTCCAATTGGGTGTATCCGGTTTAGGTTTCTTTGGTAACGTGTTTACCGAAGATTTAGCACGTTAATTCATTCGCTAAATACAACATTTAAAGAGGAGGGCTTTTGCTCTCCTCTTTTTTTATTATATGCGCATTACCGCTAAATGAAAATTAAGAAATACAATGATTTTTTTGTACCGCAGATGAGCGTTGAACTTTTCTAAGATACCATCCACTGAACGGATTGAATAAATATTTGCGAACTTCTGCGCAAATATTTTTTCGGCATGCTGAGGGGAAGGAATGCAGCTTTATGGACAAAGGAACAAATACGAACGCTCATGGCTAAACATACTTGCCTCCGTTTTTTATATTACAGACGAGCACCGAATTTTTCGAAGCTATCCGCTGAACTCATAGTCAAATATTCTGCGTCTTTCTGCGTAAGTTTTTTGCGGTTACTCCGCGGGAAATAAAATTGTTACTTCATCAAGAAAAAGTAGAGAAAGAATTACATGATGCATTTATACCACAGACGAGCACCAAATTTTTAGTAGAATTTCGCTGAACTGACACCAAAATTATTTGCGCCTTTCCGACTAAGTTTTTTTCAGCGATCATTCGTGGGTAAGATATCTTATAAAGAACAAGTTCGTACGACTTATAGCACACGCCGTATAATTTTACAAAAAATATGTTGATTATTGGATATGCTTAGTCAGGGTCTTCTCCAAATCACCTCCCCTTAAATCTGTAGCCAGAATTTTACCATCCGGATCAACCAATACATTGTAGGGGATTCCATCAAAACCATACAGTTCCACAACCGGACTGTTCCAGAATTTTAAGTCACTTACATGTTTCCAATCTAGCTTGTCGTATGTAATGGCCTGTAACCACTCACTTTTATCGCGATCAAGTGAAACACCCAAAACGGTAAAGTTTTTTCCTTTAAATTTTTGATATGCCGTAACAATATTGGGGTTTTCTTGTCTGCATGGCCCGCACCAACTTGCCCAGAAATCGATGAGTACATACTTACCTCTCAAACTGGCTGTATTGAATATTTTCCCTTCAGTATCTTTCATTGTAAAATCAGGCGCTTTGGAACCTACACCCGGCTTTCCGGTTGCTACAGGAGCTGTGGGTTGAGCAGCCTGTGTTTTATATTGTTGGTATTGGGTATTTAATGCTTGCACGCCCTGGTGATCAGCAAAACGTTTGGAGAGATTGGGTAACAAGCGATCTAAAGTTGAATCTTCCATTTCTTGTGTGTACCCTACAGCAAACATGGCCACCACGGGATTGCTGACAGAATCAATATATCCACTTATGAACTGATTGAATTTTTGCTTCTCCCTTTCCAATTGTATGCTGGCAGCACTTTTTAAACTATCGCTGGCTGCGGTTTTAAGTTGTTCAGATACCTGCATCTGTAACGAACGAAACTGATCTAATTGTACAATGAAGTTTTTGAGCAACTCATTGCCACGGGTTTTAAATTGAGGGCCGGTAAGGGAGCGGTCGTTATAATCCGCAGTAAATTGTATATTCTTATCATCGTTTATAAAAATATATCCGGCAGATGATTTCTCCAATCTGATTCTGAACATTCCCTGTTCTGCTGAACGCCCTGTTAATTTAAACTTCCCCCCTTGCACGGTTGCAGTATCCTGAACCAATGGTTCATGACCGTCAAAGAAAAACTGATCCAGATACACTTCCTGATCCGGAATGTGTTCGATATGACCGATGACTTCAAAGGTGTTGGATTGATCTTTCTTATTACATGAAAAGAGTGTAGCGGTGATTAGCAGGAAACTCAGAATTTTTTTCATAGTACTTATTGTTTTGCAAATTTACGAAAGCAGCATCCAACAAGGACATAAAAAAACACCGGCTTGAATAACCGGTGCATTTTAAAATAATTGCCTAAAGCAAATTATAACGTGGCTGTTTTTAATTTCTTAGGAATGACTACTTCAACCAATACCGGTTTCCCCGAACGTATTACCTGAATAGTGTATTTGTTTTTATCTCTCACCATCTGCAATACTTCACGCGCATCATCGGTATTCATTACTTTCTTTCCGTCAATTTCCTGAACAAGGTCGTTGGCTTGTAAACCACTTTTGGCTGCAGGAGAATTATCGTCCACACTCATTACCTTCACTGCATTCCCCTCATCAGTGTCTTGTATTTTAATGCCCAATTTAGGGCGGCTGTTCATGGTAAAGTTCATACCTGGGGCATCTCCTTTTTCCGAACGTTCGAAAAAGCGCATGACAGGGGCTTCTGGCACTCTGGGTATCGTAAAAACATTGCGCTGTCCGTCACGCTCAACCCAACTGAAACTTCTTACCGTTTCTTCTTTTTCAGCCAGGGTAACCGAAGTTGTCTTTTTCTTGCCGTCTCTTTTATATGTAATCTTTACTTTTTCACCGGCCTTACGCGCAGTAACCAACTCGTATAATTGTTGGGGAGAGGTGAGTTTAGTATCATTCAGGCTCAGTAACACATCATCTTCTTTTAGCCCGGCTTT
>JAHBTM010000024.1 GCA_019638635.1 Ferruginibacter sp. | reverse complement strand
CCAATCGCTCAGGAACAAACTGCGGTATCCGTTTCCAATAAAATTTTTATCGTAGCCAATTTGAAAGTCAATGAATGTAGCTGCATTGAAAGTGAAGTAACCGCGCGCATCAAAATAATCTACTGCGGTGGTATCACGCTTAAAACTTTTGAAAAAACCGTAACCTGGAACGGCGCGTAAATCTTTAATAGACTGACTAAAAAATGCGGGGCCGCGTTCCTGATTATCAACCACGGAGGCGTAAAAACCAATACGGTCGGCTATCCGGCCGCGCACGTTGATGCCGCGGCTGTTTACAAACAATTGCTGATCATTCCCTTTTTCAAAAGAGAGGCTGAGGTTCAGCATCGGGTTGATGGCGAGAAATAAATCCTTGTTATGTACTTCAAAGAAGTTGGCTTTCGTTTTATAAAATGTTTTGAGGAATGGGCGTCGGCTTTCAAAATAAGACGTATCGCCTTTTACCCATTCTTTGTTGTTCATCAAAATGCTGCGGATATTGTATTCATCTATAGGGGTAAGGTTGAGGTCGGTCCAGTCTTTGAAATGATCCGCACCGAGGCTGTCTTTGTATCCCATTCGGGCACTATCAATGAATTCCACTTCTTGTGTTAAAAACTTACGGTTCAGCGGCATGGGGTTAACAAAGTTGAGATGGGTATGCTTCTGCTGCTTGATTTGTATGCGATCAATAAAATGATACTCTTTAGAACCCAGCGGAAGGTATGTTTTCTGGGCATTCGCACAAAGCGGAGAAAGAAAAACCGCCAGTTTGAATAAGCTTTTAATAATTTGCATGTGTAGTTTATATGGATTAGCGCCAACAAGAAGTAAGATATGCAAAAAATTCTTTTCAAAAATATTACGGTAGTCAATGAGTTTAAAAAAATAACTGCCGATGTGCTGGTGGAGGATGAACGCATCAGCCGTATAGCGCCGAAAATAGATGTGCCGTATCGCGTACGGGAGATAGATGGAGAAGGTAAATGGTTGCTGCCCGGTGTAATAGATGATCAGGTACATTTTCGCGAGCCCGGCCTCACCCACAAGGCCAGCATTGCCACTGAATCGGCAGCGGCGGCGGCCGGAGGGGTTACATCGTTTATGGAGATGCCCAACACCATCCCGAATGCTTTAACGTTGGATTTACTGGAAGATAAATACCGCATAGGGGCTGCTACATCTGCTGTGAATTACTCCTTTTATATGGGTGTAAGCAATACGAATGCGGAAGAAGTGCTGAAAGTAAATAAGCATAAAGAAGATATTTGTGGGGTTAAAATTTTCATGGGCAGCAGTACCGGCAATATGCTGGTAAACGACCCCGTTACCCTGAACCGGATTTTCGGTGACTCAGAATTGTTGATAGCCACGCATTGCGAGGATGAAGGGCGCATTCATAGAAATTGGCAGCAACTGCTCGACAGCGGTGTGGAACCCGGCCCTGCACACCATCCGGTCATCCGGGATGCGGAGGCTTGCTATCTATCATCCTTATACGCTGTTCAACTGGCTACCAAAAATCAAACACGCTTACATATTTTACATATCAGTACGGCTGATGAACTACCCTTGTTTGGCAATATGATGCCATTGCAAGAAAAACGTATAACGGCTGAGGTTTGTGTGCATCATTTACATTTTACCGCTGAAGATTATGCCCGGTTGGGATATGCCATAAAGTGCAATCCGGCTATTAAAGCTCCTCACCACCGCGACGCCTTATGGGAAGCATTAAAAGACGACCGGCTGGATGTAATTGCTACCGACCATGCCCCGCATTTGTGGAGTGAGAAACAACCTCCGTATGAAAAAGCACATGCCGGTTTACCATTGGTGCAGCACGCCCTTCCATTGATGTTGTATTATGTTCAGGAAGGAAAAATAAGCCTGGAACAAGTTGTACATAAAATGAGCCATGCAGTGGCTACCTGCTTCAATATAAAAGACCGGGGGTATATCCGCGAAGGATACTATGCCGATTTGGTGGTGGTTGATCAGCAGGTACCCCAAACCGTTAGTAAGGATCAGCTGCTGTATAAATGTGGATGGAGCCCATTGGAAGGGTTTACATTTCCGGCCAGTATACACAGTACTTTTGTAAACGGAAACCCGGTGTATGAAAACGGAAACATTAATGCATCTGTAAGAGGAATGAGACTGAAGTTTAACCGGTAAAATGGAAATAGACAAAACAACCATACAGGATCTTGCCATTTTTGGCAACACACAGGAACCCGGTGTGTTTGATTACTTGAATCATACTCGCACCGTAGCCGGAAAACAACAATTGTACAAGAATTTATCTGCCCCGCTCAGCAACCTCAGTCAAATTAAAGGCGTTGCAGAAACCATCCGTCGCGTACGCAGCATCCAATGGCCGGCCACCATCAGCAACGGCACCTTAATGGTGGTGGAGCAGTTTATGGATGCACGGATCGATCCAATGCCCAAACGTGCCTCTTCGCTGAGTGCATGGGCCTATAAAATTTTCAACCATGGAGATTATGCCTTGTGCCGATATTCAGTGGAACATTACGCCACCTTTTTTCGTGGATTGAAAGAAATGATCGATCTGTTTTCGAATGAACAAAATCCCGCACCACTGGCCCGACTGCTCGAAACCATTCAAACACATTTGCAAGATGAAAGCATTCAGGTAATTTTTCAACAAAAAGATACGGGTAAACTTCCAACAGCTACCTTGCTCAGACTGGCGCATCATTTACGGTATTCATACAAACGCCACATGCCCGCACTCATTACGGCATACGCACAACTAGATGCCTGGTATGCTGTAGGAACAGCCGCTGCTACACACCAACTCACTGAAGTGCAATGGACCGACAGCAGGGAACCTGTACTGGATGCCGACTCACTGTTTCACCTGCTCCTGCCCCAGCCTGTGCCCTATTCCATCCGCCTCAACCAACATTCGAATTTTTTGTTTTTAACCAGCGCCAACATGGCCGGAAAATCTACCTTCATTAAAGCAATAGGCATTGCCGTGTACCTCGCCCATTGCGGCTTTCCGGTACCTGCCCGGTCTCTTACCTTGAGTTTAATGGAGGGTATGCTGAGTAATATCCACATCGCCGACAACCTGAGTAAGGGAGAAAGCTATTTCTACAATGAGGTAAAGCGTATATCCAACACCGTTAGCAAGATACAGAATGGTAAAAAATGGCTGGTACTGATAGATGAACTGTTCAAAGGCACCAATGTACAGGATGCTATGAAGTGCAGTACCGTGGTAATTGAAGGCCTGTTGAAAATTCGTTCGTCCTTATTTATCCTCTCTACGCATTTGTATGAAATAGCGGAACAGTTATCACATCATCCCAACATCCGCTTTGTACATTTTGAAACCACCATTGAAAACGATCAGCCGGTTTTTCATTACACACTCAAGGATGGTGTGAGCAATGACCGTTTAGGGTACCTGATATTAAAACAGTCGGGAGTGGTGAAAATGCTCAACAATTTATAGCAGGCACCGTTATACTTTCACAAAAAAAATCATGCTGGTTAAAACATTTGGCTGCGCCGTGTTTGGGGTTGATGCCATCACCATTACCATTGAAGTGAATGTAGACAACAACAGTCAGCATTACTATATTGTAGGCCTGCCCGACAATGCCGTGAAGGAAAGTTTGCAACGCGTGGAAAGTGCCATCAAAGCGAATGAATGGTATATGCCCCGAACGAAGCTGGTGGTGAACCTCGCTCCGGCCGATATCCGAAAAAGCGGAACAGCATTCGATCTACCCATTGCCATTGGCACCCTCGCTGCTGCAGATCAGCTGAATGATCCCGAAAAACTAATGGAGTACATTATTATGGGTGAACTGAGCCTCGACGGAACCATACGCCCCGTGAAAGGTGCCTTATCTATGGCATTACGCGCGGCTAAAGATGGTTTCAAAGGTTTGATGGTACCGGCCGAAAATGCCGTGGAAGCTGCCGTGGTGGAAGGGATTCAGGTGTACGGCGTGAGTCATATTAAAGAGGTGGTGCAGTTTTTTGAAGGTGCTCAAACTTTACAACCGGTAACCGTGGATGTGCATCAGATGTTTGAACAGGCACAAACCATTTCCGAATTTGATTTCACTGATGTAAAAGGTCAGGAAAATATTAAACGGGCGATGGAGATTGCGGCGGCAGGAGCACACAATGTTATTTTGATTGGACCGCCCGGGGCGGGAAAAACCATGCTGGCGCGGCGCTTGCCCACCATCCTTCCGCCAATGACAATGGAAGAATCTCTGGAGACCACCAAAATTCACAGTGTGGCCGGTAAACTACCGGAACATTCCTCATTGGTGAGTTTGCGACCGTTTCGTTCACCACACCATTCGTGTTCGCCCAGCGCCCTGGTAGGTGGTGGCAGTATTCCACAGCTCGGAGAAATTTCACTGGCACACCATGGGGTTTTGTTTTTAGATGAATTGCCTGAATTTCAACGTGCCGTACTGGAAGTGATGCGCCAACCGATGGAAGAACGCAAGATGACCATATCGCGTGCTAAAGTAGCGTTAGATTTTCCTGCAAACTTTATGCTGGTGGCCAGTATGAACCCCTGCCCATGCGGGTTTTACAACCATCCGGAAAAAACCTGCGTGTGCCCACCGCAAACAGTAAAAAAATACCTGAGCAAAATATCAGGCCCGCTGCTCGACAGAATAGACCTGCACGTTGAAGTAACCCCCGTGCCATTCAACGAACTCTCGCGGCAAAGTGTTTCAGAAAACAGCCTCATGATTCGTGAACGGGTGATTGCTGCCCGCCAAATTCAGCAACAACGGTATAAGGAATTTACAGACGTATATGCCAATGCGCAAATGAGCAGCAAGATCATGAAAAGCATGTGTGTATTGAATGATGCATGTAGTTCTTTATTGAAACAAGCAATGGATAAACTGAATTTAAGTGCACGGGCTTACGACAGGATTATTAAAGTAAGCAGAACCATTGCCGACCTCGCAGGAAGTGAACAGATTGAAGCCGTTCATCTGGCAGAAGCTATTCAATACCGAAGCCTCGACAGAGAAGGATGGGGCGGATAAAATGAATCGCCTCTGAATGCTTTGCATTAAATTGCAACGTGAATCAACGGAACCCCATCCCTCCACACACTACGCCCGGCTGGAAAAACAACTTACGCACCATCATTTTTGGTACCGATACCGCTAAAGGGAAACTTTTCGATGTGTGCCTGCTCGTGGCCATTGTGCTGAGTATTCTGATTGTGATGATAGACAGCATCCCGTCTATTCATGCAAAAATCGGACAACAGCTATTGATATTGGAATGGGCACTCACTATCCTCTTTACCATTGAATACATCCTTCGGATTATTTCTGTAACCCGGCCGATGCGTTATGTTTTCAGCCTGATGGGAATCATAGACCTGCTGGCCATACTACCAATGTACCTGAGTTTTTTCTTCATCGGTTCACAATCACTCATCGTGTTCAGGGCTTTAAGGTTGCTACGCGTATTCCGCATTTTCAAGCTCAATCATTTCATAACCGAGATGAACTTCTTGATTCTGGCTTTTTTAAGGAGTTTGAAAAAGATCAGCATCTTCATGTTGTTTGTACTCACCCTGGTAATCATACTCGGTTCCATTATGTATGTGATTGAATCGCAAACCAACGGTTTTAATTCTATTCCAGACAGTATCTATTGGGCCATTGTAACCATTACCACAGTAGGTTACGGAGATATTACGCCGATAACTCCCCTCGGGAAATTTGTTTCCAGTGTCATTATGCTGCTGGGTTATTCCATCATTGCCGTGCCTACCGGTATCATTACGTCAGAAATGGCAGCCTTGCACCGTCGCCGGGCAGAAATATATAAACCCTGTTCCGGATGTGGAAAAACGGCCCATGCGTCTGATGCAATGTATTGTACACGATGCGGACAAAAACTGCCTGATTAAAAAATACAATCCCTCTATCATACAATATGAAAATACTTTTACAATATCTGAAACCCTACAAGTGGCTGGTGACCCTGATTCTGTTCCTGGCCGCTATTAACATGGGTTTTTCTTTACTCGATCCTATCCTGCTGGGTAAACTGGTGAATCTGGCTGCGGATCAGGTAAACAACCCCATTAGCGACAATCAGTTTTACTGGGGATTTTCAGAAACTTTACGCAACGGAAAACCATACTGGCAACTGGGCGTGTTTTACATTCTGCTCCTATCCATTACCGTGGCCATGGTAAGTCGTATTGCTAAAGCCTTTCAGGATTACTTTTTAACCCTGTTGATACAGAAGTTTGGAGCTCGTATGTTTACTGACGGGTTGAAACATGCGATGAAATTACCGTATCAGGATTTTGAAGATCAGCGCAGCGGCGAAACACTTTCCATCCTCACCAAGGTGCGTGCCGATGTAGAGAAGTTCATGATCAGTTTCATCAATATTTTATATGGAGTAATCATCGGAATTGTGTTTGTATTTGTGTACGCAGCCATGTTCATCAACTGGCGGATACCGGTAGCTTATGTAGCGGGCATTGCCATTTTAACATTCATTACCAATCTACTGAGTAAAAAGGTAAAGCAAATACAGAAAAGAATTGTTTCTGAAACCACCTCTCTGGCGGGGTCTACCACTGAATCGTTACGCAATATAGAACTGGTAAAGAGTTTGGGATTAACCGATCAGGAAGTAGACCGGTTGAATCATAACACGTATAAAATTCTCGGACTGGAACTCAAGAAAGTAAAGAGGGTGAGGAGCATCAGTTTCATCCAGGGTACGTTGGTGAATACACTCAGGCAGGTAATTTTATTTATACTGATGTGGTTGATTTTCAGGAATGAGATGGATGCCGGACAGTTGGTTACTATGCAAATTTTCTCCTTCTTCATATTCGGACCGTTGCAGGAAATTGGAAACATTCTACTTTCTTATCGCGAGGCAGAAGCTTCACTGAATAATTTCGATCAATTGATGCAGAAAAAACCCGAAGCACAACCATCGCAACCGCAGCACCTGGGAAAAATTGAAAACCTGACGTTTCAACGGGTAGGCTTTAAACATAAAGCTGCATCGCACCGCGCCATTGAAAATATTTCGTTTAAGGTACACCGTGGTGAAACCATCGCGTTTGTAGGACCGAGTGGCAGTGGTAAATCTACCTTAATGAAATTGCTCGTGGGGTTGTACCGGCCACAGGAAGGAAGCATATTGTATAATGGTTTAGATGAAAATGCCATCCACTTCAACGACCTGCGCAAACAAATCGGATTTGTTACACAGGATACCAACCTGTTCAGCGGAACCATTCGGGAAAACCTGATGTTTGTAAATCCGGAAGCACAGGAAAGCGACCTGATAGATGCCCTCACGAAATCCTCCTGCTTGCCCATGCTTTCACGCGCTGAAAAAGGGTTAGACACGATGATTGGTGAAGGCGGTCTCAAACTTTCAGGAGGGGAAAAACAACGATTATCCATTGCGCGCGCCCTCTTGCGTAAACCTCAGTTGCTGATATTTGATGAAGCCACCTCTGCACTCGATTCTATCACGGAAGAAGATATTACGAACACCATACGCGATATTTCAGCTGCAAAAACCCAGATAACCATCCTGATTGCCCACCGGTTGAGTACCATCATGCATGCTGATACCATTTACGTGCTTGAACGCGGTGAAATTGTTGAAACCGGATCGCATGCGCAGCTGCTTGATTTAAAAGGGTTGTACTATGCCATGTGGCGACAACAGATTGGGGAAAGGAAAAAACAACTGTAACACAGATTGAATGTAATCCTGTTAAACAACGAACAAAAAATTCGTGTACGCCTTAACGGTATGTTTGCTTAAACGTATATGCGTATACGTTAATGAAGGGACAAATGTGTTAATCAATATTCTCTATGATGCCCGCAATTCCCTGTCCGCCACCCACACAAGCCGTAACAATACCATATTTTTTGTTCAGCCTTTTCATATCGTGTGTAATCTGAATCGTTAATTTACAACCGGTGCAACCCAGGGGATGGCCCAGTGCAATGGCACCACCGTTTATATTAACGATATCCGGATTCAGATTGAGTTCGCGGATAACTGCCAGAGATTGTGATGCGAAGGCCTCATTCAATTCAATTAAATCGATATCCGACAATTGCATACCTGCCTGCTTCAATACTTTAGGCACGGCTTCTACCGGACCAATACCCATAATCCGCGGATGCACACCGGCGCTGGCAGCATTAACCAAACGGGCCATGGGCTTTAATCCCAATGCATTCACCATGCGCTCACCCATCACAATCACAAAGGCAGCACCATCTGATGTTTGAGAAGAATTACCGGCAGTAACCGTTCCTCCCTGTGCAAACACCGGCTTCAATTTGGAGAGTACTTCCACGGTAGTATCCGCACGAACACCCTCATCTGTATCCACCACAAAACTTCTTTTTTGTTTCTTGCCACGTTCATCTAAATACACCTCATCTACTGTTACCGGTAAAATACCTCCGGCAAAATATCCTGATTGTATGGCATGTGCCGCTTTGCGGTGGCTGTGGTAACTGAACGCGTCCTGGTCTTCACGGCTTACATTAAATTCACTGGCAACGGCCTCGGCCGTTAAACCCATGTTTAAATAATAATCCGGTTCATCGGCTGCAATGTTGTATGAAGGTGAGGTCTTCCATCCGGCCGTAGGAACCAAACTCATGCTCTCTACACCACCCGCAATGATACACTCTGCCATCCCGGTTCTGATTTTTGCCGTAGCCATAGCAATACTTTCCAGTCCGCTCGCACAATACCGGTTGATTGTAATGCCCGCTGCATGAATGCCTACCGCACGGGCAGCAATGATCCGTCCTACCTGCAGCCCTTGTTCTGCCTCCGGAACCGCATTGCCCACAATTACATCGTCAACCTGGCGGGGATCTAACTGTGGAACCGATGCCAACAATCCTTTAATCACGGTGATGGCTAAATCATCCGGTCTCGTAAACCGGAACCCCCCTTTCTTGCTTTTGGCAATGGCTGTTCTGTATCCTGCTACTATATAGGCTTCCTGCATATGGGTTGATTTTAAAAAGTTGTTTATGCAACTTATTTATCAAAGTTATTATTTCAGCAGTAAACAAAAAAACAAAATCATCTTAATTTCGCGTTTCATGTACCAACTGCTTCGCTCCATTTTATTCTGCTTCCATCCGGAGCAGGTGCATTATTTCTCGATGAATGTATTGAAGGCAATTTGCAATACAGGTTTGGGTAGATGGTGTGTGCAGCAGTTATTCAAACCGGACGATCAGCCCATACAGGTGGCCGGACTACACTTTCGAAACCCGGTTGGATTGGCGGCAGGTTTCGATAAGAATGCCTCCTATCTCCATGCCCTGGATATGTTAGGGTTCAGTCATGTTGAAATTGGAACCGTAACCCCGTTGCCACAGGCCGGAAACGAAAAGCCCCGCCTGTTCAGGTTGAAAAAAGACAACGCCCTCATCAACCGTATGGGCTTCAATAATGAAGGGGTTGACGTGGTGAATCAACATTTGTTGGCATGGCGTAAAAAGCACCCGCAATCTACATTGATTGTGGGGGGCAACATTGGTAAGAACAAGGTAACACCCAATGAAGAGGCCTGGAAAGATTACCTGCTGTGTTTTGAAACGTTGTATGATGCGGTAGATTATTTTACCGTGAATGTGAGCAGCCCCAACACACCCGGCTTACGTGCTTTGCAGGATGTGGAAGCCCTCGAAGTTATTTTACAGAAATTGTCTGATGCGCTGCGTGCCCGAAAAATACAAAAGCCCGTTTTCCTGAAAATTGCACCGGATATGAATGAGGCCGATGCACTGGCGGCAGCAGCACTGGTGGCACGCCTGCAGCTAACCGGGATGATTATCTCCAATACAACCATCAGTCGCAACAATTTAAAAACCCCTGCCAGCACCCTGGAACGTATTGGGGCAGGCGGACTCAGCGGTATGCCCTTGAAAAACCGGGCACAACAATTGCTTAAAGTGATAGCCACCAGTTATGGGAACCGATTGGTATTGGTTGGAAGCGGAGGCATATTTACAACAGACGACGCCCGGGAAAGAATGGAGGCCGGTGCGCGGTTGATTCAGATATGGACGAGCTTCGTGTATGCGGGGCCGTCAGTTATAAAAAATATTTTAAGAAAATAATTCATGGAACATCTATTAACCTCAGAAGCGCTCATCAGTTTTTTAATCCTCGTTGTGCTGGAAGTAGTATTGGGTATTGATAATGTGATATTCGTATCCATCATCATGGGTAGAATGAAAGATCAGTCGCAGGTAAAAAAAGCGCGCAGGATGTGGATGGTGATGGGCATCTTAACCCGCAGCCTGCTGTTACTGGCCTTGGGCTGGCTGTTACAACAAAAAGGAAAGACCGTACTCACGGTGTATTCGAAAGCGTTTGATCTGGCCAGTGTGGTGATGCTACTGGGTGGATTATTTCTCATATATAAATCGGTTAAGGAAATACATGCCAAACTGGAAGGGGAAGATCCTACGGAGCTTTCGAAAAAAAGTGCAGGGCTTTCCTTTGGCAAAGCCATTATGGAGATTATGATTATTGATGCGGTTTTCTCCTTCGATAGCATCCTCACCGCCGGTGGAACTGCAAAACACGTAGAAATCATGATTGCAGCCGTAGTAATTGCCATGATCGTAATGTTCACATTCAGCGGAAAAATTGCAGGCTTCATACAAAAACACCCTACGTTGAAAATGTTGGCCCTGAGTTTCCTGGTGATGATTGGGCTGAGCCTGATTATGGAGGGATGGAATGCAGAAGCCGCACATGAACTCAAACTAAAAAATTACATCTACTTTGGTATGGCCTTCTCTTTCATCGTGGAAATGCTGAATATGATTATGAAGCGTAAAAACCAGAAAAAACGTGTGGTTACTTTAAATACGCCTCAGCTGCCGGTAGAAAATCAAAGTGCACGTCAGACCGACGGCTACAGCGACATGGCCCATTAAATACAGAGGCATGCGGCGGCGGCAATACCCGCTGTTTCAGTGCGCAAACGGGTTGAACCCAACGATACCGGCCGGTATCCGGCTTGTATGGCCTGAGTAATTTCTGCCGGTGTAAAATCTCCTTCCGGACCAATCAGTACCGTTACTTCCTGTTCCTGCTGATAATGTGTGAGTGGAATTTTTTGTTCATCCGGTTCGCAGTGTGCAATCAATGCGTAACGCGGCAAGGGTTCTTGTATAAAATTGGAAAAGGGAACGGGTTCTGAAAGTTCGGGTAGCCGGTACTGTTGGCTTTGCAACATCGCGCTGATCAGGATGCCCTCCATCCTGTCGGTCCGGAATACCTGCCGTTCGGTACGATGTGTTATGAGGGGAACAAAACGCTGCACACCCAATTCAGTGGCTTTCTCAAAAAACCATTCCATCCTCGATTTGTTTTTCAGCAATGCGATGGCGAGGGTAATTGTTTTAACCGGAGGCGGATGTTGAACCACGGAACCGGGCATCAGTATGCATTTCCTTTTGGCCGCAGTGGTAATGGTACATTCTGAGAAATTTCCTTTTCCATCGGTAACGCCTACACGCTCACCTACCTGCATGCGCAAGACCTGTGTGATATGCCTGGCGGTATCCTCCTCCATTTCCAGTGAAGCGGATTGACCAAGCGCTGGGGCGTAAAAAAAAGGAAGCTCCATAAGCGTTCATCGGTTGCTGATTCAATCATCAAAAATCAGGATCCGAATCCTCCTGATCAAAGTTACCGTCGTTCATGCGGCTGCTTTTGCTGATGAAAGTATCTTCTTTAAAGATGGGTTTGAAATTACCGGTATGCCCGCTGCTTTGCGATGGCAGTCCGGGCCTTTTATCCCTATCCATCTCCACAAATTTCTGGAATTCAAGCTTAGCCATCAGGTCGATATTCTCAAGGGAACCGTTCCGATGTTTGGCAATACGTATTTGAGTATGCCCTTTCAGGCTTTCTCCATGTTCGTTTTGATTGATTTCGTGGTATTCAGGCCTGTAAAGGAACATTACCATATCGGCATCTTGTTCAATAGCACCAGACTCTCTCAAATCGCTTAATTGCGGGATTTTTGAACCTTCTTTTCTTTTTTCTACCTCACGACTCAACTGAGAAAGTGCAATCACCGGTATCTGCAGTTCCTTAGCCAAACCTTTGAGATCGCGGGAGATGCGGCTGATTTCCTGCTCCCGGTTGGCATTGCGGTTATCACCTGCGCCACTCATCAACTGCAAATAGTCAATGATGATTAATCCCACATTGTATTTGTTCTTCAAGCGGCGCGCTTTTGAACGCAATTCAAAAATATTCAGTGCGGCCGTATCATCTATAAAAATCTGAGCCTGGTTCAGTTTAGTTACACCACGCGCAATGAGTTGCTCCATTTCATAATCTTCGAGCTTACCACGGGTAATTTTTTCCAGCGGGATTTCACTTTCAGCGCTGAGGATACGTTGTACCAGTTGGGAACTGCTCATCTCCAGACTAAAAAAACCAACGGGTGTTTTGCGTACCGGATGCATGGCTGCGCTGCGCGCCAGATTCAGGGCAAACGCGGTTTTACCCACGGATGGCCTTGCGGCAAGAATAATCAGGTCGGTTGGTTGCCATCCGTATGTTACATGATCCAGTGTAGGAAAGCCGGTATACACACCGGTGATATCTTCCTCACGGTTACGCATATCCTCAATTCGCTTGATGGTATCTACCAGTACTTCATTGATGTTATCGAAGTTTTTCTTCAGGTGGTTATTGGTGATTTCAAACAAACGAGACTCTGCATCGTCGAGCATAGTAAAAACATCTATGGTATCTTCAAACGCATCGCGGATGGTTTCACTGCTCACGCGAATCAATTCCCGCTGAATGAATTTTTGCAAAATGATGCGGCTGTGGGTTTCAATATTGGCTGAAGAAACCACTGTATTCGTGAGCTTGGTGAGGTAGTAAGCCCCTCCTACCATATCAAGGTCGCCATTGAATTTCAATTCTTCCACCACCGTCAGCAAATCAATCGGCATGCTTTTCAGTGCAAGAGATTGCATGGCACGAAACACACGTTGATGGGCTTCTACATAAAAACATTCCGGTTTCAGTATCTCGGAAGCAGCATCGAAAGCGCCTTTCTCCAGCATAATCGCCCCTAGTACGGCTTCCTCCAAATCTCTTGCCTGTGGGGGTACTTTTCCAAAAGCCATCCCGGTTACATCCGGTTGGGGTTTCATCCGCAGCGTGCGCTGTTGTTTATTGATGTTTGATAGGTCCACTTGATTCTTTTTTCAACTGAAGTAATGGGTCATTATTGCCTCTCGGCCGATGCCGCAAACGGGTTATCCCACCGGCAACATGCTAAGGTAAATCCATAACCTTAATGATGCTGAAACGATTTGTTCTTGCAGTAAGTTATCCCATCTTCTCAACAGGTTTATGAACACCTTATTCACTACAAAAGTACCTTATAAACGGGTAATCCACATCCCTAATCACATCGCTTTCACAAAATGATGGGAACTTTTGCACCTTTATACACAATTGCTGCCTCAACCCTTTTTAAATTTCTTCACCTTGCAGGAACCATTTTGTCGAAAAAAAGTTTGGTTTTTCAGTGAAATTTCACCTCCTGCCCATTTCCGTGTCCTTTCCGGATTTATAGGAAAGTCCGATTATCTTTGTTCGTTTAAAATTCAAACATGACCATTTCATATAACTGGCTGAGCAATTATTTACCGGTAGTGCCCATGCCAGATGAACTTTCTAAGATTTTAACTTCAATAGGGCTTGAGGTAGAAAGCATGGAAAGAACCGGAGGAGTAGAAGGCGGACTGGAAGGATTGATTGCCGGCGAGGTAGTAAACTGTGTGCCTCACCCGGATGCCGATAAGCTGAAGGTAACGATGGTGGATGCAGGGCAGGATGCATTGCTGCAAATTGTGTGCGGTGCGCCCAACGTTGCGGTAGGCCAGAAAGTAGTGGTAGCCACTATTGGCACCACATTGTATCCTGTGGGAGATGCTCCATTTAAAATCAAGAAATCGAAAATACGTGGTGTGGAAAGCTTCGGAATGCTCTGTGCTGCGGATGAAATTGGGTTAGGGACCGACCATGCGGGTATCCTCGTGCTGGATGACCAAGTTCAGCCCGGAACACCCCTTCAAGAGGTATTGAAACCTACCGATGAAGATACCATCTTCGAAATAGGTTTAACCCCTAACCGCTCAGATGCCATGAGCCATCTGGGAGTGGCCCGTGATGTATGTGCCTATCTGACGCATCACAAAAACACACCACTTGCTCCTCGTGTACCCTATCCCGTTATTGAAACATCGGGTACACCTCCCATAACTGTTGAAATTACTGATCCGGAATCGTGTACGCGTTACAGTGGTATCACCATTGAAGGTGTAACCGTGGGTGATAGTCCGGAGTGGCTGAAGAAACGACTGAGTGCTATTGGTGTACACAGCATCAACAATATTGTAGATGTTACCAACTTCATATTGCATGCTACCGGCCAACCGCTGCACGCCTTTGATGCGGATCAGATTCAAGGGAAACGTATTCGGGTGAAGAAAGCAACGGAAGGAGAAACATTCATCACACTCGATCAGAAAAGCATTACCCTGACCGCCAACGACCTCATGATATATGATGAAAACGCTCCCCTGTGCATAGCCGGTGTGTACGGCGGTTGGAACAGCGGTGTTACCTCCTCCACAAAAAATATCTTTCTTGAAAGCGCCTGCTTTTCCAGAGAAAGTATTCGCATCACCTCCACCCATCACGGATTGAGAACCGATGCAGCCGTGCGTTTTGAAAAAGGGACAGATTTCAGCATTACCCTACCGGTGCTCAGCTATGCCATTCAACTGATTATGGAAGTGGCGGGCGGAAAAACCGCAGGTGAAATGCTTGATGTGATACCCGTTGCACAACATCCTACAAAAATTACATTATCTAAATCATACCTCCACACCCTCAGCGGTAAAATGTATACCGACCAGGAAGTGGAAAGTATCCTCTCCAGCCTGGGTTATCATGTGGTGAGTAAAACAACGCAGGATTGGGAAGTGGAAATTCCTTTTCATAAGCCCTCTGTCGGATATGCTGCAGATCTTGTTCAGGAAATCATGCGTATTTCAGGATTCGACCAGATTGACATTCCCTCACAACTGGTTTTATCTGCCCACACCGATGAACAGCTCCGTATATTCCAACTTCGTGAAAAGGCAGCACAACTGCTTTGTGGTGCGGGCTTCAATGAAATATTCACCAACAGCATTGTAAACAGCAAATGGTACCATGAAGATGAAGCGGCCCATCAGGTAAAACTGCTCAATAGCCTGAGTGCTGAACTTGATATCCTTCGTCCCCACATGTTGCAAAGCGGATTGCAGGCAATTGCGTATAACCTGAACCGTAAGAACGATAATTTACGCTTCTTTGAATTCGGGAAAACGTATCAGCAGTTCAACGGACAATACGAAGAAACACTGAACCTGAGCCTGTATTTAACAGGAGATGACCCTTCCGACTGGAAGCACACACCTCAACCGGTAGATTTTTTCAGTATGAAAGGCCGGGTGCATCAGTTACTCAACGCACTGGGTGTGCAGGTACAGTATAAAACCACCTCACACGAATATTTCAGCACTGCGAATGAAATCATCATTGGTAAAAAGAAGGCAGGCATAGTGGCAGAGGTGCATCCGAAATGGTTGAAAGCGATGGGCATCAAAGTGCCTGTGTTATATGCCCACCTGCACTGGAACTCAATTGAAACTGCGTATCCTCAACAAATTCAGTACAGCGACATCTCCCGTTTTCCTTCTGCGGAAAGAGATCTGGCCATTGTTGTAGATAAATCCGTAACTTATTCCGAGATTCTGCAGGCAACGAAACAAGCGGGTTTGGCCAAACTGGAACACATGGATTTGTTTGATGTATTTGAAAGCGACAAATTAGGAACGGGCAAAAAATCAATGGCGATGAAGTTTGTGTTTTCAGATGATACTAAAACATTCACCGATGAAGAAATGGACAAAATGATGCAACAACTCACCCGAGTATACACTCAAAAACTGAATGCAGAAATAAGAAAATAATATGGATACACTGCAACAGGTACAACAGATTACCGCTAAGGTGAAACACCGCATGAAAATGCTGGAGAACCTGCAAAAACAGCAGGAACAACAGGCCGAACTCATCCGGTCGCTCAAAAATAAAAATGCAGCCCTTGAAGAACAGGTTCGCCTGCTATCCGAACAGCGGCAAGTATTGCTGGCCGCAACCGGAAAAATGAACACTGCCGACAAAGCCGCATTTGAATCTACCTTAAACAAATACATCCGAGAAATTGACAAATGCATCGGAATGCTCAGCGAATAATATTGCTATGAACGATTTAATTCCTATCAACATACTCATAGCCGACAGAACCTACCGAATCCGTTGTAGCCCGTCGGACGAAGAAACCATCCGCAAAACCCTCAAACTGATCAATGATAAGATCATTGAATTTAAAACACAGTTTGCCGGAAAAGATATGCAGGATTACATCGCCATGGTGGTTATCTGGTACGCTACTCAAGCCGCCGCAGGAAACAGTGTGGCATCAGAAGACCTGAAAGGGGCCCTGGATAAACTTGAGCAATATCTCGATAAGCCGGTGTCGGACACCCCATAAATTCCGCTGAAAAAACAGTATCTTCGTTGGGTTAAACATCTCCTAAACCTATCAAAAGGATGAAAAAGATGTATCTATTTAAAAATCAAGATAAAAACACATTAATACATGGACTCGATCATATTATCGATCATCATCGGAGTAGCCGCATTGGCCGTAGGGATTCTTCTGGGTAAAATAATCTTCGCTCAAAACACCAAAAAACAAGTTGAAAATGCTGAACAGGAAGCCTCAAAAATAGTATCGGAGGCCAAATTGAAAGCAGACACCCTCAAAAAGGAAAAACTGCTGGAAGCCAAAGAACATTTTGTGCAATTGAAAATGGAGCACGAAAAAGAGGTGCTGCAGCGTACACAAAAAATCAGCGAAACGGAAAATCGTATTCGTCAGAAAGAACAAAGCCTGAATCAAAAAGAAGGCAACCTCGAGAAACAACTCAAGGAAAACAATCAAATTAAAGAAAACCTCAACCGTCAGATTGAGGTAGTGAACATCAAACGCACGGAACTGGAGAAACATCAGGAAGAACACATCCGCCGTTTGGAAAAGGTAGCCGGTTTATCAGCCGATGATGCCAAAGCACAACTGGTTGAAAGCCTCCGCCAGGAAGCACAATCGAAAGCCCTGGCACTTCAACAGGAAATTATTGAAGAAGCCAAAGGGAAGGCCAATAAAGAAGCAAGGAAAATCATCATTCAAACCATACAACGTACGGCTGCTGAACAAGCTATCGAAAACGCCATAACAGTATTTAACCTGGAAAGTGATGAAATTAAAGGTTCCATCATTGGCCGTGAAGGAAGGAACATCCGTGCTATTGAAGCGGCTACGGGTGTAGATTTAATTGTGGATGACACTCCGGAGGCCATCATTCTTTCTTCCTTTGATCCGTTGCGCAGAGAAATTGCACGATTGTCGTTACAACGACTGGTAAGCGATGGCAGGATTCACCCGGCCCGTATTGAGGAGGTGGTAGAAAAAACCCGCCGCCAACTGGAAGACCAGGTAATGGATATTGGTGAAAGAACCGTTATTGAACTAGGTATTCATGGTTTACACAAAGAACTGATCCGCATGGTGGGACGTATGCGATTCCGTTCATCGTACGGACAAAACCTCCTGATGCACAGCCGCGAAACAGCCAACCTTTGCAGCATCATGGCCGCAGAGCTGGGTATGAACCCCAAGCTGGCTAAAAGAGCCGGATTGCTCCACGATATTGGTAAAGTACCAGATGAGGAAACTGAACTGAGCCACGCACTCCTCGGAGCAAAGCTGGCTGAGAAATATGGTGAAAACCCTGCCGTAGTGAACGCCATTGGTGCCCACCACGATGAAATGGAAATGCAGTACGTGATTTCTCCTATCATTCAGGCTTGCGACGCCATCAGTGGTGCACGCCCGGGTGCACGGAGGGAAATCATGCAGCAATACATGCAGCGTATCAAAGACCTCGAGAACCTTGCCCTGGCCTATTCCGGTGTAGAAAAAGCCTATGCCATCCAGGCGGGAAGAGAGTTGCGGGTGATTGTAGAGGCTGATAAGGTGACGGATAACGACAGTGATAAACTGAGTTTTGAAATAGCACAGAAAATTCAAACGGAAATGACCTTCCCCGGACAAATTAAAGTAACTGTTATCCGTGAAAAACGCGCGGTGAATATTGCACGATAATTCTAACAGTAACGTATATACGCCGGCACCGTGAAAAGTGCCGGTTTTTTATTTGTCCTCAATGAATCTGTAAGAAAGAGGTAACCTATAGGTTCTTTAAAAATTTTCGTTTAACCATTTCAGTTGGTTATAGCTTACCAGGAACTTCAGACGGAGTTCCAGTAATTTCTGCTCGGCTTCCAGCAACTTGTTTTCGCGGGTATTGATGAGGAACAACGAGCTCTCACCATTTTGGAAACGTGCTTCTTCCGCTTGCAGCAACCGGCGGAAATTGGAGATGTTCTTCCCGGCCAGCTCAATTTGTGTGCTGTAATTCTGCACTTCTGACGCATACACTTTAATGCGTGTATTTAATTCCTGCTGCTTTACCCCGGCTTCCAGTTTATTTTGTAACAGCCTGGTTTGTGTGATGCGATACCGGGCTCTTTCCTGACGAAGAAAAATCGGAATGCCCAATTTTAAACCATATTGATAATTATCTTCAAACAATGGAAAATATTTTGAACGCTGGCTTTCTTTGTTCAACAGGTGATAGGTGAAATTCAACTGGGGCAAAAGCTGCTGACGGTTGAGTTTGAGTTCACTCTTTAAAATATTTTGTTCCTGAAAAATAAATTGCATGGCCGCATGTTGTTGCAACGGCCTTGTATTCACTTCATTGATGAGTAAAGCAAATTGGGTATAAGCCGGGCTCATGCGTAAGTCCTGTGTAGGAACTACATTCACCGGCAAATTGTACGGCTGCTGGTTTTCGGTCCATAAATAAAGTGACAATTCCTGGGTGGCTTTCACCCATTGCAGATACGCATCTTCCATTTGTAATTCAAAGCCCTGCAATTGTGATAGTGCCTCAGTGGTATCAATGGCGGCTGTTTCACCATATTCGAATGTTTTGCGAATAAGTTGCAAGCGTTCGCGGTTAACCTCCACGGTTCTGCTTTGCAACTGGTAGTATTCATATGCTTTCACCCAGGCCCAGTAGGCATTATCTGCCCTCAACAATAATTCATTGGTTAAAAGTTCCTGTTCGGCTTCCGTCATCTGACGGGCAAACTTTGCCTGATCCAGCATAGCCCTGCGTTTGTCGTATAACAGGTTTTGTGCAAGCGGAATGGTAACTCCAAACTGATATAAGCCCCCTTCGGTTTCGTTGTTGTTGAGTCGTTGTCCGTTGATGGTATTATATTTTCCGGTTACTTCAATTCCATACCAGGTGGGAATGTTAAGTTCGAGTTGGGTTTCACGGTAATAATCTAATCCGTCGAGTGTTTTTGCACCATGCGCACCATCCACTAACGGATCAAATTGTCCACGTGCCTGTTGTACTTCTCTTTGTGCAATGCGGTTTTGCAATCTGTACCGGTATGCCAATGGGTGGTAGTTTTTAACGATGGAAACAAATTCCTCATGGGCCAGGCGAAGGGTATCTTGTGCTTCAGCCCATACAGGCAGGCAAAGAATGCAAACAAGTATGATGATTTTAGCGAGCCGTTTCATTTCCGGTTTTTTCAGGGTTTACAGTGTAATAATCCGGCGGGAAGCCGTTGATATTCCTCCACAGTTCATACCATACGGGAACATCATTTAAAATAGCAATAGACTGCACACCGGCGCCCATTTTAATTTGAGGGGGCCAGGGTTTTTTATTGGCATCTTCCACGACCAGTGCCTTGAACATTCCGTTTGCGCTGATGTTGCTCTCCACAGCTATTACCCTGCCGGAAAAAGTTCCATAGCTGGTATTCGGCCAACCGGAAAAAACAATGGCAGGAAAGCCATCGAATACACACATTACTTTTTGACCGGCCTTCACCAGCGGGAGATCCACCGGTTTTACATACATCTCCACGGCATATACGGCATCAGATGGAACGATGGTGCCAATGCTTTCTCCATCTTTTAAAATTTCACCGATACCGGCTTTGTTCAACTGAACGATTTGTCCGTTTTGCGATGCCACCACATAATACAACCCCTGCCTGATTTTATAATTCGACACCTGATTTTCCAGTTTGGCAATATCCCCGGTACTGCTTTGCACTTCTCCCAGGTTTTGAAACCGTTCTCCGGTTGTTTTACTGAGTTTCTCGGCATAGTCCTGAATCACCGATTGTTGTTCGAGTTGCAGGTTCACCAGTTCCTGCCGTGTTTGTGCCAGTCTGTTTTCTGCGGATGTTTTTTTAGCTACAGCGTTTTGATATAACAAACTACGTTGTTGAAACTGTGTCAAAGAAACCAATCCCTCGTCATACATTTTTTTCTGGCGTTTAAATTGATCATCAGCAAGCTGCAGTTCATTGGTTGCTGCATCCAGTTCAACTTCTTCAGCGCGTAATTTGAATTGGAGCTGATCTTGTTTTACTTTGAGTTGTCGCAGTTTCAGCACCCTGGCGTTTTCTAAGGCTTGTATTTGTGCATCTGCCGTAACAATTTTCGCTTCATAAAAATCCCGCACCCCTTTTTTCGCTTCCACCTGCTGTTCGGTACGCTCCACCAGTTGCGGATCCATGTAATCTTCTTTTACTTCCGTGAGCTGAAGGATGGTATCTCCTTTTTGTACATAATCACCATTCTTCACATACCATTGGGTGATTCGTCCTGGTATAGGTGAGTTGAGTTGCTGGGGTCTTTGATCTTGATATAGTGTAGTAACGGTTCCTTTCACCTTCACATTCTGTGTCCATGGCAAAAACAATATCAGCACGCCCAGTGCAAAAAATACATAGAACCACCGTTTCACCCGCGAATTGCGGTTAGCGTGGTAAATACTTTCGAACGATTTTATTTTCATCCCTTCCATTCATTTATTTTTTTTCCTCTGATAGATTTTTTTAATCTTCAAAGGTTGATGCAAAATTGATTTTAAACATCTTCTATCATTACAGTTCCCTGATTTAGTGTGAGCACACAATCTGCCTGCTTTGTCAACGATCTGTTTTGCGATACAATAACCACGGTTGTATGTTTTTTAATCTGGTGGATGTATTGCATAAACTTCTCGGCAAAATCTTCATTCATTCCGTCTATAGGATCTTCCAGCAATAAGAGTCTTTTTGAACCCAACATGGCACGCAGCAATAGAATTTTCTTTCTGGAGCTGAAGGATAATTCGGTATCCGTTTCACTCAATGGGGTAAACAACCCTTCTGTGAATTGGGCCGGGAAATCTTCAATCCCCCAGGTTTCGAGCAGTTGCATCACATCGTCGGTTGTTACGTCTTCCTTTCCGAGAATAATATTTTCGAGCAGTGTAGCTTTGATAATCGTTAAATCTTCCAGGTAAATACCGGTCATTTTTCTGAAAGCATCTTTATCCAGATTGCTCACAGAAACTTTATCAAACAATATATTACCGTCGGAGGGCTCATAGAATCCTGCCAGAATATTTAACAACAAAGATTTCCCTGCTCCCAGTCGGCCGTTGATTACACACAAACTGTTCTTTGGAATTTTAAAGTTCAGGTTACTGAGGATGGGTTTCTGATCGGCAAAACGAAAAGACACATCACTAAATACAATCTCAATACCATCTCCTGAAGCATTCAATTCAATATTAGAGGTAGGTTCTTCCACCAGATCGGTTACGGTACTTAATTTAGACAGTGAGGTGATGACATCGTAATAACTTTCCAAACTTTTAATGAGTTTCTCCACCGAGGCGAGGATGGTTAACACCACAATTTCAGTGGCAATAAATGCACCGATGTTCAGTTCCTGATTGATCAGCAAATACGTTCCAATGGCCAGTACAATCAGTGTGATCAGCACTTTAAACACTACAATCACCCAGTACTGGTATAACAGTATTTTGAAATGTTTGGTTCGGTATGTTAGATAATTCACTACCCGGTCGTCGGAGCCTTTAACATGGGTGTTTTCCTTGGAGTTGATTTTGAATGTTTTTACTGCATGGGCGATGTCTTCCAGCCACGACGCAACTTCATACTTACGTTCGCTTTCTTCCAAGCTCGATTGTATTCCTGAACTCATGGTAATTCTAAAAATGAGTATCACGATAAGCAATACCAATGCTCCAAACACCAGAAACCAGGGATGATAAAATGACAACAGTAAAATGCCGAAGATGATTTGAATAAGTGCCGTTGGAATTTCGAGCAACAATTTCGATATGGCTTTTTGCAAAATCTGCACATCGAAAAAACGATTCACACGTTCCGGTAAATAATATTTTCGGGTAGCCGTCAGGTTTATCTTTGGAAGTTTTTCGGCAAAGGCCAAGGCGTACTCTACAAATATTTTCTGTTGTATTTTTTCAATGATCTGCATCACGCGTATCCTGAAAAACCCTGCAAGAAAAGTACCCAATACCACAAATGCGATGAGGATATATAATGAAGTAACCATGGTTGCCCCCATCACAAAACTGATGATGGCCTGAATGCCCAAAGGAATGGACAGTTGTACCAGTCCGCTTAAAATGGCATATATATAAATACTGCCTACATCTTTTTTCTCTTTGGTGATATACCGGAAAAGCTTTTGGGTACTGATTTGAGTATCTTGATGGAGTGGCATAGCGTTTAAGGTTTAAGTACTGCATGTACCATAGAGTGAAGGTAGTTTAAAACATAAAAATTGTTGGGCATGGCATTGGTGTGATTAGTGAGCAGGGGCACATGGTGCGTATAAAACTGCTGATCATGCGCAGTTTGAAGTAAAGTGCTCGCCATGGAACGTGCATAAGGGTACTTTGGATTACATTCAAGGAGGATGTGGCTGACGTAGGTGCAGAAACCGGTGAGCGGATTAAACACCACATCACAATGATGTGTATCCATTGCCCGCATCAGATTCGATTTGCTGAATTCTGCAATGACAATACTATGCAACTGATGCAGATCATAATCCAAGAGTGCCGGAACCTTATCATGAGTATGTGTTATGATTTCCAGTACCAATTTCAATTTTTCCTCTGCAGGTTTCTCTTCCGTGATCAACATCCTGCTTAAAAACTCCAGATACGACCAATACCAGTTTTGTAAATAGAGCAATAATTGATGCTTCGAAGAAAAATATCTGTAAATGGTTGCCTCTGTCGTTTGTATGTGGGTACTCAATTTTCTGAAAGTGAACCCTTCAAAACCGGAAGCATACATCAACTCGATCGCCCCCTGCACAATAGATTTTCCCAGTTCAGTACTTTCAGGATCCTTCACGCAAAGCTGTTCGTTCAATCTGAATTTTATCAAAAACTCCATAATCAGAATTTTAAATACTTACTTTTATTAAAAGTAGTAATGCAAAACTATAAATATTATTTACAATCATTCATAATAGTATTACTTTTATTTTGTTAAAAAGATAATATGTTGTTTAATCCTGCTCAATCCGGATTGGGTGTAAACGATTAAAGAGATATCACCTTAAATAACTCATTATCAACACATAATTAATTTCGTCCGTGGAATCATTGTTTGGGGAAACGTTCAACAAAATTGCTACACACGCTGTATGCTGATCCATTTAAGTACCTAATGAACCGATTAGTAACTATGATTTGCTTTGAAAAACGGTTGTGAAGCAATTTGAAAGTATCACCGGCAATCGCCGTTTCGGGAGATTGGAAGCACCGGTTTCTGTTGTTTGACGATTTCATCCGGCTGATAAAAAATAAAACCAAAAATTAAAGTGGTATCATTTATTTTTCATTACCTTTGCCCTCCGTTAAAAATTACAAGCTATGAACGCGATAGATTTTGTTCATGAACAACTGACAAACAAAGCGAATCACCCCAGTTTTAAAGCCGGCGACAATGTAACCGTTAATTATAAAATTGTAGAGGGAAACAAAGAACGTATCCAGAGTTTTAAGGGAGACGTGATTAAGCGCCAGGGAAATGGTGCAACAGCCTCATTTACAGTTCGTAAAATTTCTGACGGTGTAGGGGTTGAAAGATTATTCCCATTGTTATCTCCGAATATTGATAGCATCATCCTGAATAAGGTGGGCCGTGTAAGAAGGGCTAAATTGTATTTCCTGCGTGAAAGAAGCGGCAAGAGTGCTCGTATTAAAGAGAAAAGAATGTCTACTGCTAAAAAGTAATACCTTATCTGAAGATATACTGAACCGGGAACACACATGTTTCCGGTTTTTTATTCCGTTCACTTGCATAAACGGGATATGGGTAGTATATTGGTGGCCTGATCCGGTAGACTGTGATTAACGTAATCAGTCTTAAACGTTAACCTTAAATACTTCAGAAATGAAAAAAAACATCCGGATCATCGCCATAGGCGTATGCCTCACCGTATTCATTGCCTCTTGTGCCCGCAGTATTACACCCTATCAGGCTGCACATGGAAAAGCCAAGTGTGGCCGAAGCCTCCGATAATATTTTAACACCGTAACGCTACAATTACCGGAGTGAATGTTACAGGTAATGCCGAAATGGTTTATCTTTACACCCTAAATTTAAATTATGTACACAGCATTCCATAGCACCTTTCTACTCTCTATGCCCGGTGGAAGTGAATGGATATTAATTATTCTGGTTGTCTTGCTGCTGTTTGGAGGAAAGAAAATTCCTGAGTTGATGCGTGGCGTTGGGCGCGGTATCCGAGAATTCAACGATGCCAAATCGAATGTAAAAACGGAGATTGAAGAAGGAATGAGAGAGAAAGAGCAGAAACAAGCCCTGCATCAAAAAACAGAACAAGCTATTTCAGATAAATAATGTATCTGACAATTCATTTTTTACATAAAGGTTGCCGGAGCAGCCTTTTTTTGTGCCTGTAAACCGATACGCTCACACAATTTTAAATTAACCTACACATTTCAGGAGTTAAATTTGTCAACTTACTATGTATCTCCGCAGTAAATTATACGCCTTTCAGTTGTTGTGGATGCTTCCCGCCGGTTTGTATGCGGGTAGTTTTCAATGGAATCCGGTTTCCGATACCCTGAAAGAAAAAACAGAGGTAGCTGCTGCGTGGATTGATGAGATCATCACTGAAAAAAAAGAACCTGAAAAAGAGAAAGTAGAATACATTTCTCAGCTTACGCGATACGGGTTTAAAAATTTGTTTGAGAAATACAGTTATAACCCGGGCATCACCCAATCTGCCCACTTGAATCCGCAAGCCTCTTTGTTCATTCGTGATTACCTGAACCGACATAGTGATCATCTGCTCGCCCTTAAAGATTGGGGTGCCCACTACTTCAATCTGATTGATCAGATTCTCACACGGTATGGTTTACCACGCGAACTGAAATACCTCGCCGTAATTGAAAGCAACTTACAGGCTTCTGCTACCAGTTGGGCCGGTGCAGCCGGGCCATGGCAATTCATGCCCGTTACTGCCAGAGAATATGGTTTGCAGGTGAACCAACGTGCTGATGAACGAAGAGATTATTTTAAAAGTACCCACGCCGCTTCCCGTTATTTATTGAATTTGTATAAACAATTTAATGATTGGTTGTTGGTGATTGCCGCTTATAATGGAGGACCGGGCAGGGTGTATGAAGCCATTAAAAAAAGCGGCAGCCGGAATTTTTGGGAGTTACAATATTACCTGCCGGAAGAAAGCCGCAACCATGTAAAGAAATTCATAGCCACTCATTACATCATGGAAAATGAACAGGCAGCAGGTGTTGCTAAAAAGGTGTATCATTTCAAACCCTGGACCGACGGCATCAGTCCGCTCAACAACCGTCAACAATTATCTCCTGAAGAACTTGCCGGCACGCAAACCCAAACCATTTCAGGAAAATTTCTTGCCGTTGTTGTTGCGCGCCATATTGATATGAGCCTGAGTGAATTTAACCGGTACAATCCTTCATTCAACGAGCAATTAGAACAGAATGGTCAGTTTGATATGATGTTACCGGAAGACAAAATGAATCTTTTTCTGGCCAATAAGTATCAGATTCTGAATGAATCGGTACAAAGCCTCCTGAACCCTGAGCCGGTACCCGCTACCCGTACCGTGTACCCGAAAAAAAATATCAAAAGAAAAAACTGATTCCTACACAGGTATACCCAGGATTTTCCGGATGGCCCGTGTTTTCAATATACTTTCCTCGTACTCATGTTCCGGTACACTGTTCTTTGTGATACCGCCTCCGGCTAAAAAGTCAACCGTTCCGTTTTCGGGATTCAGAAACATACTTCGGATGACGACATTCAAATCAAAATCGCCCGAGGGGCTGCAATACCCTATGGTACCGGAAAACAATCCTCTTTGTTGAGCTTCGTATTGCTCTGTAAAGTCAAGCACACGGTGTTTGGGAGCACCGGTCATAGAACCCATCGGGAAGGTAGCTCAGAATTTGAGCTGTTGACACACCGGGCTTGAGCGCACGCCAGAAACTGTACTCACCATTTGGTGTACACCGGGGAATGTACGAATGTGAAACAAGGCAGGTACCTCCACACTACCGGCAACGCATACCCTACTTAAATCATTTCTCACCAGGTCTACTACCATCACGTTCTCACTGCGGTCTTTCTGACTATGGTACAGTGTATTTACCTGAGCTGCATCTTCCTCCGGAGTGAGCCCGCGTGGGGCAGTGCCTTTGATAGGCTCAGAAATCAATACGTCCTTTTCTTTCTTTAAAAACCTTTCCGGGCTGGCACAAACACACCAGTTCTCATCTATCCGATACAGGGCCGCAAACGGATTGGGCGAAACATGCACCAGTTGTTTAAAAAGCTGAACCGGATGTACTATAGTGCGGGCCCGGAAGGCCTGACAAAAATTCAATTCATAACAATCGCCTCGTTGAATATGCTTCAACACCTCCCGTACCTGTAGTATGTACTCGTTGCGTGTAACGACCGGATGAAAACCGGATGCAGTGTGTGTTGTATCTGCTTCCACTTCAGTTTGCAGTATGGAATGGATGAGCTCTTCAGGATCTTCTGCACCAGAGTGAACAATGGCAGTATTTCCATCTAGTTCAATCAGTATTTCCGGCTCAAAGAAACAGGCACCGGGGAAGCCCGTATATTCAGGTTTTGAAGTGATGGTTTTTGTATTGAACTCAAAATTTAAATGTCCGAACCACCAGGTGCCCGGTTGTAACTGTTGATGAAGTGTCGAAAAATCTTTGGGATACATGCGCCTTTTGGAACCGGCAGCAATGAAGCAGCGAAAACCTAACGGAGAAGGATACTCGCAGTTATCCAGAAAACAAAAAATGTTGAACTGTTTTAACCAGCTCAACACTTTTATTTTAAATTCCTCCCGGTTGGTGAGGTTACATTGTAGTGGTTGATGTGTCATTAAAAGTCATCATCATCAAATGTTCCTCCACCATCGATATCACCAAACAAATCATTGAAGTCATCGTCTAGTTTAAAATCGTCGTCTTCCTCGCCACCTTTACTCTTTGATGATTTTCCCTTTTTGGATTTTGGTAAATCAAATTCTTCAAAATCAGGATCCCAGTCGTCATCCTCCTCATCTACTTTTTCCCAATCGTCTTCTACATCTACATCCTCATCGTCATCCTCATCAGTAGATTTAGATTTTTTGGAAGATGCTTTAGCAGCCGGTTTGGCTGTATCCAGTTCATCTTCATCATCTTCATCCAAGTCTTCATTCGACTTGGATTTAGAAGCCGCTTTTTTTGCCGCAGTTTTCTTAGGCGCAGGTACTTTTTTCGCACCTTTATTGTCCTTGTCAGATTTAAGTGCCATGCTTTTTTAGATTAACACTGTAAATTTCAGTTGAAAATTGAAATTCCCAAATATTTTACCAGATTTATTTTTTCTTAATGAGTAATCAGTTGATCTCTGCCGGGCCCGTTGCTGATGTATTTCAGGGGTACGTTCAGATAATCATTCAGGTATTGAATATACGTTTTCATTTTCTCAGGTAACGCATCGTATGATTTTATAGTATCACTCGGTTGTTTCCATCCATCAAAACTTTTGTACAGCGGTTCAGGTTGTGAGCGTTGCATTTGGTAAGGAACCTGTTGGGTTTCTGTTTCATTCACACGATAGGCATAACATACCTGCAACTCATCGAGCACGTCGAGTATATCGGCTTTGGTCATGACAATTTTTGTAACGCCGTTAATCATGCACGCATATTTCAATGCCACTAAATCCATCCAGCCACAACGACGGGGCCTGCCGGTAGTAGCACCGAATTCACTTCCTGTTTTACGGATGAGTTCTCCGGTATCATCATGTAATTCTGTGGGGAAGGGGCCGCTTCCCACGCGTGTGCAATAGGCTTTGGTTACGCCGAGCACTTCTTTGATTTTTTGAGGTGCAATTCCCAGTCCGCTACACACACCTGCTGAGATGGTACTGCTACTGGTTACAAAAGGGAAGGTTCCGAAATCTACATCCAGCATGCTACCTTGAGCACCTTCTGCGAGCACTTTCTTTCCCTGCTGTATATGTTCGTTGATGAAATATTCTCCGTGAACAATTTTTAATTTTTTGAGAAATTCAACGGCTTCAAAAAAATCTTCTTCCCATGAGGTAATGTCTTCCTGAAAATTGAAATTATCCAACAACCGTTGATGCTTCATACGCAGTTTAATATACTGCGTGGTAAAAGTTTTATCCAGTAAATCCCCTACACGCAAGCCATTTCTTCCGGTTTTGTCCATGTAGGCCGGCCCTATCCCTTTCAATGTGCTTCCAATTTTTTCATTGCCTTTGGCCAGTTCATTGGCTTTGTCGAGTGCACGGTGTGTAGGTAATATTAAATGTGTACGATCACTGATGTAGAGATTTTTGGAAGGATCTAATCCAAACTGTTCAACCGATTTATATTCTCTTGCGAGCGTTACCGGATCAAGCACCACACCATTTCCAATCAGGTTGATTTTATGTTCATGAAAAATACCACTGGGTATTTGATGCAACACCACTTTTTTATCCTGCACGTAGAGTGTATGCCCGGCATTGGGGCCGCCCTGAAAACGTGCAACCACATCATAGTCTTTCGCAAAATAATCTACTATTTTTCCTTTGCCCTCATCGCCCCACTGCAAGCCCAGAATGACATCTACCATAAAATGAATATTAGAATGTGAAAAGCAGGACGAAAGTACTTTAAAAAAAAATATCCCTGCGGATACAGGGATGATATTTATTAGTTTTCAAAAAAAGGTTTACGCCACTTTCAGCATACTGAGTTTAGATGTATTGAATTTGCGTTGGGCGTATTCAAGTGTTACTTCAAACAATTTGATTTTTTGTGAAGGCAATTCATACATGGCGTCGGTAAGGATGCTTTCGCAAATACTTCTCAACCCCCTTGCGCCCAGTTTGTATTCCAATGCTTTTTCTACCATAAAATCAAGTACTTCGGGTTGAAACCGGAGTTCGATCCCTTCAATTTCAAACAACCGTGTAAACTGTTTGATGAGGCTGTTCTTGGGTTGTGTTAAAATGCTTCGTAATGTATCGGCATCCAGTGGATTCAGGAAAGTAACCACCGGTAAGCGGCCCAGTAATTCGGGTATGAGGCCGAATGTTTTCAAGTCGACCGCATTTACAAACTGCAATAAATTATTCTGCTGGTAATCCTGTGCTTCTTTGTTTACGTTGAAACCGATGGCGTTTGTATTGATTCTACGTGCAATGATGCGGTCAATGCCGTCGAATGCGCCCCCGCAGATAAATAAAATATTCTGTGTATTTAACTTAATCAGCTTTTGTTCGGGATGTTTACGGCCGCCCTGCGGAGGTACGAGTACTTCACTGCCTTCCAGTAATTTCAATAACCCTTGTTGTACACCTTCGCCGCTCACATCGCGTGTGATAGAAGGGTTATCACTCTTGCGCGCAATTTTATCAATCTCATCAATATACACGATACCGCGTTCAGCGGCCTGCACATCGTAATTGCAGGATTGTAATAAACGCGTGAGCATACTCTCCACATCTTCCCCTACATATCCTGCTTCCGTAAAAACCGTTGCATCTACAATTGCAAAAGGAACATTCAATAAACGGGCAATTGATTTAGCCAGTAAGGTTTTACCGGTGCCGGTTTCGCCCACCATTACAATGTTGCTTTTTTCAATTTCAACCTCATTGTCTGATTTCTGGTTGAGTCTTTTGTAATGATTATATACGGCTACGGCCAACACTTTTTTGGCATCATCCTGACCGATAACATATTCATCCAAAAACTTTTTGATTTCGATGGGTTTGCGAACCTGCCATTTATTCTGACTATTGTTTCCGTTCTTCACCTCTTTCGCCACTGTAATTTCCTGATCAATGATTTCCTGTGCATGACCAACGCAGTTTTCACAGATATGACCATCCTGACCGGCTATAAGAATTTTTACTTCCTCTCGGGTTCTTCCACAAAAGGAGCAATGTAAAATTTGTTGTTTAGCCATTGATTATTGATTTACAGGTACGTTTTTCAAAGCTACAAAAACTGATGCTTAATTTCAGCAGAAAAGACAGCCGCTTCCCCGAAAAAGTTGCGTACACTCATTCCGAAGAAACGGCTGAAATAATATCCTGTTATATAAAATCCACACAGAGAGGTGGATAGCCTACAGGGAGTATAATTAAATTTTTTCCAGCACGGCATCTACAATACCGTAAGAAACAGATTCGTTGGCGTCCATCCAGTAATCGCGGTCAAAATCTTCCAGGATTTTCTCAACGGTTTGTCCGCAGTTTTTAGCCAGAATTTCAGCTCCGAGGTTTTTGGTTTTACGGATTTGCTTGGCCATTATTTCGAGGTCGGCACTGGTTCCGCGCCCGCCGCCACTGGGTTGATGAATCATCACCTCACCATGCGGGAATATGAACCGTTGTCCTTTTTCACCACCGCTCAGCAGGATACTGCCCATACTCGCGGCCATCCCCATACATACGGTGCTTACCGGGGAAGAAATCATCTGCATGGTATCATAGATTACCATACCGCTGGTAACCACTCCACCCGGACTATTGATATAGAATGTAATAGGCTTACCCGGGTCAATGGCTTCGAGGTAAAGCAACCGGTTGGTGATGTCTTTTGAAGAGCGATCATCTACCACACCCCATAAAAACACTTTACGCTGCTCGATGAACTTTTTGTCGAACATCCATCCGCTCATCATTTTTTCCATGGGGTTTGAAATGGTTTCCGGTTCCATGTCCGGTTCTTCATCCATCCTGAAAGGTTTATTAAGAATCTTCATGTATTACTAACGGTTAGGGTTATGTGTAATTATTAATCTTTCTTCGCCTTGCGTGGATTCATCACCAATACCTCATCTACCAGTCCGTACTCTTTGGCTTCTGTGGCTGTCATCCAATAATCGCGGTTACAGTCTTTTGAAATTTTATCAAATTCTTTTCCGGTGTGAAATGCCAAAATTTCGTACAACTCTTTTTTCAGTTTCAAAATCTCACTTACGGTAATTTCAATATCGGATGCCTGTCCGCCTACCCCTGAACTGGGTTGATGCATCATGATGCGGCTGTGTTTTAATGCGGTTCTTTTTCCTTTGGCACCGGCACACATCAGTACAGCACCCATGCTGGCGGCCATACCGGTACAGATGGTGGCAATTTCCGGTGTTATGAACTGCATGGTATCGTACATACCCAAACCTGCGTATACACTTCC
>JAHBTM010000023.1 GCA_019638635.1 Ferruginibacter sp. | reverse complement strand
GTATATGCCTTGCCGTGAGTAAGCAGAAACTCCCGCGCATATTCTTTTACCCAGCCCGTATGGTAGCGCTCAGCCAGTGATCGGGCGAGGGAACTTTTTCCGGTAGATTCGGGTCCTATGATAACTATTTTACGCATTGGCCGTTCTCGAATTTGCTTTTTGTTTCCAGGTGTGCCATCCAAAGAATGCCATAATCAGCAAGATGAAGTAATACACACTGGTGAGCGACATATCCTTTACAAAATAGAGCGGTATAGATACAATATTGGTAATGATCCAATATACCCAGCTCTCCACTTTTTTTCTGGCCATCAACCACATTGCCGTAAAGGCAGCCGCACTCGCCAGCGCATCAGCCCAGGGTATAGCACCCGGCCAGAAGGCCTTCTTTAAATAAGTGAGTGAGGCAAACAATATTACATACAATACTAAAAAGAAGGCAATGCTTTGCCGCTGTTCCGCGGATGTGTTGAAACGGATATTCCATACAGGCCGGTTCGATTGTTCAATTCGCCGGCTCCACAAATACCAGCCATACACATTCATGATAGTGTAGTACACATTCACGGCGGCTTCTCCCGCTAAATGCGCTTTCAAACTCAAATAGGAATAAATCATAGTATTCACTAACCCTACCGGATACACGAGAATGTTTTCACGCTTGCTCAACCATACACTGATGACGCCGGTAATTACAGCCACCCACTCTAACCAATCGGCACGCTGAACAGAATCTATAAAAGTTTGCCATAGAATGGCGGGAGTATCCATGCAGTAAAAATAAATAAAAAGGCTGCCGGGAATGACAGCCTCTAATACGATCTTTCAATCAGTTTATTCTGATTCAGCCACCACTTCCTTCACTTCCGGAATCATGCGCTTCATCATTCCTTCAATACCGGCCTTCAGGGTAATCATGCTGGAAGGGCAACCACTGCAGCTACCCTGCATTACGAGGTTTACACGACCATCATCATAACTCTTAAACTGTATAGCACCGCCGTCCATCTCCACCGCCGGCTTCACATAATTTTCCAACAATTCTTTAATCCTTTTTACCACATCATCATCATCTGCCAGCACAATATTGCTGCTGTCCGTTTTCAGCGTAGCCGCCAGTTCTTCATTCACAATCACCTTGTTCTCTTCCATATAATGCTTCAGAAACTGCTTGATGGTTGGAATGATGTCCTGCCAGTCTTCAGCTTCAGATGTTTTGGTGAGTGTTACAAAATTGCTGGCGATGAAAATAGATTTAATGAACGGGAAGGTAAACAACTCCTGCGCTAAAGGCGAAGCTTTTGCACTCTCTTCATCCGGGATGTCTATACTTTTACCCGGATACAATAACTTATTCGCCACAAATTTCATCGTCTCCGGATTGGGGGTCATCTCGGTATATATACTAATCACTGGATTGCCTGTTTTAATCATAATAGAAAATTTTTATTAATCCTTGTGCGAAATTACGAAACATCGGTCAGCCTTTGTCTCTTTACCATCTATTTTAAGCTTTATGTAATGTTCTGTACACTTTTTAACAGAATTCTTCGTTTTTCATCTCTCAATTTTGTACCTTATAACGCATTAAATGTTAACCCTATGCACAAAATAGTATGGCTGTGTGTGCTGTCCCTTTTCATTGGAACCCCAGCCACCGCACAACGTGTTAAAAGAAAAGGGGTAGATCCCATCCCCCTGAAACAACCTGCACCCAAAGGCAATGAACTGTATATATCCCAACTCGATGGGAAATGGCAGGAAACCCGCCGGAATGATGAAAAGGGAAAAACATTAGCATTTTCAGATACATTGTATGTTCATTTTTTACAGAAAGATTCGGTTGCTGTACGTTTGGGCAGATCTATGACGATGAAAGGGCTTACCCAGATTGAAGGCAATACCATTTCACTTGCCGGGGATGATTACCGGGTGCTAAAGCAGTCTGCTGTACAGCTAATGCTGGATGACGGAGATTACTTCCGGGTGTTGGAAAAAAGAACCACATTTCATTGGGAAGATGCCGAACGCACTCAGGTAAAACGCAAGGAATATGAACAGCCTGTTGATTTAAACTCAACGTATTTCCCCGGTAAATGGGGAGTTTACAGAACGCAGTCTGCACCGGGCGAACTTCCCCAAAAAAATGAGCCACTTAGGTCGCTTTCCGTAGATTCTGTAAAAAATGCCGGCCATTGGTTGGGTACGATAACCACCGTGGTGCAGGGGAAAAATCAAACCTATGCGGTGCAGTTCGAAAAGATGGGTACATCCCTGAATGTTTCAGGAGAAACGTACCGCCAACAGTTTAAGGTATTGGAAAGCACGGAAAAGGAACTGGTCATCGAACAAAACAACATCAAATACTTTTTTAAAAAAATACATTGATTTATACGAAACAGCACACCACCAATAAAATTTTTTTTTCTATCTAAAATTCCTGTTCTATATTCACAAAGTACATCGTACAAAAAAAATGACATACCTGAACTACTATAACCTTAATGATAATGGTAACCGGAATCATAACCGGACAGCGGGCGTATTGTAGTTCATCAACAACAACATATGATAAGCCCGCCTGATTAGCGGGTTTTTTTATTCTCAAAAAGAATTAACTCATGCACACGACCATTCAATTTTCAAATAATAATAACAATACTGCATCACCCTAACAGGCGATCGGTTTGTTGTAATGCAATGCCCGCCTGTTTGGCGGGTTTTTTTATTCACGTATAAATTAAAAATGATGAACACATTCGAAAAACTTCAGACTGAACAAGCCATTCAATTTGTAAAAGCCACTTTCTCCGGTGCATTGGAACGGAACCTGAATCTCTCCCATGTTTCTTCTCCACTGATTGTGCAGGAAAACACCGGCATAAACGATGATTTGAATGGAGTGGAGCAACCCGTTTCTTTTTCGCTGGCTGCCATGCATCCGCATCGTGCTGTAGTGATACACTCTTTAGCCAAATGGAAACGGATGCGCTTGAAAGAATACGGAATTGAAGCAGGTAAAGGAATATGGACGGATATGCGCGCATTGCGACCGGATGAAGAATTGTCTCCCCTGCACTCAGTTTATGTTGATCAGTGGGATTGGGAGAAACACATCACGGAGTCAGACAGAAACGTAAACTATTTGATGGAGACGGTTCAGCAGATTTATGAAGCACTGAAAGAAACAGAAAAGCAAACCGCTAAAAAAATCCCGTCGATTGTTCCGGTGTTACCGGATGAAATTCATTGTATTCATGCAGAAGCATTGCTGCAGATGTTTCCGCAATATACGGCCAAGGAACGTGAAGCAGCCGTTGCCAAAAAATATGGAGCCGTTTTTATCATGGGCATTGGAGGTGCGCTGTCGAATGGCGAAGCGCACGATGGGCGTGCTGCAGATTACGATGACTGGTCAACACCGGTAGAAAATGGTTATTCGGGTTTAAATGGAGACATCATTTTATGGCATCCGCAGTTGGAGTGTGCTTTTGAAGTTTCTTCGATGGGCATACGTGTTAATCAGCTGGCATTGGTGCGTCAGCTCAAAGAAAAAAATTGCACAGAACGCAGTACATTGATGTATCATAACCTGCTGCTTTCCGGTCAGCTGCCACAAAGCATTGGCGGCGGTATTGGTCAGTCGAGAATTTGTATGTTTATGCTTCGAAAAAAACATATTGGAGAAGTACAGGTAAGCATCTGGCCTCAGGCACTTCGTGCTGCATTGAGTAAAGAAGGTGTTCATCTGTTGTAAGAAATAAAAAATGAAAAACCTGTTACATACTGACGGTGAAGTATATTACTATGGGGTGGTGTGGGATGAAGATACCGCCCAACGGTATTTTGATATACTGTTGAAGGAAATAGAATGGAAACAGGATGTAGTGAAACTCTATGGAAAGGAATGGGTCACGCAAAGAAAGACCGCATGGTATGGAGATAACGGTATCGCGTATACGTACGGAAAAGTGAATAGGGTTGCCCTCGAATGGACACACACATTGTTGAGGTTGAAAGAAGCAACCGAAAAAATAACCGGTTCATCCTATAATAGTTGTCTGCTAAATTTGTATCATCACGGCAATGAAGGGATGGGCTGGCACAGCGATGATGAGCCTGAAATGAAAGCCAACGCCTCCATTGCTTCGCTGAGTTTGGGTGCTGCACGCCGGTTCGATTTTCGCCACCGAATTACCGGCGAAACCATTTCGATGATGCTGGAGCAGGGGAGTCTGCTTGAAATGAAAGGGTCTACACAACGTTATTGGAAGCACCAGATACCCAAAACGGCCAAAGTGCTTGAACCCAGAATCAATCTCACGTTCAGAACGGTTGTGCCGGTTAAATGAATGGAGAAACATACCATCGAAAAATGGTATATTCACGTACCTCTTGAAAAAATTGCGTTTAGATGGAACAAACAGTATTTAAAACCACCACCGGAACCATTACCCTGAAACAGGATGTGTTGCATTTCAGGCGTGTGTTGGAAAAGAATAATTTTCGATCTCATTCATTTTTATTATTTGTGGTTTTAATAGTAGGGAATCTACTGATTTATATGGATAAGACATTACCCACAAATGCCGATAAGTTTAAATTACTGAGTCGGACAGTAATTCTTTTAATATGGATGTTCCCTCATCTGGAATATACTTTTAATTGGTTGTTTAGGTTCACATGGAAGAATCGCATAAAACTTTCTGCTATACAATCGGTAGAAAAGATGGAAACGGTGAACGAACTGGAATGTGGTGTGCGCTTACGATTAAGAAACGGCAGGGTGAAAGAGGTGTTATTCCGAATCGAAGAAGGCTATGCTGAAAAACTGCTGTCACTGTTCGAACCTCATGGCATTGCCCTGCAGTAGTTACGATTCAAATAATGATTTATCACATACCGTAAGGGTAGCAGTTGAACAGAATATGTATAGACATGAAACCATTTGTTGAACAAGAATCTGTAGTCAGAAAAATTTGGGGCCGGAGCGATACGGTACTTTTTATTTTTGCCGGAGCTGCAGCAGAATTTGCATTGAACAAAGCGGTAGACTGGCTTTATTTTACCGGTAAATTGCCGGCAGATCCAATCGGGAGACTCTTCTCAACGGTGAGGTATGCACGAAATATTGTGTTTGCACCTGAATCGGATGCATTGAGAACCATCGACACTATTCATCATATCCATACGGCCGTTGAGCACAAGCGCGGAAGCCACATTCCCGACTGGGCATATCGTGATGTGTTGTTTATGCTGATACATTATTCCATTGCATCGTATGAACTCTTAAACAAAGCATTATCTACAAATGAAAAAGAAGAGGTGTATCAGGTGTTTTACCGGTTAGGTAAACGAATGCACCTGAAGGATTTACCAGCTACTTACACCGAGTGGTTGCCGGTACGGGAGGCCCATCTGATAAACAATCTGGAAAAAAGCACTTTTACAACGGATTTATTTAAGCAATACAAAAAGCATCTGGGTGGTCCTCGTTACGCAATATTGATTGAAGCACAGAAACTGGTGGTTCCGAAGCATGTTAAGCAGTTACTTGGTTTCAGGCGCATGCACTGGTTGTCTCCGGCTGTACCACTGTATGCATTCAGCCGATATATAAAAATGGATGATTGGGTGAGGACCATACTACTTCCCGGAAAATACAAAGCACAAATTGACGCATTGAATCATCCTCCTTTATTGAATCAGGAGCAGTTATAATAACCATAGTGAGCAGGTTATTCCGCAGCTTTCACATCAGCCCAGTTTTCACCACGCTTGATTCTGAGGATTTGTGTTTCAGTTACTTTAAAAATCTTCACCAACTGCTTGATGGGTTTATTTTCATTCAGCAATTTCTTAAGCAACATCACTTTTGTTTCAGAAAGTTTGGTGTTTTTATGCGGAGTCAACCTTAATTTTCTCCTTTGCTGGTCGGCAATAACATTTGGACTCTTCAACCGGTGCTTCTGATTTTCCTCTGCCGTCATCCAACGAAGGTTGTCCACTCGATTATTCAGCTTGTTGTAATCGAGATGTGCAATAATGTTTGCTTCCGGTGAAGGTTTGGGAAGAAAATACGTAGCAACCAAACGATGTACCAGCGACTGATAATGTATGGTACGCCGAGCCAGGTCTTTCGTAAACTCTTTGCTAAGCTTTGCTTTTTTCTGTGCAATCAATTCTGTAATTGCATGTATCTCAGCTTCGGGTGCATTGTCATTCACCAGCTTCTTTTTCTCAGCAAATAGTTGAGAAATTGCTTTTTGTTTGTTTTTGAATTGCTCTTCAAGATGGGGTTCACGCGGGGAATAAAACTTCAATCGTATGATGCGGTAACCTTCAGTTGTTGAGCCACCTAAGATTCGCCCATCACCCAATTTGGTGAAAGTGCGTACCCGGCCCCAATTTGATACTTCCAGTCTGTATTTATTGGTAAACTCAAAATCAAACGTTACTTCCTTCCACTGTTCAAGCCAATAACCATTGTTCATAAGCTAAAGATACTAATTTATGTTATGATGGTACGCATATTCAGAAGAACCAATATGTGTAAAATATTAATAAAAATATCTATAATATAATTTTTGATTCATTTATACATACTCTTGTTATTGCGAGCATCCAACGGCACATTATTAAGAGCAGTTGCGATTGGGTCGGAGGGTATTTCTTCTTTTTCATAATGGAAAAAGAAAAGAAAAGAAAAAATTGAGGTTTACTTACCGAAGCGTTGAACCGATTGCACACTCTGATATCCGCTGATAGGGATTAAATAAACTTCGCTAATCCGCAAATTTTTTTTCTGCGGCATTCCGAGGGAAAGAATTTTTTCATTATGAGAAAAGAATAGAAAAAATGCTTTTTTAAAAAATGAAACGGGCATTAAAAAAAGCATTTATACAAAAACATTATTCGTCATCCAGTATGCGCAATTTGGCATAATTCAACATAATTTTTTTCTCTCCGTTCAATTTAAACTGAATAGTAGCAATCGGGTTGTGTGCAGCGCCCTCCATTTTTGTAACCTCACCAAAACCGAATTTCAGATGCTCTACTTTTTGTCCGGCACGCAATGCTTTTAAATCACTGGCCACAAAATTTTCTGAAGGAACATGTTCCACGGTTTTAGGACGCGCAGATAAGCTGGAATACACATTACTACCCTCTCGTTTAGGTTCAGAAGGCTTCGCAAATCCACGGTGCATCCGCTCGTACGCGCTACCCATGTTCGAGCTTTGTGCGCGAGAAGATGAGCCTGCCAATTTATAATCAATATACTCCTGAGGAATTTCCTCCAGAAAACGGCTGGATTCATTTTGCTGAAGCTGACCAAAACGGTAACGTGCATTCGCAAAACTGAGATACAATAATTTTTTAGCCCGGGTAACTGCAACATAAAACAACCGACGTTCTTCTTCCAGGTCTTCACGGGTGTTGATGGCCATAGCGTTCGGAAAAATAGTTTCTTCCAACCCCCCTACAAACACCACCGGAAATTCCAATCCTTTCGATGCATGTATGGTCATGAGCTTCACCACATCGCCATCTTGTTCCTGTTCTGCCGGATCGGTCAGCAATGCAATTTGTTGTAAATAGGCGCCCAGGTCTTTTTCACCCACTTCACCATCCTCGGTGTTCATGGGCGTTTCAGTAAACTCTTTAATCGAGTTTAGTAATTCCTGAACGTTTTCATAGCGTTGCAATCCTTCCACCGATTTATCATTGAACAACTCTTTTACCAGCCCTGTGTCCTTCCCCACCATAAAAGCTATATCATACGCATTCTTTTTAGACAACTCACTTTGAAACATTTGTATCATAGTAACAAAGTCTTGCAGTGCCTCAAGTGTAGAAGCTCTAAACCCATACATTGAAGCCCGCGTCAATACATCCCACATCGAAACATTGTTGGTGTTGGCTGCGAGAATGGCTCTTTCCATAGTGGTTTTACCTATTCCACGCCCGGGATAGTTGATAATGCGTTTCAATGCTTCTTCATCATTAGGATTTACCACTACACGCAAATAAGCGAGCATATCTTTTACCTCTTTGCGCTGATAGAAACTCATGCCCCCATAAATTTTATAAGCAATGCCCATGCGCCTTAATGCTTCTTCAAAAGAACGGCTCTGTGCATTGGTGCGGTACAGTATGGCAAAATCTCGGTTGAAAAAATGCTTGCGCAATTTCAAATCCTGAATGGTATCAGCAACCATACGTCCTTCATCATTGTCTGTTTGGGTGCGGATGAGATTGATTTTATCGCCTTCCACATTATCCGTAAACAACTTCTTCTCAATCTGTCCTTTATTGTTCGAGATCACCTGATTGGCTACATGCAGGATGTTCTTTGTGCTTCGGTAGTTCTGTTCCAGCTTTATAACCTTTACTTCGTCGTAGTCTTTATTAAACTGTAAAATATTCTGAATCGTTGCTCCGCGGAAGCTGTAAATACTTTGCGCATCATCACCCACTACACACACATTTTCATGCATGGCACCTAACAATTTCACAATTTCATATTGGGCAGGGTTGGTATCCTGATACTCATCAATCAGAATGTATTTGAACTTGCGCTGGTACTTGCTTAACGCTTCAGGAAACCGGGTGAGCAGGGTGTGCATGTTCAACAACAGGTCGTCAAAATCCATCGCCCCATTTTTAAAACAACGATTGCTGTAGTTCAGATAAATTTTATGAAACATCGGTTTGTTGATGCGTGCATCTTCCTGAATCAATTGCTGGTCTGCTGCATATTCTTCTGCCCGCACTAAATTGTTTTTGGCAGATGAAATACGGTTGTAAATAGTGTTCGGCTTGTAATTTTTATCGTCGAGCCCCAATTCATTGATCACCGCCTTCACAACACTTTTGGCATCATCGGTATCATAAATTGTAAAATTGGAGGGATATCCCAACTTGGTAGCTTCGGCCCTCAGGATGCGGGCAAAAACACTGTGAAATGTACCAATATATAAATTGCGCGCCTCAGTATTGCCCATCGTTTTTTCTACACGTTCCTTCATTTCGGCTGCTGCCTTGTTGGTAAATGTAAGGGCGAGGATATTAAACGCATCCACTTTATGCGATGCCATTAAATGTGTAATGCGCGTTGTAAGTACTTTTGTTTTTCCACTGCCGGCACCGGCAATAATCATCAAAGGGCCATCGGTATGGAGAACGGCCTCTCGTTGCGGACCGTTTAATTCTTCCAGATATTTGAACATGTTGCAAAGGTACATGCTATCCATGGGTTGAAGAAGTTGATGATGGGTAATATTGCAAAAGGTACCGGATGTATATCAATTACTGAGGAAAATGTTGCGGTTTGATTTGTATTGTGAAGTTGTTGCGGGGAACTTAAACATTACATAGATATTTTTATCAGAGGTAATGGTATTGATACATTGAGAAGGTACCGGCATTTATGGATCAAACCTATTAAAGTTGTTGCCCAGCATGAAATAACCTAAATTAGTGCCCTAAAATGGTTGGCGTGAAGAAGATTTTTTTCGTTTTTTCTTTTGTGGGATGTGCAATGGCACTGATTTCGTGCAATAAAGATACAGAGCACACACCCGTAGGGGGCGATTTGCCTGCTAAGCATATTATTGTAACCGATAGTACCTTCAATCCGGAATCAGTCATCATTACCAATGGAGGAGGCGCCGTTCGGTTTGTGAATTCAACTGATTCACTGCACACGATTGTTTCTATGGATACTTCCTTTTTCCGTATTCCGCTGGCTTCTTATCAAACCTTTTACTACCGGCCCGACACCATAGTGGCGGCACCGCTCAACATTCCCTATTATTGTGAGCAACATCCCAATGTTCAGGGTGTAATCACCATCATGCCCTAGCCGGCATCCTCCTGAATGAACGATTGGTAATTTTAGCAGAACGTATTGTCTTGTTACGCAGGTGCTTCTCGTATTGTGTCATTTGCTACGATTGTACGCTATTGCCCGATTGATTTTTTATATACTGCTTTTTATCATCAACCCCTTACATATTATACCTTTGCGACCTTTATGCATCGCAACTCCAAACCCCTGTTATTCATTTTTATTACGCTGGTACTGGATGTAACCGGACTCGGCCTCATCATTCCTATCATGCCGGCATTGATCATGGACTTAGGGCACACTTCGGTGAGTGAGGCATCACGTATTGGAGGCTGGCTGACATTTACCTATGCGGTGATGCAATTTGTTTTTGCACCAATACTGGGCGCGTTAAGTGACCGCTTCGGCCGTCGGCCGGTGTTGCTGATTGCATTGTTTGGTTTTGGAGTAGATTACTTATTCCTCGCATTGGCACCCACACTCGGTTGGATTTTTGTAGGACGAGCCCTATGTGGTATTACCGGCGCAAGTATAACCACCGCCTCTGCCTACATTGCAGATATCAGCACCAACGAAAACAGGGCAAAGAATTTTGGATTGGTAGGCGCTGCATTCGGATTAGGATTTATCATAGGTCCGGTTATTGGAGGATTGCTCGGAACCTTCGGACCAAGGGTGCCGTTTATGGTAGCAGCCGGATTGAGTTTTCTGAATTGGTTGTATGGATATTTCCTGTTGCCAGAATCTCTTCCTCCGGAAAGCCGCAGAAAATTCAGCTGGAAACGGGCCAATGCATTCGGGGCATTAAAAAGCTTAAAGAAATACAAAGGAATTTTGGGCCTGATGCTTACCTTCTTTTTAGTGTATGTGGCTTCTCACGCCGTACAAAGCACCTGGAGTTTTTTCACCATCGAACAATTTCAATGGGATGAAACCATGATTGGAATTTCATTGGGCGTAGTAGGTGTGCTGGTGGCACTCGTACAAGGCGTGCTGATACGCGTGGTGCATCCCCGATTGGGAAATGTAAAAAGCGTGTACCTCGGATTCTGGATGTATTTTCTCGGGTTGGTTTTATTCGCTTTTGCAAGTACATCCTGGATGATGTTTGTGTTTCTGATTCCGTATTGTTTGGGTGGTTTGGGCGGACCGGCATTACAATCCTTATTGTCGGAACAAGTACCCACACAGGAACAGGGAGAGCTGCAGGGAACGCTAACGAGTTTAATCAGCCTCACCAGCATTATAGGCCCGCCTTTAATGACCGGACTCTTTTCCACTTTTACATCCAAACAGGCTCCGGTATATTTTCCGGGTGCGGCATTCATGCTGGCGGCTATTATTATGGCGATAAGTATTTATATCGCATATGTATCGTTACGAACACGTAAAAATCCAACTCAAATTGCGTAGATTTTCGAACACATATACATATATTATCAGGTGTGTAATAAAAATTTAAAAAAGTAGTAGGATAAACACAATTTTATCCGGCTTTTAACGCTATTAATGATAACTAACCATTACTACTATACGAGAATAACCGTGAAAAACACCTGCTTCACTTTTTATTCTCCCTTTATATTATTTTGCATTGTTCCAATAACCTAATGGGTTGTTGTAATAAACATAAGTGTTTTTTGTTAGGCACTACAGGACAAGAATAGGCCCCGTTATTGGACGGGGCTTATTCGTTTTTAAGACAATCAGCGTTGAAAGGAAGCATTGAATTTCCGCGACTGATGAAAACCAATGTGTGTTTTAAACCGTATCGAATGTTTGGTGGTATTATCTATGTTGAATCATACATATAAGTATGGATCTTCAATACCTTTTTGAGCAATACAATTTTTGCAAGACAACATCCTAAGCATGAAAATTTATTGCTTATTAGAAATATAATTTGTCAATTCATCTACGCTGGAACTGAAAGAAAAAATATCATTCAGGTTGAAATAGTTTTTAGTGTCTACACAATAATCATAAGCAAACTTTGCAAAATCTAATTTACCTTCTTCAAAACTTAATTGCGAGGCAATTTGTTTAATTTGTTGAACAGATAAACAATTCGAGGTAGCTACCTGCTTGGCAACTTTTAAGCGGGTGTCATCAAAGCTTTGGTTTTTTACGGTTTGCATGGCATTGTTGAAATCAGTGCCCGACATTGCATAACGGTTGCGGCAACCTCTGGGAGCCGGGGCTTGTTGCTGGCTGCGTGTTTCAGTGTACGTTCTTTGTTCACGTGTGCTCACCTGCATGTCAGGGTCTTGTATTGAAACATCAATGTTTACTCCACCCATGTTTACGCCCATGTTCACACCGGGTTCATTGCGACGCGGTGAACCGTAATGTATCACGTGTACATTGGATGCAGGAATAAAATCCGGTTGCACCGGAGTAGAGGAAAAGTAATTCAGTTTCATCTTAGTGCTCATGTTTTTGTCCCGCTTAATTTTATACGTTACATCCATCAGGTTGCCGTCCACATCTTCAATCATCAATCGTTGTTTTTTCAGTTCTACGCGTGCGGGATCTTCAAACACAATTCTTGCATTGTAAAACGGCTGGGTAAGATCTTCTACACGAAGGTTAGCCATAGGCTCCTCGTTGATTAACTCACCATTTAAATACAATTGAAATTTGTCGCCGTCTTCTGAGAATATACTAAGATGGCCAACCCTGCTTTGTGCCATGGTGCACACAGTAATGCAGGAGAGAAAGAGGGTAAAAATGAACTTCATAAAAGGGGTTTTAATTTTTAATTTGATAATACAGGGCCAAACAGCAACAACTGAATGGCACAACAAAATACACGCTTCCGGATAGGTGTCAAAAAAAAAATATATTAAATTCCTGTGAAAAGCATCGCTACCCATTGCGACAGGAGGCCAATTAAAATGCCATAGTAAATATCGCGGGGCGTGTGGGAAGATATCATTAAACGGGCAGTGGCTACCAGTCCGGTCAGTGCAATCACCAGAGCCAGAGGCCAGGCCATATACAATTCACCATGCATAATAAGAGCAAGAAAAAAACCCAACCAGCCACCCATACCAATCCCGTGTAAACTCACCTTAAAAAAAATATTAGCCATTAAACCTGCGGAAGATGCCAGAAATATTCCCAGCAAAAAGGCCACCAGCATCAACGGGTATTGAGGCTGTTCCTTAAAAACAAGGTACGCCCAGAAAAAGAAAATACCTGAGGCTATGAGTGGTATGATACGGTCTTTTCGTGTGTGCAATTGAATAGAATCAATAAAACCTACAGCCTTCGATAATAAGGTGGCTATCAGTGGAAACAACACTACATTGATGCCAATGATACTCAGTGTTTTTATTTTATCATATCCTGAAAACCCGGTAAAGGCATTGGGGTGGATGTACAATAAAAAATAGGCAACATACAGGGGAATAAAGATGGGGTGCAGTACTACGGAAATGGTATAACCGAAAACTTTTTCAAATACCGAGGGGTGCGTATTGTACGCAGGATGCACGGCCGCCACATCGTTTTTACCTCTGTTCATTATAATGTTTTTCTTAAACGGGCAACAGGAATATTCAGTTGTTCCCTATACTTAGCCACGGTTCTGCGTGCAATATTATATCCTTTTTCCTGTAATAACTCCGTCAGTTTTTCATCGCTGTAGGGGTGTTTCTTGCTCTCTTCATCTATCAGGTCGTTCAGTATTTTTTTCACCTCCCGTGTACTCACCTCTTCGCCCGATTCAGTTTGTAAACTCTCGCTGAAGAAGAATTTCAACCGGTACGTTCCGAATTCGGTTTGTACAAACTTTGAATTGGCCACGCGGCTCACGGTAGAAATATCGAGTTCGGTTCTTTCGGCGATATCTTTCAGAATCATCGGCTTCAAAGTGGTTTCGTCACCGGTTACAAAAAAATCGTACTGGTAATTCATGATGGCCTCCATGGTGTTGAGCAGGGTGTTCTGACGTTGCTTGATGGCATCAATAAACCATTTGGCGGAATCAATTTTTTGTTTGATGAACAGCACGGCTTCTTTCTGGCGTTTGTCTTTTTTGGCACCCCGCTCATAATCTTTCAGCATATCCCTGTATCCTTCACTGATGCGGAGGTCAGGCGCATTTTTGCTGTTGAGTGATAATTCAAGTTTACCGTTGTTGTTAACGATAAAAAAATCGGGGATGATGTAGTTTTCACCTTTCATGGAACCGCCACCGATATTTCCGCCGGGCTTAGGGTTCAATTTTACAATCACACGAATGACTGCACGCAATTGTTCATCATCCAGGTTTAAACCACGCTGAATTTTTTCGTAATGTTTCTTGGTGAATTCGTCGAAATATTTTTCCAGAACCAGGATGGCGCTTTCGGTGGTTGTATCCGGGTTCGGTTTGCGGTATAGTTGTAGCAGCAAACATTCCTGAAGCGAACGGGCACCCACACCCGGAGGGTCGAACTGCTGAATTTTCTGTATAATCTCCATCAATTCATCTTCGTTGGTTTCTATATTCTGACGAAAAGCTAAATCATCGGTTAATGCGTTGAGTTCCCGGCGAAGATATCCGTCGTCATCCAGTGTGCCGATGATGTGCTCAGCTATTTTGCGCTCTTTATCCGGCATTTGCAACATACCCAGTTGTTGAAGCATTTGCTCAATAAAGGTGGTTTCCACCTTGTGTGGTATCACCCGGTTGTCGTCTATTTCCGGATAATTATCATCCCGCAGCCTGTAATCACCCACTTCGTCGTCCCCATCCTGCACATATTCACTGATGTCAATGTTTTCATAATCCTCCTCGCTGCCGTCCGGCTCGGTTTCTTCCGGAGTGTGTAATTCTTCCTCCATTTCAAACTCATTCTCTACCACACCTTCCTCTCCCTGTTCCAAGGCAGGGTTTTCTTCCATTTCCTCCTTAATGCGTTCATCCAATACGGCAGTAGGAACCTGCAGCAGTTTCATCAGCTGAATTTGTTGGGGAGAAAGCTTTTGTAACAGTTTTTGCTGTAAACTTTGATGTAGTGCCATAAAAAAACGGTTTAAGGTTCACGGAATTACAGCAGTCAGATGCTTGGTCTGATAAAATTACGACACCGAATCTACATTCAGAAAAAAATTGCACGATTTTTGATGTTAAAAAAAACTATAAGAGATTAATTACACATTTTTAGCCACAGTAGCGGGTTACAGAGGATGTAGCCAGTAGGTTTCTGGTATGGGCTATTGATTTTGGGCGAAGGTTTCTGCAGGATTATAAAAAATTATTTTCCTTTTCTGATTTTATCGAGCAGGGTATTGAGGGTGTTGGCTTCCTCAGTGGTGAGGTTGCCAATGAGGGCGTCCATTTCTTGGGCGTATTGGTCGAGCGATTCCAAAAGAGATAGTCCTTCCTGCGTAATGGAGACATCTACCAGTCGTTTATCATTGGTGCAGGTTTCTTTTTTTACAAGCTGTTTGAGTATGAGTCGGTCAACTATACGGCTGGTATCACTGGCTTTATCCAGCATCCTACGCCGGATTTGTAAGGTGGAGATGGGTTTTCCTGCTCCCCTCAGTATGCGAAGGATGTTGAATTGTTGTTCGGTAATTTTTTCACGTTTCAGAATGGTTCTTAACCTTTCGTTCAACCAGTTGAACGTGTAGATAATGTTGATGAGCCCTTTCTGATAAGGATTTCTGAACTGTTGTTGTTTTATATCTTCTTCAATGCCCATAATGGTGCTGCAAAGGTGGGAAACATCTGTCAATTATCCTCTGTTTCAGAGAATTCATTCACATAAATTTTAATTAAAATAAACAGGTAGCTGATGAGCAAGGGCCCGAATATCAGTCCGATGAACCCAAACAAACCCAGTCCTACAATTACACCCATCACCGTTACCAGCGGGTGCACGTTGCCCATTTTTTTCATCAGGCTCAGTCGGGTGATGTAATCTACGTTACCGGTAACAATGATGCTATAAATGGTAAGCCCGATTCCAGGCCCGGTATCTCCCACAGAAAACTGATAAATTACCAATGGAACCCATACAGCCATCGTTCCAATGATGGGGAAGTATGCCAGCACCCCGGTTACAAATCCCCACAAACCCCAGTCTTCAATTCCAAAAATCCAGTAACCGAGTGTAGCGAAAATTCCCTGTACGGCACAAATGATGGGTATTCCCAATGCATTCGCTTTTACCATGATTTTAGTTTCCGACGTGAGCTGATCAATATTGCTTTTTTTCAAAGGCACCATGCGGGTGAGCTGTTTCTCCATATCCAGTCCGTTCATCAGCATATAATAATAGATGAAGAACATCAGCAATAAATTGGAGAACACATTGGCCGTGCTGTTGAGGAGTTGTGGAATTAAACTCGTAACCTTCTCCGAAATATTTTGAACGTTCGATTCTGATAACACCCTGAAGCCCGTCATGCTGAACACCCGGTCAGAAAACCCTTTCAGGCTGTTCATGATGGCATCCTGGTTTTTAAGCATTTCGTTGATTTTGGGAGAAACCAGCTGCACACTCGCATAGATAGGAATAGCCACAATAATCAGAAATCCGAAAATGTACAGAAACGCAGTGAGTGATTTGTTCCACTTGTGTTTCATGGTATGCTGAAAGTACATTCCACGCGTGAGTATATAAAGAGTAACCGCGCCCAGCATACCGGTAAGCAGGGAACGGAGCGTGCCGAACAATACCAGCAAGATTAAAATAATCAGCCCGAGTAAAATGACCTGCCGGAGCCGGTTATTGAATGTAAGGTTATCCATATAAAACAATTTATTTCCAAACAGACAGGCCTTCGCTGCAATTGGCACAAATATCTATGTTCTTCCTGCTATGCAACAGCTCTTTACGGAACTGCCGGTAGTTCGGGTTTTTCCAGATGTCTCGAAACGATTCGGTTGCAAGGTTGCCCAATTGGTGCGTGGCATCTTTATCAAAGCAACAGGGCACTACCCGTCCGTCAAATGTAATCACATTTGCGTGCCAAAGTTTCCAGCAACGGTTTGATAATTTGTTTTTGGGGATATTTTTCCCTTCAGGTGATTGATGATACCGGCTATAAGCGCGGTTATCGGGAATCAGTTGATGGGGATCGTTTTCGTAATCGTACACCTGCGCCGTTTTGAATCTTACCTGATCTACGCCAAGGCGTGCACCCAACTCCTGAACCGCTTTCATTTGATGCTCGTTCGGTTTCACTACCAGAAACTGAAATATGACAAATGGTTTTTTCGATTTCAATGCCTTCTTCCACTTCACAATATTTTCTGTGCCTGCAATTACTTTTTCTAGTTTTCCTCCCACCCGGTATTGTTCATACACTTCCTGCGTAGTGCCATCAATAGAAATGATGAGTCTGTCTAATCCGCTTTCAACCGTTTTTTTGGCATTTTCGTCATTGAGGTAATGGGCGTTGGTAGAGGTGGCGGTGTAAATTTTTTTGGAAGAGGCGTATTGAACCATGTTCAAAAATTGCGGATTCAGATATGGTTCACCCTGAAAATAAAAAATCAGGTAGAAAATATCGCGATGGATTTCGTTGATGGTTTTTTCAAAAAATGACGGTTGCAGCATTCCTGTGGGTCGTGTGAAACTACGCATGCCACTGGGGCATTCAGGGCATCGTAAATTGCAACTGGTGGTTGGTTCAAAAGAGATGGAATACGGCAAACCCCATTGCACTGGCCGTCCGGTGATGCGGCTGATATAAAAACTGCTGAATACTTTAAGTCCGTTCCACACACGGCGAAAAGTAAGCTTGCGCAATAAATTCAGGCTATCGCCTAAATGGAAACGGGGCATGCAACAAAGATACTTCTTTCCTAAGCTCTTTAGAGGGTTTGTGCGGTGGGGTTGATAACGGGCAGGAGTAGTTGCTTCACCTCCCGGTCTTCAAACCGAAGATCGTTTTTCAGGAAGGCATCGTAATTATGAAACAATACATTCAGGGTGATGAAGTTTAACACGTAAGCACGGGTTTCAGCAGGAACATATGGTTCAATATCCCAATAGTCGGGTTGTTCGAGTTTGGTTTTCTTCATGGCGGCCCACACATTTCCAATGCCCCAGTTGTAACTGGCAGCGATGAGCAACCAGTTATTGTTTAAGTTCCTGCTTCTGTCGCGCAGGTATTTGGCCGCGGCATAGGTGGATTTGGTAAAATGCGTACGGTCGTCGGTCGGCAGCACGCTTTTTCCTTTAACCGTTGTATGCTTTTTGGCTGTGGAAATGGATTTCCCCGGAAGCTGGCCTTCAATAATTTTCAATCCGTATTCCTTGGCGGGCTGATCCATAAACTGCCAGAAACCTACGGCACCTGCTTTTGAAACCGCTTGTGCATTGAATGCGCTTTCAAGGGCCATCAGCACCCTGAACTCCGCAGGCACTCCATATGTATTGAATATGTTAGATACTTTAGAAAAATACCGACGACTTTTTTGGTGCATACGAATAACATAATCGCGGCGGTTTTTCGAGAAGTTGAGGATATACGTTTTCATCCGCTCTTCCTGTCCGGAAAAAATACTCGGAAATACCACATTCGCTTTGTATATTTCTGTGCAAATAGGTGCTTCGGCATGGGCGAGTTGTATCCGGCCGGTGTCTGATATGGTGGAAGCTCCGGCAGCGGAAAACACCGCCAGGCACAGGAAGATGAAGAAGCATTTTTTCAATAGATTAGACATTGGATTTTTTTGCAATAAGGCAGCAAATCTAACGTTCTTTTCAAAAAATTATTGTCAATTTTCACCTATAATTTTATGTGTATGCGGCTATTTTTTTTCTGTGTAAGCGCATTGTTTCTTATTAAAAATAATGTGTATGCGCAACCTGCCGTATGTAAGCACTTTACAGAGGCGGTCTCTCAACAACGTTTACTCGAAGGTGCAACAATGGCACAAGCGCGTACGCAGTCCACCGAGAACATTGATGTACATTTTTATGATTGCTTTTGGGAAATGACCCCGGCGGTGCGCCGCATTCAGGGCAATGTGGGAGTGCATTTCACAGCAGTAGAGGATGTGTCAACCCTTGTGCTCGACCTTACCAACGCCCTAACCGTAGATAGTGTGAAAAACGGGAACACACAACTTGCGTTTACGCATACCCGTGATGCGGTTGAAATTTCTATGAATCAAACCGTTCCTACGGGAACCAGAGATTCAGTACATGTGTATTATCGGGGTGTTCCACCTGTGAACGGATTTGGCTCTTTTGCCCAGCGTTTTCACTCAGGCGTTCCTGTAATGTGGTCGTTGAGCGAACCGTATGGCTCTATGGATTGGTGGCCCTGTAAGAATGGGTTGAATGATAAGGCCGACAGTATCCGGGTGTCTATTCTGCATCCCTCACAGTTTCGTGCGGCAAGCAATGGTATGTTACAATTTGAAACGCCTGTAGGTACAGATCAGGTATTAACCCAATGGAAGCACCGTTATCCAATTGCAACATATCTGGTTTGTTTTGCCATTACCAATTATACGGTACTGCAACATGCTGCAACATTGAGTGGTGGGGTGTTGCCCATGTACTCCTATTGTTATCCTGAACATGTAAACTTTTTCATTGCTGAAATTCAGGAGGTGCTGGATCAACTTGTGTACTACGACCGCTGGTTGGGCCCGTATCCCTTTATGAATGAACGGTACGGACATGTGCAATTTAGCTGGAGTGGAGGGATGGAACATCAGACCATGTCTTTTATCGGCACACTCGATGAAACGCTGGTGGCGCATGAACTGGTGCATCAATGGTTTGGCAATAAAGTTACCTGTGGTTCCTGGGAAGACATCTGGCTCAACGAGGGATTCGCCACCCACTTTTCAATTTACTGGATGGAAGAAAAGTATCCACTAACGCGATTGCCTACACGAAGAGCCTTGATAGATAACATAACACAGGAGCCCGGGGGGTCAGTAAAGGTGGATGATACCACCAGTGTGTCCAGAATTTTCTCCGCCCGCTTATCTTATTACAAAGGGGCGTATCTGGTGTATATGTTGCGATTCATGTTGGGAGAAGAAGCGTTCTTCACCGGATTGCGTAATTATTTAAATGATCCTGCATTGGCCTATGGTTTTGCACGCACACCACAACTGGTTCAACACCTCGAACAGGCGAGCGGTAAAAACCTCACTGCCTTTTTCAGGCAATGGTTTGAAGGAGAAGGGTATCCTACCTATAGGTTGCAATGGAGTAAATATGGGCCTACAGGGGTGCGTTTTCAACTTCATCAAACTACTTCACATCCGTCGGTTGCCTTTTATGAAATGCCCGTTCCCATTCAGTTTGTAAGCGGTAATCTGAAGAAGACGGTGGTGGTCGATCATCGGTTTAGCGGACAAACCTTCATTGAGCAGTTGGGCTTTACACCCGATTCTGCTTTTGTAGATCCGGAGCTGTGGTTGCTCTCCGATAACAATGTAGTGCAGGAAGTGCCTTACGTGGTGAGTGGTCCGGCAACCGTACAGGTGTCCCCCAATCCCGTTACAGGCCCCACCCAGGTGGTGTTTCAGAATTTTCAGGGTACCAGTGTGCGGGTGTCGTTGTTTAATAATCTCGGACAACGTTTGAAGCAACACACCATTAACCTGTTGAACGGCGCAGCTTTCTGGCAGCCCGATTGGTCTGATCTACCACGCGGAGTGTATTATCTTGAAATATTCAATGCCTCAGAGAGGGTAGTTAAAAAAATAATGAAATAGTGGCGCGCAGGAAACGCAGGGTTGGACCGATAGTGATAACAACGGTAGTGATGTTATCAATTACTGCGGTCGTATTTTATTATGCACGACAGGGGTTTTTATCTTCGAGTGTGCATTGCCGTGAGTTTGGAATTTCCATTCCGAAGCGGTACCATATTCATGGAATTGATGTGAGCCGTTATCAACAAAAAATCGACTGGCATGAGGTACGGAATATGGAGGTAGAAGGGATCCGCCTAGGTTTTGTTTTTATCAAAGCCACCGAAGGGAAGAGGATAAAGGATCATCATTTCAACCGCAACTGGAGAGAGGCCCGCGCCAACCGAATGGTTCGTGGAGCATATCATTATTTTCATCCGGCGGTGGATGCTGCTGCACAGGCAACTCATTTCATCCGGCGTGTTACATTGAAACCGGGCGACCTGCCGCCGGTATTGGATATTGAAGAAACCAATGGAGTCTCCCGGTCAGCGTTGATCGCTTCAGTGAAAATCTGGTTGGAGAAAGTGGAAGCCGCTTATGGAGTGAAACCCATCTTGTATACCGGTTCGCATTTTTATGAAACCTGGCTAGCCGGCCATTTTGATGCGTATCCGCTTTGGATTGCTCATTACGAAACCCAGCGTCCGCGCATTGGGCGGAGTTGGCATTTCTGGCAACACAGCGAATCGGGGAAGGTGAGTGGCATTCAGGGGAACGTGGATTTTAATGTATTTAATGGCGACAGTGCTGCATTTAAAAGGTTACTGATTCCATAATGTGTTGAGGAGTATATACTTTCATTTTTCTAATCCTTCCATAACTTTGTAGCATGTCGGATAACATCAACACCCGTTTGTTCTTCATCAAAATTGTCCAATCTATTGGCATGGGGTTATTGTGGATGATTGTCCAAATAGCACTGGGAATGTATTTCAAGTGGGCATACTTCAGCAGTTTAAGTACCGGCGATACGGTGCCTCTTTGGCTGAATGGTATATTTTATCTGCAGTTTGTGTTTACCGCCTGGTGGGTTTTTCGATACATCCGAAACAAGTGGAGATAAATTAACTGCTGTGATCAGAAATGATTACCCACTGACCCTTCAACTTTCTGAACACCAGGGTGAAGTGACCGTTTAAATCTCCGGCATCACGTTTCAGCATCCATTTTCCGGTTACATAACGGTAATGCGTACCTGTTTTTTGTATGTGTATAATTTCGAATGTCAGTTTGCCCATTGCCTTGGCATCCGGATATCCTTTCTTATATCTTTCCAGGGTGTTATTCCAGCCGTAGGTTATACCGTTTTTACCGATGAAAGTGAGTGAATCATTTTTCCAGTAAGGTTCCATAAATGCTTCCAGATGGCCGCTATTCCATGCTATTACCTGAGCACCCATCTTTTGGCGGATGATGGTTTCTGCCGGTTGCGCTTGCAAAATGGTAACTGATATGAAAAACAAAAAGAATGAAAGAAAATATTTCATCCTTAAAGTTAATGTTTATGGTGTTCCGATGTACAAACACTTTTATGGCAAAGCCGGTAATTGATCCAGTGGGCTGCAATGATGAAAGGCACCGCCAGGATTAGAAATATTGTTTGTTGATCGTGTAATATCTGCTTGGTGACGAGTAGCAATGCGCCGGTGGCAAAAAGGATAAAGGGGAGTAATCTTCGGTGGTGTTTCACGAATCCATGGTAAAGGGAGTAAACGCCAATACCGATGGCCAATAAAATCATGCCCCATTCAAAATACGGATCGTGTATCAGGTCGATACCCAGGATGGGCAAACTGGTTAAAATCAACGGGAGTACCGCACAATGTATGGCGCATACCAATGATGCCGCTACGCCTACACCATCCCAGTTCACTTTTAATTTCATCGTGCGCAAAGATAATCTTAAATTTGCAATAATGTTGCAAAATAATACGGCGAATTTTTGATGCCGGTATAGATGCAGTACCTTTGTACCAATTGCAGATGATTATGAATAAGCTCACTTTTTACCTGATATTTTTTGCTGCGCTCGTAGGAGGGTTCCTGTATTTCGCATTGCAGGGATATGATTTTTCAAGATCGAAACTGGCGGTTATTAATGCAGAAATACCCGAATTCAATTTTGTGAATCAGAACAACCAACCCATTACCAAGCGTCAGGTGGAAGGAAAGGTATATGTGGCGGAATACTTTTTTACAACCTGCAAGGGGATTTGTCCGAAAATGAATGCCAACATGCGCCGTGTATATGATACGTATAAGCATGAAGAACAATTCCTGATTGTTTCTCATACCTGTATGCCGGAAACCGACAGTATCCCGTTGCTGAAAGCCTATGAAAAGCAAATGATTCAAGGCAAACTATTGCGTAAGGAGGATGGTTCCTACACTTTTGGTGAGTTGATGACCCAAACACCGGACTCTAATAAGAACTGGCACTTTGTAACCGGCGATAAGCAGGAACTGTATTTTCTGGCCAGGAAAGGATATATGATTGATAACGGCAAACCGGATACCACGCAACACATCAACGAACAGTTTATTCATACGCAGTTTTTTGCACTGGTAGATAAAATGGGCCGTGTGCGCGGTATATACGATGGGCTAATCAGTGATGAAGTAGATAAGATGATGCTCGACATTCGTGAACTGCTTAGTGAAAAAGTAACCTCCACCCGTTTTGTGGGCGGGTTTAACAATAACCCTTCATAATGAATGCGCAAGACATTTTAAAGAAATATCAATTAAGCGTTACCGATAGTCGTTTATCGGTGTTACAGATATTTATGCAAGCCGGGGGCGCTTTGTCGCACAGTGATATTGAAAGTAGGTTGAAAGGTTTTCATGACAGGGTAACGGTATATCGTACACTACAAACATTTGCGGAGAAGGGAATCATCCATCAAATACCTACGATTGATAATGCCGTGCTGTACGCTTTATGTAAAGAGGATTGTACCGATGGGCACCATCATGATAACCATGTTCATTTTTTATGTACCGAGTGTGAAATCACCACCTGCCTCGATGAGGTGGTTGTACCGGTGGTAAAGTTACCACGAGGGTTCAGGCAAAATGATGTGAAAATGATTGTAACCGGCGTGTGTAAATCATGCAAGTGATGCACAGGCATCCAATTCTCGCTTTACAAAATCCATCAGTACTTTAATTTTCTCCGGCGAGAAATCAAATTCAAGACCGGCCGCTTTGTACAATTCCGGTAATGTTTTCGTTGCTCCCAGTTGCAGGGCCTTACAATAATTTTCAATGGCCGTTTCCGGATGTTGTTTATACTGCATCCACAAACCAATGGCGCCTAATTGTGCAATGCCATACTCGATGTAGTAAAAAGGAACTTCAAACAGATGCAACTGACGTTGCCAGGCATTGGCGCGAAATGTTTCCAGGCCGCTGTAATCGGTAACATCATCTTTAAACTCCTCCAGAATTTGCAACCAGGCAACCGTGCGTTCTTCGGTAGTATGGTTAGGGTGGCTGTATATCCAATGTTGAAATGCATCAATGATGGCAATCCACGGAAACAAGGTAATCACCCGTTCGAGTTGATGTTGTTTGGCGCGTTGCAAACTTTTAGCATCATCAAAAAAAGTGTGCCAGTGATCCATGCTGAACAATTCCATCGCCATGCTGGCTACCTCAGCAATTTCCATCGGATATTCCTTGAAGCCCGTCAACGGTAGGGGGTGGGCCAGAAAAGAATGTATGGCATGTCCGCCTTCATGCACCATCGTGGTTACATCATGCATTTGCCCTGCTGCATTCATGAAAATGAATGGTGCACCACTTTCCGGTAGTGGACAATTATATCCGCCGGGTGCTTTACCTTTTCTGCTTTCCAGATCAAGGTGCCCCATTCCTTCCATGGTACGTAAACAGTCGGCGAAGAATGGATTCATGTTGCTGAAACAGGAAATGGTTTTATGCAATAGATCTTTTCCGTTGGTGAAAGGCCGCAAGGGAGGTGTTCCGGCCGGCTCAGCATCCATATCCCATGGGCGTAAACGATCCACCTGTAAGGCTTCTTTTTTCTGGCGGTGAATCAGGTTCACCAGCGGCAGTACATGTTGCTTCACAGCATCATGAAAAGAAAAACAATCGGCCGGTGTATAATCAAATCGCCCTAATTCGCGAAAGCGGTACTCGGTGTATGAAGCAAACCCGGCATTCTTTGCCTGCTGTATGCGCAGGTTCATCAGTTTATTGAACAAATCGTTCAGGGCTTCACGGTCTTGCAGCCGTCGTTGCTGAATTTTATGATAAACTGTTTCACGCACGGTGCGGTCGGGGTTTTCAAGAAATTGCCCGGCCTGTTGCAGCGTATATTCATTTCCGTTATACTCAATGCTCATGGCACCGGTAATTTGTCCGTACTGCTGTTGCAACACGCTCGCTTCTGCCTGTAAGGGGATGTTTTCCTCCCGGAAGAGTTCAATATTCTTACGGATATTTCTGAGGTAAGGTCCGTATTGGTTAGGATCAAGCGCTTGTACAAACGGGCTTTCAATTAGTTTTTTATTCAGCGCATCGGTGTACGGTTGAGTAGGTGGCAAAATCTCGAGACAATAGAAGTTGAATGCTTCTTCAAGGGTTTTGTTCTCGGTGTCACACGTCATGCGAATTTGCCTCCAGCAACCATCTTCATTCACTGCAGCTTCCAATTCACTCAAATCTTTTAACCACTGTTCAAGTGCTTGCTTTGATTCCAACGGTCTTTCCAGAAGTTCTTTAAAGTATGGCTCCAGAGAGGGCCAATCGGTTACTGAAAAATCGGTAGGCAAAAAATGCCTAGCAGCTTTTTCAATTTGGGCAGTATATTTCATACACGTCGGGATGTAAACGAATCTGTAATTAAAAGCTTATGCCATCTTTCTGGGGGCATTTACTTTTTTAGCCGGAGCATTTTTTACCGCAGCCGCTTTGGATTGGGCTACGGCTTTAGGTGCTGTTGTTTTTTCGCTAACGACATCCGTATCGGCGTCTGCCGGATGTTCAGATAATTCAATTTTGATGTTGTGCTCATTCAGTGTGTTGAACCAACGAATCATTTTTTTCATGTCGCTGGCATATACCCTTTCAAAATCCATATCAGGATATACTTTTTCGAAATAAGCTTTCAACGCAGCCGTGTCGGCCTGATGTGAAGGCAATGTTTCTTTGCTGGCGGCCATGGCCTGAAAAATATCAACCAGGTTTACATTGTCTTTAACGGTGTAAATTTCAATGCTTTCGAGATGTGAAAAATGATGCACGCGATTGCTCACGAATTTTGTGGTTTTATCTTCGAGCGAACGAACAATACCGCCATCCGCTTTTGTGCTCATCAATTCAAATAATCCACCCATTCCGGATATGGATACCAATTTGTTATACGTCATTTCTGTGCTCATTTAATGTTGCAAGATAATTGGATTTGAGTAAACATCTTTCGGATAGAGGAAGTTGTTAAGGTTTTCTAAATGTTCAGGTTGTTGCGAAGGATAAAATGCCGGCCACCGTCTAATGGGCATATCTGAAAAAAAATTGTATGAAGCATTGGCTGGGTTTATTAATTGTAACTACTTTATTATCAACCACTTTACACGCTCAAACCGGTATTATTTCGGGCTTTGTGAGCAACGACAAAAAAATTCCTCTGGCAGGAGCTACCATAACGCTGATGAAGCAGTCAGACAGTACTTTGGTAAAAAGCACTGTAAGCGGAAACCAGGGGGCTTTTCGAATAGGCCAACTTTCGGCGGATAGTTTTATTGTGTCGGTAACGTCGGTGGGATATCGTCAATATATTTCATTTGTAACACTTGCTGAAGGGCAGGAATATGATTTAGGAGAGATGGTGATGACCGGGCAGGACACAGATCTTGGCGAGGTGGTACTTGTAGCTAAAGTGCCTCCCGTAGTTCAACGCGGCGATACGGCACAATATAATGCCAGTCAGTTTAAAGTAAATCCGGATGCCAATGCCGAAGACCTGATTAAAAAAATGCCCGGCATCACGGTAGATCGCTCAGGAACGGTAACCGCACAGGGGGAACAAGTGCGTTCAGTAACGGTAGACGGTAAACGCTTTTTTGGGGATGATGCCACTGCTGCGCTGAAAAATCTTCCCGCAGAAATTATTGATAAAATTCAGGTGTTTGATCGTTTGAGTGACCAGGCACAGTTTACCGGTTTCGATGATGGAAGCGGAACACGGGCTATCAACATTGTTACTAAAACAGGCACGCGCAACGGTCAGTTTGGCCGGGTGTATGCCGGATATGGAACAGACAATCGTTATGCAGCCGGAGGAAACGTGAGCTTCTTTAAAGGCGACCGCAGAATTTCGATTGCAGGATTATTTAACAACGTGAACCAGCAAAATTTTTCTTCTGAAGATCTTTTAGGCATTACCGGTAGTGGAGGTGGTGGAAGAAGAGGTGGCCGCGGTGGAGGGTCTAACAACTTCCTCATTGGCCAGGCCAACGGAGTGAGTACCACCAATGCACTTGGCATCAACTATTCTGATATGTGGAGCAAGAAAACAGAGGTAACAGGAAGTGTTTTCCTCAATCAATCTAATACAGACAATAACGAAAGATCGAACGCACAATATTTTCTGCAGGATTCAGCCATCCAATATTATGATGAACTGAATTTTTCCGATGCCGATAATTTCAACAACCGCGCCAGCCTGCGGATTGAACATAAAATGGATTCAAACAATTCATTCATATTCAGCCCGAGTATCAGTTTTCAGAACAACGACCAGGCAACGAACGTAAATGGTGTTCGGTTTTATACATTGAATGATTTATTGAGCCGCACCTTGTTTTCAACCACGGCCATGAGTAATGGTTTTAATTCAAACAATAACTTGTTGTGGCGACATAGCTTTGCTAAGAATGGGCGTACGTTGTCTGTGAACCTGTCTGCCGGATTCAACAAACGCACGGGAGAACGTTATCTGGAATCTGTAAATGAGTTTTTTAATTCATTACAAGAGAATGATACCATTAAGCAGTTTACCGATCAATACACGCGTGGAAATAATTTTGGTGCGAACATTTCTTACACAGAGCCTGTTGGCAAGAAAGGGCAGTTGCAATTTTCCTACAACCCCTCGGTGAGTAAAACCACATCCGACCAGGAAGTATTCCAATACGATTATGTGGGCAATAAATACAATAAGTTTGATACATCATTATCCAACGTGTTCGACAATCGTGTAGTTACCCATACCACCGGGGTGAATTACCGCCGTGGTGATCGGGATAATATGATCTCTGTGGGATTGAATTACCGGAACACCAATTTGTACAGTGAGCAGGAATTTCCTTCTGCTACTGTGGTTGATCAGTCGTTCAACAACATTCTCCCCTTTGCCATGTTTCGTAAAAAATTCAATGCCAGGGAAAACATCCGGTTGTTTTACAGGGGGAGCACATCCACACCATCTATCAATCAGTTACAAAATGTAGTGGATAACAGCAATCCGTTATTCTTACGTACCGGTAATCCCGATTTACAACAATCGTATAGTCATACAATGAGTATTCGATACACCTATACCAACACACAGAAGGGGAGCAGCTTTTTTGCCAACATCTATTTGCAGCAATCGGATGATTATATTGGTCAGGCCAGTTTTGTAGCCACTGCAGATTCCGCTTTGGGGAATAACATCATCCTGTATCGTGGTGCACAGTTATCGAAGCCTGTGAATATGGATGGATATGTAAGTGCGCGTTCATTCCTCACCTATGGAACCCCATTGAAATTCATGAAATCGAATTTGAATGTGAATGGAGGTGTGAGCTGGGCCAAAACACCGGGTATTGTAAATAATGTGCGCAGTGTTTCAGATAATTTCACGTATTCGGGCGGTGTGGTGGTATCGAGCAACATCAGTGAGTATGTTGATTTCAATGTATCGTACAACGCCAATTACAATGTGGTGAAGAATAACGTTCAGCCCTTATTGAATAATGAATTCTTGTTTCAGTCAACCGGTGTGCAGTTGAATCTACTGTCTAAAAATGGTTGGTTTATACAGCAGGATGTGAGCAATCAGAACATCAGTGGATTGAGTGAAGGGTTCAATCAGAACTATTGGTTGTGGAATGCGGCAATAGGGAAGAAATTCTTAAAGAATCAGGCCGGTGAATTGAAGTTGTCGGTGTTTGATTTGTTGAAGCAGAATCAAAGTATCAGTCGTTCGGTGACGGAGAGTTATGTGGAAGATGTATCGAACAGTGTGCTGACTCAATATTTCATGGTTACGTTTTCTTACCGGTTGAGAAACTTTGGTAAGGCTCCTGCACCGGAAAGAGGAAATGAAGGTGGAGGTATGCGTGGACCGGCAATGCAGGGAGGTCAGGGTGGATTCCGTCCGTTTTAATTACTTTAGAGCCAACAAAATCTTTCCTGCTTGGCAAATACGGACGATGATATCAGTCGCTGGCACAATGCCAACCCCGGCGTGTTTGAGTTGTGGGTGAACACCTGGCAGGATATGGTGTACAACACCGCGTTGGGCATGTTGATGAATGAAACAGATGCGGAAGATGTGGCACAGGATGTTTTTGTAGCGCTCTACAGAAACAGTCACACGTTTAGAGGAGAAGCAGCCATCTCTACCTGGTTGTACCGGGTTACCATTAACAGGTGTACCGATGTATTGCGACAACGAAAAAGGGGAAAGACATGGTGGGGAAAAAGAGAGGAGCCTTCCGCGGGAGATTGGATCACGTTTGAACATCCCGGTGTACTGGCTGAAAACAAAGATCATGCAACGGTGTTGTTCAATGCCTTGCAACGGTTGCCTCATCACCAGCGTACCGCCTTTGTACTGAACAAAATGGAAGGGTTGCGTGTAGCTGAAGTTGCAGAGATTATGAAGCGCTCCGTTTCGGGCGTGGAATCGTTGCTGAGCCGGGCCAATCAACATTTAAGGCAATGGCTTAAAAATTATTACGAAGCACAGGTAAACACGAAGTAAACAATGAAAGAAAAAATCACATCATCGGTTGAACAGGCAATGAACAGTGTGGATGGTATGCAAAGAGCTCAGGCTCCCGGTTACCTGTATGCTAAAATTTTATCGGGAGTATACAGACGGCAAACGCTAACCATTTGGGAGCGCATATCAGCTTTCATGGCACGCCCTGTTGTAACATTGACTTGTATTGCAGTGGTAGTTGCCATTAATGCCCTTATTATTTTTAAGGGTAATGCTGTACCGGCTGGCAATGTCATTGCTTCTGCAGAACCAGTTGATTTTTATTCCTATGATATTTATAATGCTGAAAATATGGAGCCATGAAGAGAAGTAAGATGTTGATATTAATCATTGTGGTGTTGTTGATAGCCAATATTGCTACGTTGGCCATGCTATATAATGCAGACAAGAAACCGATGCAGCGTTCGGGTAGCCGGATGAAGGAATACCTCATGAAGGAAGTAGGGTTTGACCAGAAACAGATGGATATATATGACAGTACGTACAAACTACATCAGGATATTATGAAGGGTTTGATGAAAGACTCACGTAAAGGCATAAACGAAGTATATCAGCAGCTCACGGTAGATGGATTTACAGATAGTGCACTGGATGTTGCGGCGCAGAAACTTTCAAATAAGCAACTGGAGGCGCAAAGAATGATGTTGAAACATCTGGGCGATGTGCGTTCCATCTGTAATGCGCAACAGGTACAGCATTTCGATACCACCCTGTACAAAATGTTTCAAAAGCGTTCCAGAAAAGGTAAACAAAGGGATTAGTGCTATGTTTCCAGCACCAATTGAATCCTCTTTTCAAGTGTATTGTAGTCGGTATACCCCCGTGCTACCATATGGAATTTCAGTTCTTCTGTTTGAATGAATACTGTAGGATAACCGGTAACCTGAAGTTGTTTCACCAAGGCAAAATCATAATACGCAGCTTCTTTAAATGCATCGCTGTGTAGTTTTTCATAAAAATGTTCTGCCGATATGCCATATGTATCCAACATATGCCGGTACGCTTCATCATCCGTTAAATCTCTTCCTTCAAAATGCAGTGCATATTGAACACCGGTAGCAAACTCCAGTGCGCGTTCAGGATACAATGATTTGATGATACATAATGCAATAGCCGGTTTCTCGGAATGCGGAAACCAGTCGCTGTCTTCCGGGTTCATAATATGCCAGAGGTAGTCTTGCCCGAACCGGATGCCTGTTGTCTCCTCTACCTGTTTATATGCCGTAGCAATGTAACCGGCAGTGGTTTTAATATGCACGGGTTTTTCTGGCAGCATCATTCCGCCGCTCAGCACCTCCACGTCTAACTGGTTTTGAAACGTGGCGGCAATTTTCTGGATGACGGGACTAAAACCATAACACCATCCGCAATAAGCATCATAACAATAAATCAAAGCAGGCTTCGTCATAGTGCAAAGGTCATAAAAAAACGCCGTGTATAACACGACGTTTAGCATTCAATGTATATCCTTTACTTGCGACGGGATATAATTTCCATATTCTTGGTTTCCTTACCATCAGCACCAACGTGGTACATTTCAAACTTTTGTGTATTGTTATCAATGAGGGTAATGACCTGGCGGTAATCTAACATGCGGCCATCTCCGTATGATGGATCTAGCATTTTACCTTTCAGGGTAATGGTTTTAGTAGCTTCATCCCATGGGCCTTCGAGTACGGAAACACCGGTGCCAAAATTATCTATCCATGTGTTGATAAAAAGTTTACGCTGATTGTCCCACGCCATGGTGCTCAATCCTTCAAAATCCATTCCCATCATATTGCCTCTGTGTGTTGCGGTGCTGTAACGGCCACCCATAACCGATTTAATTTCTGAGTTGGTAACATAGTTCTCAGGTGGTGCACCGGGAGCCATCCACATGGTCATGCTATCCACCCATTTTCCATCCCAGGAGGCCATCATTTTGTGCATGTCGCCCGGCGTCATATAAGCCTGCCAGTTTTGCATTTTTACGGAATCCGGTATGTCTTTCACTTCCGGTGTTTCTGCTACAGCAGGAGCGGGTGTTTCAGTCACCGGCGTTTCTGCTTTTTTTTCAGCGCAGCTGCATAACCATACAGTTGCTGCAATCAGGGGGATACATATTGATTTCATTGTTGAAGGTTTTAAGTGTTAAAAGTATATCAAATAAGCATAATATAAAAAAATATTGCGCTGTTTGGCCTTTTCTATCCAAAACGGTGATGGGTCAATGAAGCGGTTCTTTGGGTAGATTAATGAGCTTCCAGCCAATTGGTGCCGGAGCCGGTTTCTGCTACAACGGGTACGTCGTTGGGAAGCTCCAGGGCATTTTCCATGTTGGATATAATCAGGGGTTTCACCAATGCCAGTTCATCGGAGGGCACATCAAAAACCAACTCATCGTGTACCTGAAGGAGCATACGGGTTTTTAATTTCTTTTGTTTCAGTTCCCGATGGATTCGAATCATGGCCATTTTAATCATGTCGGCAGCAGTGCCCTGAATCGGAGAGTTGATGGCATTCCTTTCAGCAAATCCCCGCACGGTAAAATTGCTGCTTTGGATGTCTTTCAACCAGCGTTTACGGCCCATAATCGTTTGCACGTAACCGTTATTCTTACAAAATTCGATGGTGTTGTCCATATATTTTTGAATTCCGGAAAACTGTGCTTTATAATTGTCGATGATGGCTTTTGCCTCAGCCCGTGGTATTTTCAGATTCTCTGCCAGTCCGAAGGCACCTTGTCCGTATATAATTCCAAAATTCACGCTCTTGGCCTTGTAACGCATTTCTTTGGTGACCGCTGACTCTTCTACCCCAAATACCTTTGCGGCCGTTGCGGTATGGATATCTTTCCCATCACGGAAAGCGGCACACATATTTTCATCGCCGCTGATAGCTGCTACAATACGAAGTTCAATTTGTGAATAATCGGCCGACAGCAATACATAATTTTCATTGCGCGGAATGAATGCTTTTCTGATTTCCTTTCCACGATCGGTGCGAACGGGAATATTTTGAAGGTTCGGATTTACACTGCTTAGCCGGCCCGTAACTGCAATAGCCTGTGCATAGGAAGTATGAACCCTGTGCGTAACCGGATGTATTAATAACGGTAACGCATCCACGTAAGTAGACCGGAGTTTCGTTAATTCGCGGAACTGCAGGATACTACTGCAAATAGGA